>CALXGG010000120.1 GCA_944387785.1 uncultured Oscillospiraceae bacterium | reverse complement strand
GAGATGAGCGAGGCCCGGCAGGTGCTGCCGGGGCTCTATTACCGCCTCCCCCCCGCCCTGGAGAAGGCGGACCCCCTGTCCGCTGACCGTCCCCTGTTGGAAGGGCTGCTGGAGGGCGTCCCCGGGGACATCCCGGCAGATCAGTTCCTGCTGGACACCTTCTGGGGCCTCTCCCCCCTGGTCTGCCGGGAGATCGCCTTCCAGAGCTGCGGCAGCGCCGACGCCCCCCTGGGCACGCCGTCGGAAAAGGAGGCACTGATCGACGCTTTCCTTTCCTGGCAGGATGCGGTAAAGGAAAATGCTTTTACACCCTATCTGCTCACGAAGGGCGGCCGTCCCGCAGATTTTTCCTATCTGCCCATCGCCCAGTACGGCGATGCCATGGAGGGCGCGGCCTGGGACAGCTTCTCCTCCCTGCTGGACGCCTTCTATGAGACCCGGGAGCAGCAGGAGCGGGTGCGCCAGAAGGGCCAGGACCTCCTGCGCACCGCCTCCAACGCCCGGGACCGCCTCAGGCGGAAGCTGGCTCTCCAGGAGAAGGAGTACGCCCAGACCCAGCAGCGGGACCAGCTGCGGATCTTCGGGGAGCTCATCACCGCCAACCTCTATCAGATGAAAAAGGGGCAGGCCCTGCTGCGGGCCCCCAACTATTATGAGGAGGGCTGCCCGGAGGTGGAGATCCCCCTGGACCCCCTCCTCACCCCCCAGCAGAACGCCGCCCGGTATTTCCGACAGTACAACAAGGCAAAAGCCGCCGAGATTCACCTCTCGGAGCAGATGGAGATCGCCCGGCGGGAGCGGGACTGGCTGGAGAGCGTCCTGGACGAGCTGAGCCGGGCGGAGTCGGAGCAGGACTTCAACGACATCCGCCAGGAGCTTCTGGCCGCGGGCTACGGCAAGCGCTCCCCCGGGAAAAAGGAGCCAAAACGTGGGAAGGCCCGACCCCGGTCCTTCCGCTCCAGCGGCGGCTTCCGGATCCTGGTGGGTCGCAGCAACACCCAGAACGACCAGCTGACCCGGGAGGCCTTCAAGTCCGACTACTGGTTCCACACCCAGCGGATCCACGGCTCCCACGTGATCCTCTGCGCCGAGGGGCGGGAGCCGGATGAGCGGTCCCTCCACGAGGCGGCGGTCCTGGCCGCCTGGTTCTCCCAGGGCCGGGACAGCGGCCAGGTGGCCGTGGATTACACCCAGGTCCGCCATGTCCGCAAGCCCCCCGCCGCCCGGCCGGGCATGGTCATCTATGACACCTACCGGACCGCCTATGTGACCCCCGAGGAACAGCTAGTCCGCGCCCTGTCCGAGGAGGGCAAGGCGGCCCCCCTTTCGTAAGATCCGATAAAAAAACCGGGATCCCCCCTTGACAAACTGTTCATTATTCTGCTATCATACTTTTAAATAAGTGAGCGGAATAGATTTATTGTATTTCTAAATCCATCTCAACAATCGAAAAAGCGGATGAATGACTCAGGAGAGCCCGCCTCAGGGGCGGCACCGAAGGAGCAATGCCACACTCTCTCAGGTAAACGGACTGGGTCAGGACGCGGATCTGTAAAGCATCTAATGCACCGGCGGGGCAACCGGGGCGGGCCAACGACCCTCCTCCCGGGAATCTCTCAGGTTAAGGGACAGAGGCGCAGCGACAAAAAATATCGCTGCGCCTTTTTATATATTTTTGCGCGGTCTTTTCTGTGGAAAAACCAGGCGTACGCCTGTTTTTTGATCCGATGCCCATGAGCAGCTATCCCTCAGGACGGTACAGCGAAGTTATCAAATCAGACGATGGAGGATAAGTCAATGAGTGAGTTGAAGCGTACCCAGCTTTACGATGTGCATGTGGCCGCCGGCGCCACCATGGTGGATTTCGGCGGCTGGGAAATGCCCATCCAGTACCCCAGCGGCATCGTGGCGGAGCACCTGTGCTGCCGCAGCGGCTGCGGCATCTTTGACGTCAGCCACATGGGGCGGCTGGACATCGAGGGGCCCGAGAATGTGAAGTTCCTGCAGCATGTCCTCTCCAGCAACGTGCTGGCGCTGGACATCAACCAGGCCCAGTACGCCCTGATCCCCAACGAAACCGGCGGCGTCATCGACGATGTGTACCTCTACCGCTTTGAGAAGGACAGGTATTTCCTGGTGATCAACGCCGGCAACATCGACAAGGACCTGGCCCACCTCTACAAGGAGGCGGAGAAGTTCGATGTGAAGATCACCGACGTCTCCCGGGACTACGCCGCCATCGCGGTGCAGGGCCCCAAGTCCAAGGACATCCTGATGGCCATGACCGGCGGGGCGCCCCTGACGGTGGAAAACGCCAAGAACGCCCTCAATACCCTGACCATGGACGGCAAGCCCGTCCGCATCGCCAAGACCGGCTATACCGGCGAGCCCATCGGCTTCGAGCTCTACTGCGAGAGCGCCGACGCGGTGTACTTCTGGAACCGCCTCATCGAGCTGGGGGCCAAGCCTGTGGCCCTGGGCGCCCGGGACACCCTGCGGATGGAGGCGGCCCTTCCCCTCTACGGCCACGAGATGGGCGAGTGCCAGCTGGGCGGCGAGATCCAGGCCTACGCCTCCCCCCTGGCCAAGTTCGCCGTGTCCTTCAACGAGGACAAGGGTGACTTCGTGGGCAAGGCCCCACTGCTCAAGCAGTTCGAGGCCCTGAAGAAGATCCTGAACCGGGACTTCTCCGCCAACGCGGACCTGCCCTACCGCATCCAGCCAATCTGCCTGCTGGGCCGGGGCGTCCTCCGGGCCGGCTTCCCCATCTATGACGCCCGCAACGGCGAGGAGCTGGGCTATGTGACCTCCGGCACCATGATCCCCTACTTCGAGACCGAGGGCAGCGGCATCGAGTCGGTGATCACCGACCGGACCGCCAAGCGTTCCATCGGCCTTGCCTACATGAAGTCCCATGTGGTCACCGAGTTTGAGATCGAGGTGGACATCCGGGGCAAGCGGGTCCCCGCCGTGGTCACCGCCTGCCACATGCGCCAGGACGCCCCGCCCTACACCCGCCCCATCCTCTACAAAAAGACCACCGTGGCCGGCCCCAGCCAGGTCACCGACTACGCCGAGAAGGTCAAGGAGCTGTTCGTCAAGGCCGGGGAGAACCACCAGTGGCGCCAGAACCAGTGCATCAACCTGATCCCCTCGGAGATGACCCCCTCCAAGGCCACCCGCCTGCTCCAGATCTCCGACCCCTGCGGCCGCTACGCCGAGCACAAGAAGCAGAAGGCCTTCGACGACGCGGACATCCCCTACTACCAGGGCACCAAGTTCATCGTGGCCTGCGAGGAGCTGCTGGCCGCCGAGCTGCGGAAGTTCCTGGGGGCCGCCCAGGTGGAGCCCCGGTGCGTATCCGGCCAGATGTCCAACACCGCCGTGTTCTCCGCCCTCATGGACTGGAAGAACCGGGTGGACCGCAAGCGCCAGCCCCAGCGCCTGGGCTGGATCATGAACAACCACATCGTCCGGGGCGGCCACCTCAGCGCCCAGCCCATGGGCGCCCTCCACGACTATGTGGCCACCGACCCCGTCACCGAGAAGCAGATGGTGGTGAACTTCCCCGTCCTGCCGGAGAACCCCTACAAGATCGACGTGGAGGCCACCAAGGTGCTGCTGGACCAGTACAAGCCGGAGTTCATCGTGTTCGGCAAGTCCATGGTGCTCCACAAGGAGCCCGTGGCGGAGATCCGGAAGTTCGTGGACCAGCAGGGCATCAACACCACCATCATGTACGACATGGCCCACGTGCTGGGCCTGGTGGGCGACTACTTCCAGAAGCCCTTCGAGGAGGGCGCGGAGATCGTCACCGGCTCCACCCATAAGACCTTCTTCGGCCCCCAGCGGGGCGTCATCGGCGTGAGCTACAAGCCGGAGGACCTGAAGTGGAGCCTGTGGGAGACCATGCAGACCCGCACCTTCCCCGGCAGCGTCTCCAACCACCACCTGGGCACCCTCCTGGCGGAGCTGGTGTCCGCCTATGAGATGAACGCCTTCAAGGACCAGTACCAGAAGGCGGTGACCGAGAACGCCAAGTGGTTCGCCAAGTGCCTCAAGGAGGAGGGCATGGACGTGGCCGGCGATCCCTCCGTGGGCTACACCGAGACCCACCAGGTCATCGTGAAGGTGGGCTACTCCAAGGGCCCCGAGGTGGCGGAGCGGCTGGAGCGCAACAACATCATCGTCAACTACCAGGCCACCCCCGAGGAGGAGGGCTTCACCGCCTCCGGCGCCCTGCGGATGGGCGTCAACGAGATGACCCGCTTCGGCTTCGGCAAGGAGGAGTTCAAGAAGCTGGCCCACCTGATCGCCGAGTGCGTGAAGGGCACGGAGGTGAAGGACGAGGTGGTCAGGTTCCGCGGGGACTACACCGATATGCGCTACTGCTTCTCCGACGCCGACACCGAGGCCGCCCTCCAGGGCCTCACCGGCATCCTGGGCATCTGATCGCCCCCGTCCCCGGGGCGGCCGCCGCCCCGGGGCCATTTCCCGTCAATCCTTTCACTTCAACATATTTTTAAGGAGGATCTCACTATGAACTTTCCCGCTGAGCTGAAGTATTCCAAGTCCCACGAGTGGGTCAAGATGATCGACGACACCACCGCCCTGGTGGGCATCACCGACTATGCCCAGAGCGAACTGGGCGACCTGGTGTTCATCAACCTCCCCGTGGTGGGCGACAGCGTCACCAAGGAGGAGGCCTTCTGCGACGTGGAATCCGTGAAGGCGGTGTCCGACGTGATCTCCCCCCTCACCGGCGTGGTGGCCGAGATCAACGAGGAGCTGCTGGACGCCCCCCAGATGCTCAACGAGTCCCCCTATGAGGCCTGGATCGCCAAGGTGGAGGATATCACCGACACCGAGGAGCTGATGGACGCCGCCGCCTACGAGGCCTTTATCCAGCAGTGATCCCCTCCGCCCCGGGGAGCGGGGAACGCGCCCCCTCCCCGGGCCCACCACACAGAAAGGAAGGAACCACATGGGAAGCTACATCCCCAATACCGACGCCCAGCGCCGGGAGATGCTCCGGGCCGTGGGCGTGGACTCCATCGACGCCCTGTATGAGAGCGTGCCCCGGGATATGCTGGTAGGCGGCGGGCTCAAACTCCCCGCCGGTCTCAGCGAGCTGGAGGTCCGCCGCTCCGTCACCGCCATGGCGGAGAAGAACCGGGTCTACCCCACGGTCCTCCGTGGGGCCGGCGCCTACCGCCATTTCATCCCCGCCGTGGTCAAGAGCGTGGTGAACCGGGAGGAGCTGGTCACCGCCTATACCCCCTACCAGGCGGAGATCAGCCAGGGCATCCTCCAGTCCATCTTTGAGTTCCAGACCATGATCTGCTCCCTCACCGGCATGGAGGTGGCCAACGCCTCCGTCTACGACGGCGGTACCGCCGCCGCCGAGTCCATCGCCATGTGCAAGGACCGCAAGCGGACGAAGGCCTATGTGTCCGCCTGCGCCCATCCCCACGTCATCGAGACCATGCGCACCTACTGCTTCGGCTCCGGCACGGAGCTGATCGTGGTGCCGGAGAAGGACGGCCGCACCGACCTGGAGGCCCTCAAGACCATGCTGGGCGCCGACGCCGCCTGCTTCTACCTCCAGCAGCCCAACTACTACGGCTGCCTTGAGGACGCCGCCGCCATCGGCGAGATCGTCCACGCCGCCGGCGCCAAGTATGTCATGGGCGTCAACCCCATCGCCTGCGCCATCATGGAGACCCCCGCCGCCTGCGGCGCGGACATTGCCGTGGGCGAGGGCCAGCCCCTGGGCCTGGATATCGCCTTCGGCGGCCCCTACCTGGGCTTCATGGCCGCCACCAAGGCCATGTTCCGCAAGCTCCCCGGCCGCATCGTGGGCCAGACCCACGACGTGGAGGGCAAGGTGGGCTACGTCCTCACCCTCACCGCCCGGGAGCAGCACATCCGCCG
>CALXGG010000119.1 GCA_944387785.1 uncultured Oscillospiraceae bacterium | reverse complement strand
GGCGTTCTGGGCCAGCAGCTCCTGCTCCAGCTGGTCGATGCCGGCCTTGTCGCCCTCGCGGTACAGCTGGGTGCGCTTCTCCATAGCCTTGAAGGGGGCCCAGCTCTTGGGGTAGACGATGTCGGCGTCCTTGAAGGCCTCGGCCATGGAGTTGACCTTGGTGAAGGAGCCGCCGGACTTCTCGGCGTTGGCCTTGGCAATATCCTCTACCTCGGGCATGACCTCATAGCCCTCGGGATGGGCCAGCACCACATCCATGCCGAAGCGGGTGAAGAGGCCGATGATGCCCTGGGGCACGCTGAGGGGCTTGCCGTAGCTGGGGGAATAGGCCCAGGTCATGGCAACCTTCTTGCCCTTGAGGTTCTCCACGCCGCCCATCTCATGGATCACATGGAGCAGGTCGGCCATGGCCTGAGTGGGGTGGTCTACGTCGCACTGGAGGTTCACCAGGGTGGGGCGCTGCTCCAGGATGCCCTTCTGATAGCCCTCATCCAGAGCATCCATGAAGGTCTTCTGGTACTTGTGGCCCTCCTCGATGAACATATCGTCCCGGATACCGATGACATCGGCCATGAAGGACACCATGTTGGCCGTCTCGCGGACCGTCTCGCCGTGGGCGATCTGGCTCTTCTTCTCGTCCAGGTCGTTCACCTCCAGGCCCAGCAGGTTGCAGGCGGAGGCAAAGGAGAAGCGGGTACGGGTGGAGTTGTCACGGAAGATGGAGATGCCCAGGCCGGAATCAAAAACCTTGGTGGAGATGTTGCGCTCCCGGAGGTCCCGCAGGGCGTCGGCCACCGTGAAGATGGCGTCCAGCTCGTCGTCGGTCTTGTCCCAGGTCCAGTAGAAGTCGTTCTTGTACATATTGTTGATCTGGAGCTTTTCCAGATGCTGGGCCAGTTTTTCCGTCTTGCTCATAGTCATTCTCTCCTTATGTATTTTGAGATAGCGAAACGAAGTTTCGCGCAAAAGTTTCTTTTGCTTCTTTTCTTCGAAAAGAAAAGAAGGGATATGCCCACGCAGCGCCTTACTGGATGTCGTTATCGGTGAGGCTCTGGCGGAACTGGGTGACGTCCTTGGTCTTGTTCTCCTCCTTGTACAGGCCGGGAACGGCGGCGTACAGGGCGGCGCAGGTCACCAGATCCTGCTTCCAGGTGATCTCATTGGGGGCGTGGGCCTGGCTCTCCGCGCCGGGGCCGAAGCCCACGCAGGGGATGCCGTAGCGGCCCTGGATGGACACGCCGTTGGTGGAGAAGGTCCACTTGTCGGTGAGGGGCCGGTTGCGCAGGTGCATGGCGTCGTACTTGGGATCCGCATCGGCGTGGCCGATGCGCTTGTCGCCCCAGAGGGCGTGGTGGGCGTCGATGAGGGCCTGGACGTGGGCGGCGGACTCCTTGTTGATCCAGGTGGGGAAGAAGCACTCGGTCTCATAGACAGTGCCGGTCCAGGCGGGACGGTCGTACATGTACATGCTGACCTTCACGTCGTCGCCGTACTTCTTCACGGAGGGCAGCTGGCGGATTTCCTCCAGGCAGCTGTCCCAGGTCTCGCCGGCAGTCATGCGGCGGTCGATGGACACGGCGCAGCTGTCGGCCACGGCGCAGCGGCTGGGGGAGGTGTAAAAGATCTGGCTGACGGTGCAGGTGCCCCGGCCCAGGAACCGGGCGTCCTCGTAGTGCTCGGGATTGTACTTGGGGTTGAGCATCTTCACCAGGCCCTTGATCTCGGTGCCGTCGGCGTCGTCATTCTCATTGAGGGCCCGGATCTCCCGGACGATGTCGGCCATCTTGTAGATGGCGTTGTCGCCCCGCTCGGGAGCGGAGCCGTGGCAGGAGATGCCCTTGACGTCCACCCGGATCTCCATGCGGCCCCGGTGGCCGCGATAGATGCCGCCGTCGGTGGGCTCGGTGGAGATGACGAACTCGATCTGCTTCTGGGCCTCCTCCTTGCAGGGGAAGTACTTGTTGACGATGTACTGCCAGCACATACCGTCACAGTCCTCCTCCTGGACGGAGCCCACCACCATGATCTTGTAGCCCTTGGGGATCAGGTCCAGATCCTTCATGATCTTGGCGCCGTACACCGCGGAGGCCATGCCGCCCTCCTGGTCGGAGCCGCCCCGGCCATAGATGATGTCGTCGGTCTCGTAGCCCTCGTAGGGGTCCTTCTCCCAGTTGTTGATGTTGCCGATGCCCACGGTGTCGATGTGGGAGTCGATGGCGATGATCTTCTCGCCGTCGCCCATCCAGCCGATGACGTTGCCCAGGCCGTCGATCTCTACCTTGTCATAGCCCAGCTTCTCCATCTCGGCCTTGATGCACATGACAACTTCCTTCTCCTCACAGCTCTCGCTGGGGTGGGAGATCATGGCCCGCAGGAAGCGGCTCATATCGGCTTTATAGCCCTCAGCCGCGCTCTTGATCGCCTCAAAATTCATGGTACGTCTCCTCCATACATATTGTAATATGTTGTTGCCTTCGCCTATCGCTCAGGTGGTCAGACGGTTCTCTCTACCACTATAATAGCATAGAAAACGTCGTTGTCAAACAAAATTTTAGAAAACCTAAAAAATTTTTTGAAAAACCATTGCAATCCGGGAAAGATGCTGGTATGATGGAGTCGTAAAGGAATCATTCTGGAGGTGATAGCGTTTTGGAAGCCTACCGACTGGAGATGCTCAAGCAGATCGCGTCGGCTCTCGCCGCGCAGTTCGGACCCGACTGCGAGGTGGTGGTTCACGACCTGTCGGCGCAGAACACGGAACACCCCATCGTCCACATCGAAAACGGCCATGTGACGGGGCGCAGGATCGGGGACGGGCCCTCCAAGATCGTCATGGAGTACATCCTCCACGGCGACGAGGACCCCAAGGACCAGCTGGCCTACCTGACCCGCACGCCGGACGGCAAGATCCTCAAGTCGTCCACGATCTACATCCGCAACTCCAAGGGGAAGGTGACCGCCATCCTCTCCATCAACTACGACATTTCCTCCCTCCTCATGGTGAACAACGCCATCAGCGGCCTCATCACCACCCCAGAGCCTGCCCGGGAGGAGCAGCGCATCACCACCGTCAACGTCAACGACCTGCTGGAGGATCTCATCGAGCAGAGCGTGGCCCTGGTGGGCAAGCCTGTGGCCCTGATGAACAAGGACGACAAAGTGAAGGCCATCCAGTTCCTCAGCCAGCACGGCGCCTTCCTCATCACCAAGTCCGGCGACAAGGTAGCCAAGTATTTCGGCATATCCAAGTATACATTATATTCCTATATCGACACAAAACAGGAGGAAAAGCAGCATGAGTAAGATCGATCTCAGCATCCACAAGGAAGGCCTCCAGCACAATATCCAGAAGGCCAAGGAGAACAACATCATCATCCCCACCATCGCCCAGATGCAGAATCCTGAGACGATCCCCGAGAAGATCCAGGCCAAGCTGAAAGACGTGGGCCTGTGGGACGTGAACCCCCTGAACCTGTTCCGCATCACCTGGAAGAACGAGGCCAAGGAGTCCGGCGGCGGCTTCCAGGCGGTCCCCAACTATGTGGAGATCCCCTCCAGCCTCTCCGGCGTCAAGTGCCGCATCATCGCCATGGCCGGCAAGTGGTTCCCCACCGGCTGCCATAAGGTGGGCGCCTCCTTCGGGTGCCTGGCCCCCCGGCTGGTCACCGGCCAGTTCGACGCCACCTATCACCATGCCGTTTGGCCCTCCACCGGCAACTACTGCCGGGGCGGCGCCTTCAACTCTAAGCTCCTGGCCTGCGACAGCGTGGCCATCCTCCCCGCCGAGATGAGCAAGGAGCGCTTTGACTGGCTCAGCAAGATCGCCGGCCAGGTCATCGCCACCCCCGGCTGCGAGTCCAATGTGAAGGAGATCTTCGACAAGACCTGGGAGCTCAAGCAGGACCCCAGCATGATGATCTTCAACCAGTTCGAGGAGATGGGCAATCCCCTCTGGCACTACAACGTCACCGGCTACGCCCTCAAGGACCTCTATGAGGCCGTCAAGCGCCCCGGCGACAACTTCGTCGGCGCCTGCTTCACCTCCGGCTCCGCCGGCACCATGAGCGCCGGCGACTACCTGAAGGAGCAGTACCCGAACCTGAAGCTGGCGGTGGGCGAGGCCCTGCAGTGCCCCACCATCCTGGACAACGGCTTCGGCGGCCACCGGATCGAGGGCATCGGCGACAAGCACATCCCCTGGATCCACAACGTGAAGAACACCGACATGGCCATCGCCATCGACGACGAGGACAGCCAGCGGCTGCTGCGCCTGTTCAACACCGCCGAGGGCCAGAAGTACCTCAAGGAGCAGCTGGGCCTGGACGACGGGCTCATCGAGAAGCTGACCTGGCTGGGCATCAGCGGCATCGCCAACATCCTCTGCTGCATCAAGATGGCCAAGTACTATGAGCTGGGCGAGAACGACGTGGTGGCCACCGTCCTCACCGACTCCGCCGCCATGTACCAGAGCCGCATCCAGGAGCTCAATGAGATGCACGGCGCCTACAACGTCCACGAGGCCGCCCTGGATCACAACCTCCACATGCTGGGCCTCAAGACCGACAGCATGCTGGAGCTGACCTATGTGGACCGCAAGCGGGTACACAACCTGAAGTACTACACCTGGGTGGAGCAGCAGGCCCGGGACGTCCACGACCTCAACGCCCTGTGGTACGACACCAAGAACACCTGGGACGCCGTCCACGCCCAGGCCAAGGAGCTGGATGAACTTATCAACGAGTTCAACGAGGCCACCGGCCTGTTGAAGGCTCTGTAAGCGATAACCTACCCCAACAACGCCTCAGGGCGGGGCTTTTCAGCCCCGCCCTGCTCTTCTACCAGGGGCTGCGCCCCCGGGCCCCACTGCTTTTCGACGGGGGCTCCGCCCCCGGACCCCTGGCGTTTCTGAAGCCAGCCGCTTCGGGCTTCGGCTCCCGGGGCTCCCCGCCCCGGACCCGGGTGACTTTTTGTACGCACAAAAAGTCACCAAAAAGGCGCCAGGGAGACCCTGGACCCCTTTTTTGTCCAATCGGACACTATCAGGGGAGATGCCTGGTTGCCGCTGAATTTCTGCGAGGCCTCCGGCTTCCTCGTAATCGGTGCGGTGCTCTGCCGCGCTTCGCCTGACGGCCATCGGGCTGATCGGCACCTCTTGCTGCGCAAAAAGGCAGATGCATCTCTCCCTTTAACAGGGCGACAGCCGAAGTCGGACAAGCAGCCCGCCGCAGATCAGATGCCCGAAGGATTTTGTGATCCAGTGGCAAGGCAGTATCAAATCCGATACAGACCGGTTTGGAAAAGAGAAGGGGGGCCGGGGTCTCCCCGGCGGTTTTTGGTGACTTTTGTGCGTACAAAAGTCACCCGCCCGTGGGTGCGGGAACCCACAAAAAGGAGGGCCGCTTCCGCCCCTTCGGAAGCACCAGCCATCAACGACAAATTAAGGAGAAGAAGATGAAAAACGTCAAGTACGCCCAGTGCGTCAAGTGCGGCAAGATCTACGAGGCCACCCCCAACCTGACCAACTGCCAGTGCGGGGGCATCCTGGACATCATCTACGACTACGACTATATCAAGACCGTCCTCACCAAGGAGAAGCTGGCGGCACGCCGGGACAACTCCATGTGGCGCTACCGGGAACTGCTCCCCGTAGAGGAGGACACCCCCAACACCCCCCTGCGGGTGGGCTGGAGCCCCCTGTACGAGGCGGACGCCCTGGCGGGGCAGCTGGGCATCAAGAAGCTCTATGTGAAGGACGACGGCATCAACCCCACCGCCAGCCTCAAGGACCGGGCCAGCGCCATGGCCGTGGCCAAGGCCCGGGAGGCGGGCGCCAAGGTCATCGCCTGCTCCTCCACCGGCAACGCCGCCTCCTCCCTGGCGGGCAATGCCGCCGCCGCGGGGCTGAAAACCTACATCTTCGTCCCCTCCCGGGCCCCCAAGGGAAAGGTGGCCCAGCTGATGACCTTCGGCGCCACCGTCATCTCCGTCCAGGGCAGCTACGAGGAGACCTTCGAGCTGAG
>CALXGG010000118.1 GCA_944387785.1 uncultured Oscillospiraceae bacterium | reverse complement strand
ATCTGTTTATCCATGGTCTTATTATATCACTTCTGGCAGTATCGCGCCTACTTTTCTGTGCGGTATTGCCTTAAAAAAAGGGATCCATTACCAAGAGCTGGCGAAAATCCCCCTGGTCGGCATTGCAAAAACCGGTTCTTCCTCCACGCAAAAAAGTGAGCTGCAGCTTTGCGACTTGATGGAAGGCCCCTTGATCGTGCTTGATCCGCAGAAATGTCCCGAAGAATACAGGAAGCTGTTTCATCGCATCCTGGAAGATCGTTCGCCCATCGACGTATACTTTTGCGATGCTGTGGAAGCGGCCGTCGCCTTGGCGCAAGCCGGATACGGCATTGCCATGCTGCCGGACTTCTTTCAGAACAGGCAGCCGTCCCTTCGATATATCCCCATCACCGATGCGCCTCCTATCTCCTACGGGGTATATTACAAGGCCCTGGCCGGGCATCCGCTGCGTAAAGCCTTTGTGAATTTGGCAAAGGAACAGATCAGCAGCCGCTACAAATAAGCCGGCAGCCGCCATGCCCTGTTTTCCGGTGTAATCCCCCCTCGGGGGCACATCGGGCGGCAAGCCCGCCGCCCTGCCCCTGTTTTGTTCCGCCAGCAATGAGCCCGGCATCCGTTTCCGCAAGCCGTGTCCGGTCCTCCCTTCAGGCAAAAGCAGATGCCGGCCCCCGCAGGCTGCGGGGACCGGCATCTGAAAGATATGAGAGGCCGCTCTGCGGATACGCCGCATCAAACGCGGGGCCTCGCTCTGTGGGACGGCGCGTTTGCGCCGTACGAGCGTTTTGCCGGAAACAAAACCTCGGCGCAGGGGCAATCCATTTGCCCCGGGCGTTTGAAATATCGGAGGGTGGAGGCGGCCAAGGGCCGCCGGAACCCAAAAAGAAAGGACTTCCGATGGGAAGTCCTTTCTTTTTTGGTACGCCCGGCTGGATTCGAACCAGTGGCCTACAGAGTCGGAGTCTGTCACTCTATCCAACTGAGCTACGGGCGCGTGTGCGTTTTTTCAACGCCAATATAGTGTAGCAGACTTTTCCCATTTTGTAAAGAAGTTTTTTTGCAAAAGATTGTTAAAAAAATCCACAACTCGATTGACAGCTTATTGACAATGTAGTAAGATGATAAATATGTACATATCCCGTATGGAGGCCGCAAGATCTATGAAGAAACAAAACGTATCCGACGCCGTCATCCGGCGTTTGCCCCGGTATTACCGCTATCTGGACGATCTCCACGCCAAGGGCGTGGTGCGCATCTCCTCCAGCTCCCTGGGGGGGAAAATGGGCATCACCGCCTCCCAGATCCGCCAGGACCTCAGCTGCTTCGGCGAATTCGGCCAGCAGGGGTACGGCTACAACGTGGAGGAGCTCCGTTCGGAGATCGGCCATATCCTGGGAGTGGATAACCACCACCGGATCATCGTGGTGGGCGTGGGCAACCTGGGCCACGCCCTGATGAACAACTTCCGCTTCAGCGACATCGGCTTTACCCTGGAGGCCGCCTTCGACGTCTCCCCCCAGCTGGTGGGTACGGAGGTGGCCGGCGTCCCCGTGCTGGACCTGGCGGAGCTGGACGCCTTCGTAGCCCAGCACCGGCCCGACGTGGCGGTGCTTACGGTGCCCCAGGCGGTGGCCCAGTCCACCGCCGACCACCTGGTGGACCTGGGGATCCGGGGCTTCTGGAACTTCACCAATGTGGAGCTGTCCAGCCAGGTGGAAAACGTCCGCTTCGAGGACGTCCATTTTGCCGACAGCCTTCTGACGCTCAGCTATCGCATCACCGACCGCTGACCCCAGCAAAGGAGCCACCATGAAAAAAGTACTGACCGCCGCCGCATTGGCCCTGGCACTGGTCCTGTGCCTCACCGCCGCCCTGGCCGCCGGAGGGGACGCGGGGGACCCTCTGCTCTCTCTGTCCTATCTGGAGGGCGTTTTCAGCCCAGCCGCTGAAAGCCAGACCCAGCAGAAGCTGGATGCCTCCTCCGCCGCTCTCCGGGAGGAGGCGGACCGCCTCCTCACCGGCATGAAGGCTGACATCCTGGCCGCCTCCGGCATGAATACCGCCCTCTCCCCCCAGGAGGCCGACCTCAACAGCGGCGATTCCCTTTCCGGCCCCACGGGCCTCGCCGTGCTGCCCCTGGCCGGCGAGATCCAGCTGACGCTGCTGGAGGGGGAGGTGGTGGACGCCACCAGCGGCACGGAGGTCGCCTCCGGCGCCACCCTGGCCCTGGACCACCGCTACATCGTGGCGGAGGACGCCCTGGCCCGGTTTACCGCCGTGTCCTCCACCGCCGTGCTGTCCTATGAGGGCCCCTACGCCCTGTCCCGCTCGGCGTCCGGCCCCGATTACTTCGCCATCGCCCGGGCCCTCCGGTCCCTGGACCTGTTCCGGGGCACCGGCTCCGGCTTCGGCGAGGGCTTTGACCTCCACCTGGCCCCCACCCGGTCCGAGGGGCTGGTCATGTTCATCCGCATCCTGGGGGAGGAGGAGGCCGCCTTGGCCTGCCAGTACACCCACCCCTACACCGACGTGCCCGGCTGGATGGACCGGTATGTGGCCTGGGCCCACCACCAGGGCTATACCAACGGCGTGAGCCCCACCCTCTTCGGCTCTGCCCAGGCCATCACCGCCGCCGAGTATGAGGAGTTCCTCCTCCGGGCCCTGGGATACAGCACCGCCGGCGTGGACGACTACACCACCTCCCTCTCCCGGGCCAGGGACCTGGGCATCCTGACCCAGGCGGAGTACAGCGCCCTCTCCCAGGGGACGTTCCTCCGCTCCCAGGTGGCTTACGTCTCCTTCTACACCCTGGACGTGCCCCTCAGCGGCGGGCAGCAGACCCTGGCCCAGCGGCTCCAGGCCGCCGGCCTCTTCAGCGAATATCAGCTGTCCAGCGCCCGCCTTTCGGTGGATTCCCTCCGGCTGAGCTGACACCACAAAGGCCCTCCTGCATATGATGAACTGAGGCCCTTCCCAGCCTCGCATCTCACAGGAGGTATTTGATATGTGGAATAACAACGGCTTCGGTGGCTACTGGATCATCATCCTGCTCATCCTGTTCTGCTGCTGCGGCAACAACAGCTGCGGCTGCGGCAATTCCTGCGGCTGCGGCTGCAACAACAGCTGCGGCAACTCCTGCGGCTGCGGCTGCTGCTGCAATAACAACAGCTGCGGCTGCAGCGACAACTGCGGCTGCTGATCCTCCGGCACATAAAGCCCCTGCGCCCTCAGGCGCAGGGGCTTTCCTTCTGCCCGGCCCCGCCTGGATGTTAAGATTCCTCCGCCCTTTGTTAACATTTTGTCAAGACCCCTTCCCCGGCCTTGCAAAACCCGGCCTTCGCGTATAGGCTATCATCAGCTACATATGGGAGGTCATCCAAACATGCCTGAAGTATCCAATCTGTTCGTCTGCCTGATGGGCATGGGCGTCACCTTTTTCGGCCTGATCTGCCTGATCCTGCTGACCATGCTGATGGGCCGGCTGGTCCGGGGCAAGCAGGAGCCCGCTCCCGCGGCCGCCCCCGCACCTGTCCCCGCACCCGCCCCCACCGCAGCCGAGCCCAATCGTCAGGAGCTGATCGCCGCCGTGTCCGCGGCGCTGGCGGAGGAGCTGGGCACCGACGTGTCCGCCATCCGCATCCTCTCCTTCCGGAAGGTCTCCTGACCGCTCCCTTCCACGAAAACGGCGCAGCCTGTTCCCGGTCCCGGGCGGGCTGCGCCGCTTTTTCAGGCCCGTTAAGAACTTAACGACATCTTAGCGGTTTTTTGTGGTATAGTGATATTGTTTTAATGCGGAAGGGGAGCGGGGAGGTGGCGCGCATGCGGCGGAGCAGATCGAAACAGGCGGTCCGGCCCATCCTGCGGGACTGGCTGATCACCGCGGGGCTGCTGTCCCTGGGCATCCTCCTCAGCTGGCTGCTGATGCTGGTGGACCCCTCCGGCGGCTTTGTATCCATGATCTTCGTGCTGATGGTGGCCATCATCGCCCGGCTCACCCGCGGCTTCCTCTGCGGCGTCACCGCCTCCTTCATCAGCGTCATCTGCGTCAACTACATCTTTACCTACCCCTACTGGGAGTTCAATTTCACCATCTCCGGCTATCCCCTGACCTTCCTGACCATGCTGTCCGTGTCGGTGATCGTCAGCACCCTTACCACCCAGATCAAGCGCCAGGAGCAGCTGCGGGCCGAAAGCGAGCGGGAGGCCATGCGGGCCAACCTCCTGCGGGCCGTGTCCCACGACCTGCGGACCCCTCTCACCTCCATCATGGGCTCCGCCTCCGCCATCCTGGAGAACGACGACGTCCTCACCCCCCAGCAGCGGATGTCCCTGCTGCGCAACGTCCGCAGCGAGGCCCAGTGGCTTATCCGCATGGTGGAGAACCTGCTGTCCATCACCCGGATGGGGGATCCCGCCGTCCGCCTCACCAAGGACCTGGAGGCGGCGGAGGAGGTGCTGGCCAGCGTGGCCGCCAAGTTCCAGCAGCGCTTTCCGGACATCCACCTGTCCCTCACCGCCCCGGACGACCCTCTGTTCGTTCCCATGGACGCCATCCTCATCGAGCAGGTGCTCATGAACCTGATGGAGAACGCCGCCTACCACGGCGGCTGCACCCGGATCTGCCTGGACGCGGCGCGGCAGGGGGACGACGCTGTCTTTACCGTCCGGGACAACGGCTCCGGCATCGCCCCGGAGCTGCTGCCCAATCTCTTCTCCCTCGGCGTCCACGGCCACGCCCACACCTCCGATAACCGGCGGAACATGGGCATCGGCCTGTCTGTGTGCCGCTCCATCGTCACCGCCCACGGCGGATCCATGTCCGCCGCCAATGCCGCCGGCGGCGGCGCGGAGTTCCGCTTCACCCTGCCTTTGGAAAACCTTTCTTTGGAGGATTGCGCCTATGAAGATCAAGGATAAGATCCTGATTATCGAGGACGAGGCCAGCATCAGCAGCTTCATCGCCACCGTGCTGGCCGCCAACGACTACGACACCATGATCGCCCACACCGGCAACGAGGCCATCACCATGATCACCTCCCACTGTCCGGACCTGATCCTGCTGGACCTGGGCCTGCCGGACATGGACGGCAGCAGTATCCTGCGCTTTGTCCGGGAGTGGTCCACCTGTCCCATCATCGTGGTGTCCGCCCGGAACCATGAGCGGGACAAGGTGGAGGCCCTGGACGCCGGGGCCGACGACTATGTGGTCAAGCCCTTCGGGACCTCCGAGCTGCTGGCCAGGATCCGCACCGCCATCCGCCACACCCGCACCCACCTGCCCAACGGGGATATCGCCCAGTCCGGCCAGTTCCGGGCCATGGGCCTGACCATCGATTACGACAAGCACCAGGTCCTGGTGGATGGCGAAAATGTCCATCTCACCCAGAACGAGTACAAGCTGGTGTCCCTGCTGGGGAAGTACGCCGGCCGGGTGCTGACCTATGACTTCATCATCCGCCAGCTCTGGGGCCCCAAGGCCAAGAGCGACAACCAGATCCTCCGGGTCAACATGGCCAATATCCGCCGGAAGATCGAAAAGAACCCCGCCGAGCCTAAGTATATCTTCACGGAGATCGGCGTGGGCTACCGGATGGTGGATCCCGACTGATGTCCACATGCAAACAGCCGCGGGGGACAGGATGCATCCTGTCCCCCGCGGCTGTCTCTGTTCCGGCAGGCCGGGTCAGGCCAGATCCACCGGCACGGGGCGGTCGATCACCAGGGAATCCGGCTCCACCCGGCAGTCCACCGCCAGCACCGCCACGCCGCCGGCCGCCGCCCGGCGGAGGGCCTGGCCGAAGGCCGGGTCCGTCCGGTCGTTGGGCCGGAACACCGCCGGCCCCTTCATCTGGATCACAAAGCACACCGCCGCCCGGTACCCCTGCTCCACCGCCCGCAGCAGGCCCCGCAGGTGCTTGGCCCCCCGCTCCGTGGGGGCGTCGGGGAAGCGGGCCTCCCCATCCTCCTCCAGGGTCACGCCCTTCACCTCCACGAACACCGGGCCCCGCCCGTCCTCCAGCCGGAAGTCGAACCGTGAGTCCTCCCAGGTGAACTCCGGCCGGATGGCCGTCAGCCCCGGCAGGAAGCCGCCGGCGGCGGCCCACTCCCCGAA
>CALXGG010000117.1 GCA_944387785.1 uncultured Oscillospiraceae bacterium | reverse complement strand
TTTTTCAGACTTCTGCGTGGTATGACGCAAAAATATCTTGGTACGGCTGTCGGCTTTCCCGAAAGGAGCGCCGATGTACGCTTGGCGCAATATGAAACCGGCTCCCGCAAACCAAAGGCGGATTTAACGGCTGCACTGGCGCAGGTGCTTGATGTTTCCCCGCAGGCTCTTGATGTTCCTGACATTGACAGTCAGATCGGTCTTATGCACACCTTATTTACCCTTGAAGATGTGTATGGGCTGACCGTCAGCGAAGCAGACGGAGAGGTTTGCCTGAAGGTCAACAAGGATAAGGGCAAAGAGGCTTACGAGCTGCTGCAAATGCTCCATGCTTGGAAAGAGCAGGCGGACAAGCTCTCTGCCAGCGAAATCAGCAAGGACGATTACGACCGCTGGCGTTACTACTATCCGAAATACGATACCACACAGCTCTGGGCGAAAGTCCCTTCGCAAGAGTTAAGCGATACGCTGGTGGAAGCGTTTCAGGACAAGCTCAAAAAAGACGAATAAGAACGACAAAAAGCCCTTAGCTATGAGTGCTTACCCACAGCTAAGGGCTTTCTAATATGGATTTCTTCTGCCACACAACCGCTTGTCAATTATTCCGTAACCCATAAACCACTGGGCTGCAAGAATAATGGCTCTCGTATGGCTGTTATCAAATTGTTATCAAAAGACTTCTCCGAACGCCGCAAACCCGCATAAATACTGGATTTTTACGGTGTTTCGTTTTACTCCCACTCGATGGTGCCCGTAGGCTTCGGCGTCAGGTCGAAGAGGACACGGTTGACCCCCTTCACCTCCCCGGTGATACGCCGGGTGATGTGCTGGAGCAGGTCGAAGGGCACGTTTTCCACCGTGGCCGTCATGGCGTCCACGGTGTTCACCGCCCGGATGATCACGCACCACTCGTCGGCCCGGCGGTTATCCCGCACGCCCACGCTCTTAAGGTCGGGGATCACGGTGAAGTACTGCCACACCTTGCCCTCCAGGCCGTTTTTGGCGAACTCCTCCCGGAGGATGGCGTCGCTCTCCCGGACAGCCTCCAGCCGGTCCCGGGTGATGGCCCCCAGGCAGCGGACCCCCAGGCCGGGGCCGGGGAAGGGCTGGCGGTAGACCATGGAGGCAGGCAGGCCCAGGGCCGCGCCGCAGGCCCGGACCTCGTCCTTGAAGAGCATCTTCAAAGGCTCCACCAGCTCGAATTTCAGATCCTCCGGCAGGCCGCCCACATTGTGGTGGCTCTTCACCGCCTTCACCGTCTTGGTGCCGGACTCGATGATGTCGGGGTAGATGGTGCCCTGGCCCAGGAACTCGATGCCCTGGAGCTTACGGGCCTCCTCCTCGAACACCCGGATAAACTCCGCGCCGATGATCTTCCGCTTGCGCTCGGGATCCGCCACGCCGGCCAGCTTGTCCAGGAAGCGGTCCACCGCGTCCACATAGATGAGGTTGGCCCCCATCTCCTCCCGGAACACCTTCACCACCTGCTCCGGCTCCCCCTTGCGGAGGAGGCCGTGGTTCACATGGACGCAGGTGAGCTGGCTGCCGATGGCCTTGATGAGCAGGGCCGCCACCACCGAGGAGTCCACGCCGCCGCTGAGGGCCAGCAGCACCTTCTTGTCCCCCACCTGGCGGCGGATCAGCTCCACCTGGTCGGCAATGAAGTTCTCCATGTTCCAGTTGGCTTCCGCGTGGCAGGTATCAAACACAAAGCCGCGGATGGCCTTTTCCCGGGCCTCGCCCTCCGGGGCCAGGGGCGCGCCGCCCTTGTGGTCCACCGCCCACACCGGAAGGCCGCTGCCGTATACCGCCTGGCCGGCGTCGATCGCCACGCCGTCCACCACCCGGTTGGGGCCGCCGTTGAGGATGATGCCCTTCACATTGGGCAGGGCCGCCAGCTCCCCGGCGGTGATGTCGTGGGGATGGATCTCCGTATACACCCCCATGGCGCGGATCTCACGGGCCAGCCGGGGATTTTCCTCGCTGCCCAGGTCCAGAATCAAAATCATATCCTGCTTCATCGCATATCCTCCTGTGCGAAAAATCTTGTCGAAATATTGTATCATACCCGCCGTCATCCGCGCAAGGAAAGTTTTCCCGCCCGGCTCTTATCAGGGGAAAACCGCCTGCGGTACCAGCTCCCCGTCAGTACTCCCGCAGCACCAGCTCCGTGACGCCCGGGTTCAGCCCCAGCTCCAGACGAAGGACCTTGGGATGATGGGCATAGGTCTGCCGGATCATGGTGCGCAGCTGGGTGCCGCCGTGGTAGCCGTGGATCAGCTCCAGGCGGTACACCGACCGCCCCGCCCGGCGGAGGGCCGCGTCGATGGCCCTTTGGGCCTGCCACCAGGTCATCCCGTGAAGGTCCAGCCGTATGGTGCCGCTCTGCATGGCCCTGCGCCTCCTTTCCCTGTCCGGCGGGCCCCGAGGCCCCGTTTCTCCTCCAGTATAGCACGCCCGCGCCCCGTTGAAAAGCGCCGGGGCCCTTCCCCCGCAAAAAAGGAAAACGCCGCTTTCGGGCGAAAGCGGCGTTTTCCTTGATGGAGAAGATTGAGGAAAAACGATACAACAGTCCAGGTTTCTCTCCCGAACTGTGACTATGATAGCATTTTACAGTACTTTTTGTCAATGTAGATATTACCCAAAATTATTTCGATTTATTGGCTCTCATCGTTAATTTCATCAAATAAATTCGAAGAATCGGTCAAAAAAGGGCTCCCGGCGGCTTTTCCGCCGGGAGCCCGTCCGCTATCGGGAAGTCCGTTACAGCTTCTCGCCGTTGACAAAGACCGCTTTCAGGTTCAGGTCCTTGTCCAGCACCAGCAGATCCGCGGCCCGGCCCGGCTCGATGGCGCCGATGTCGCTGAGGCCCACGGCCATGGCGGGGGCGGTGGAAGCGGCGTACACCGCGTCCTCCAGGGGCAGGCCGAACTTCACCACGTTCCGCAGGGCGTCCAGCATGGAGATGGAGGAGCCCGCCAGGGTGTCGGTGCCGGTGAGGGTGGCCTTGCCGTTCTTCACGGTGATGGGCTGGCCGCCCAGCTCATAGTCGCCGTCGGGCATGCCCGCGCAGCGCAGGGAGTCGGAGATCAGGTTCAGCTTGTCGCCGAACATCTTGTAGGTGGCCCGGATCACCGCCGGATGGATATGGAGGCCGTCGCAGATCAGCTCCACGCTGGCGCCGCTGTCCAGGGCGGCGCCGATGATCCCCGGCGCCCGGTGCAGGAAGGAGGGCATGCCGTTGTAGAGGTGGGTAGCGTGGGTGGCGCCGGCGGCAAAGCCCGCCATGGCGGTGTCGTAGTCAGCGGTGGAGTGGCCCAAGGAGACGGTGCACTTCTGGGACACATTGCGGATGAAGGCCTCCGCCCCCTCCTCCTCGCAGGCCACGGTCACCAGGCGCACCTGTCCGCCGGAGGCGGCGTTGAGCCGGTCAAAGAGGTCCGCGTCGGGCTTGTGGAGGTTCTCCGCCGCCTGGGCGCCCCGCTTGGCGTAGCAGAGGAAGGGGCCCTCCAGATGGATGCCGGCGCACTTGGCCCCGCCCTGGCGCTTAAAGTCCCGGATGGTGTGCATGGCGGGGGTCAGGGTCTCCTCCTTCAGGGTCATGGTGGTAGCCAGGAAGGAGGTGACGCCGTGGGCGGCATAGTAGTCCGCCATGGGCTGCATCCCCGCCGGGTTGCCGTCGGAGAAGTCCTCCCCCATGGCGCCGTGGGTGTGGATGTCTACCAGGCCGGGGATCACATAGCAGCCGGCGGCGTCATAGTCCGCCGCGCCGTCCAGGGCCCCCACCGCCTCGATGGTCTGGCCGAAGAGGACGTCCCCGTCCACAAATTCCTTGCCGACAAATACCTTCGCGTTTTTGATGAGCATATCGTTTTCCTCCTCTGTGGGTTACTTTGCGATCTCCGGCAGGCTGGCGGCCGCCATGGACTGGCCCACCCGGCGGAACTTCTCGTCAGGCAGCTCCGGATGGATCTTGTCCGCGATGTCGGGATACTCCTCCGAGAGCACCTTCTTGCAGGTGTCCAGGATCAAATCGCCGCCCTTGCCGCTCATGACCCGGCCCAGCAGCAGCACATGGCGGCAGCCGTAAAGGTCGAAGTAGTAGGCCAGGGTGTGGCCCAGGTACACGCCGATGGACTCATAGACCTTGGCGGCAGCCTCGCTGCCCTCCTCCATCAGCTTCTGCACCACCTTGAGCTTCTCGGCGGGGCTCAGGCTCTCGTCCAGCTGGATACCCGCCCGGGGGGCCAGCTTGATGACGCCGTCCTGGGAGAAGTACTTCACGCCGCAGCCGATGTCGCCGCTCCACTCGTCCTCCATGGCCTCGGGGTTGGCGTCCACGGGCATGAAGGCCAGCTCGTTGAGCCAGCCGGTGATGTTGCCGTTGTCATCCACATAGCCCACCGCCTCGCTGGTGCCCATGGCGATGCCCAGGACGCTGTTGTCCTCCAGGCTCATGGCGCCGGCCAGGGCGGACACGTCGCCGTCGTTGGCCACGGCGAAGGGGATGTCGCCGAAGGTGTCCTTGATGGCCCGGATGTAGATGTCCTTCACCTTGGCCTCAAAGGCGTCCTTGGGCACCTTCAGGAACAGGGAGGCCACCATGGTGCGGTTGTCCACGTACACGCCGGCGGAGCTGACGCCCACCGCGTCCACCCGGGGCATCTTCTCCGCGGCGGACTTGAAGGCCGCCACGATGCCGTCGTAGTGATAGTCCGGGTCGGCGTTGGTCTTGGGGAACCAGACCACCTCCTCGGAGTAGACGGTCTCGCCGTCCACCACCGCGGACACCTTCCGGTCGCTGCCGCCGGCGTCGAAGCCGATGCGGCAGCCGTCCATATGGCGGCCGATGGCCTGGGAAGCCCCCTTCTCCTCGGGGACCTTCTCCACCTGCACCACCTCGAAGGGCTTCTCATACACGCTGGCCATGAAGTCCGCGTCGAAGGCGCGCTTGCCGGTGAGGGAGTAGGTCTCCTTCAGGTAATTGTAAATCGTCTCATCGCCGGCCACATATACCTTGAAGCCGCCCTTCATCCACAGGATGGTCTTGACCAGGCGGTCCATGTAGTAGCAGTCCGCCTCCTGCCTCTCCGGCGTGCCGTGGATAAAGGTGTGATAGGCCGCGATCTGGCCCTTCTCCCGCTCCACAGCGATGGACACCGGCTTCTTGGCGTCGGCCAGAAACACGCGGTTGAACCGCAGCAGGGGCATAAATTCAGGATCCAGGGACGGGACGTGCTTGAGTTCCACGGAAATACCAAATCTGTTCATGGCAATTCTCCTCACAATCGTTACAAAATTGGGGCAGATCCTCCCGCTCCGGCAGTTTTACCGATCATCTGTATTCTACCACGGTTTTTCTCCCCTGTCACCCTATATAAAAAATATTTTCAATCCTTTTTATCCGTTGCAAAATAATTTCGGCAATGGTACAATAAAGGAAACCCCGGAAAACTTACATAATTCACAAAAGGAGAGGTTCAAAGCGATGGATCGAAAGAAACTCCAGGATACCCAGGCCTGGGTACGTTCAGAGCTGGAGCGCTCTGTCCAATTCTGGCTGAAAAACGGCATGGACCATCAGCACGGCGGGGTGTACACCTGCCTGGACCGCAAGGGCGAGATCTATTCCACCGACAAGAGCGTGTGGATGCAGGGCCGGTGCGGCTGGACCTTTGCCTACCTGTGCCGCGTCTACGGCGTAAAGCAGGAGTGGCTGGACGCCAGCAAGAGCTGCATCGACTTTCTGGAGAAGTACTGCGTCAACCGGGAGGCCGGCGACCGGCTGTACTTCACCGTCACCGAGGACGGCAAGCCCCTGCGCCAGCGCCGCTACTGCTTCAGCGAGGGCTTCTACTGCATGGCCAACGCCGAGTACTACGGCGTCACCGGCGACAAGGAGTGCCTGGAGCGGGCCCGGAAGGCCTATGAGCTGATCTGGCAGCTGAACAACGGCCTCATCAAGGACCCCACCGGCCTTGGCCCCAAGACCATCCCCGAAACCCGTACCGGCCGGGCGCTGGCCGACCCCATGATCTACCTGAACATCACCGCCGTCATGCGCCGGTGCGACAGCGAGCAGCAGGCGCTGTACGACGCTCGCGCCAAGGAGTGCGCCGAGGCCATCTTCAAGTACCACCGCAAGCCGGAGATGCACTGCACCCTGGAGAGCGTGGACATGGACGGCAACCCG
>CALXGG010000116.1 GCA_944387785.1 uncultured Oscillospiraceae bacterium | reverse complement strand
TGGATCTCTCCCTGTTCGGACCCGCTCTTGGGGCCCTTGCCCAGGGGGGTGGCCAGCATTCCGATGTTGGTCAGCAGAAGTTTGGACATGGGAACCGCTTCCTTTCTGTATTACCACAAGCGGGGGCGCAGAACACGCCCCCGCTTGTTTGTGGGATGATTTCAGATGTGTGTCAGCCCTCCACGGACTTCAGCGCCTTCTCCACCATGGTGTCGTCGGCGATGTAGGGCAGGGTGATGTGGTCGTGGCCCTCGTACAGCTTGTTGTACTCGGCCGCGGTGGACAGGGCGTTCTCGTTGCGGGCCCAGGCACGGCGGGACACACCCACCATGGTATCCCAGGGCATGGCCATCTTCAGGATGGTGTCCACCCGCTCGGAGCCGTCCAGCACCATGCCGAAGCCGCCGTTGATGGAGTTGCCGATGCCGGTGCCGCCGCCGTTGTGCAGGGCGATGTAGCTCATGCCGCGGGCCGCGTTGCCGGCGTAGCACTGGGTGGCCATCTCGGCCATGATGTTGGAGCCGTCCTTGATGTTGGAGGTCTCACGGAAGGGGGCGTCGGTTCCGCCGGTATCGTGGTGGTCACGGCCCAGGATGACGGGGCCGATCTCGCCGTTGCGGACCATCTCGTTGAACTTCAGGGCGATGTTCATGCGGCCCATGGCGTCCTGGTACAGGATGCGGCACTGGGTGCCCACCACCAGCTTGTTCCGCTTGGCGTCCCGGACCCAGATGTAGTTGTCGTAGTCCTGGTAGCGGCGGTTGTGGGAGAGGATGTACTCCGCCGCCGCAGCGTCGGTCCGGTCCAGGTCCTCCGCCTTCCCGGACAGGCAGCACCAGCGGAAGGGGCCGTAGCCGAAGTCGAAGAGGCAGGGCCCCAGGATGTCCTCCACATAGGAGGGGAAGACGAAGCCGTCCAGGTCGTTCTCCCCGTTTTTGCACACGTCGGTGACGCCGGCGTCAAAGACCGCCTTCAGGAAGCTGTTGCCGTAGTCGAAGAAGTAGGTCCCCCGGTCGTGGAACTTGCAGATCATCTCATAGTGGCGGCGCAGGGACTTGTCCACCAGGGCGCGGAAGCCCTCGGGGTCCCGGTCCAGCATCTCCGTGCGCTGCTCGTAGGTCAGGCCCTGGGGGCAGTAGCCGCCGTCGTAGGGCACGTGGCAGCTGGTCTGGTCGCTCATCAGATCCACGTGGACGTCCTTCTCATAGAGGTACTCCAGCAGATCCACCACGTTGCCGTGGTAGGCGATGGCGCAGGGCGTGCGGTCCGCCAGGTGCCGCCGGGCCATGGCCAGGGCCTCGTCCAGGCTGCCGGTGCGCTCGCTGACCCAGCCCTGGTCGTACCGGGTCTGGATGCGGGAGTCGTCCACCTCGGCGATGATGGACACCGCCCCGGCGATCTCCGCCGCCTTGCCCTGGGCTCCGCTCATGCCCCCCAGCCCGGCGGACACGAACAGCCGCCCCGCCAGGTTCCCGTCGGCGGGGATGCCCAGCTTCAGCCGCCCGGCGTTGAGCAGGGTGTTGAAGGTGCCGTGGACGATGCCCTGGGGCCCGATGTACATCCAGCCGCCGGCGGTCATCTGTCCGTAGTTGGCCACGCCCAGGGCGGCGGCCCGGTTGAAGTTCTTCTGGTCGTCGAAGGTGCCCACCATCAGGCCGTTGGAGATGATGACACGGGGGGCCAGCTTGTGGCTGTGGAACAGGCCCAGGGGGTGGCCGGACATGACCACCAGGGTCTGCTCGTCGGTCAGGACCTCCAGGTACTTCTTGATCAGGCGATACTGCATCCAGTTCTGGCACACCTGACCGGTCTCACCGTAGGTAACCAGCTCATAGGGATACAGAGCGATGTCGAAGTCCAGGTTGTTGTCGATCATTACCTGGATCGCGCGGCCCTCAATGCAAGCGCCCTTGTACTCGTCGATGGGCTTGCCGTACAGCTTGCCAGCGGGACGGAAGCGGTAGCCGTAGATACGGCCGTGCTCCTCCAGCTCCTGAGCAAACTCCTTGGCCATCTGCTCGTGATGGTCGGGGTGGATGTAGCGCAGGGCGTTCTTAATGGCAAGGGCCTTGTCAGACTCGCTCAGGTGGGACTCCCGGCGGGGAGCCCGACGATACTGGGGGTCAAAGGCGGGGTACTCGGGCAGCTCATAATCCAGCTTAATGGTCATGGCGTCTTCCAGATTCATGGTAATTCCTCCGCTTCTCAATTTTTGTGAAAACATCATAATTACACCGCATGTTTTCCTTACATCTTGTATTCTACATGAAAATTGGTATAATGAAAAGTACCACTATTATATATTTGCTATATCTTAAAGGTATGACGAACAAATATACAGCAAGACAGAAGAAAACCGTGAATTTATGGCAAAAGCAGTGGCAAATGTTGAAAATTACACATATAAACCAGAAATGACTTGTGAAAAAAGCTGGGGAGACGACGGCCATATAAACCTTTCCTTTTGGAAAAATATAGTGTACAATTTGGTTGATTTGTCGTCCTGCCCGGAGGGGAGGAACCGGACAGGAGGAAAGAAGCAGGGGTATATTGCCCCTTAGATTTGGAAGGAGGAATAAACTTGAGCCGGCTTTCCATTGAAAACCCGGGAAAAGCCCAGACTGTACTGAGCGGACTGTATATGGATATGGACCGGAGGATCCGGTCCAGCCAGCCGGGACTTTGCCCGGTGGACATGTCCTTGAACTTTCTGCGGCTGTGCCATGCGCAGACCTGCGGCAAGTGCGTCCCCTGCCGGGTAGGGCTCAACCAACTGGCGGTGCTCATTGAGCGGGTTTTGGACCGCACTGCCGACCTGGATACCATTGACCTCATTGAAAACACCGCCCAGGTGATTGCCGACTCCGCCGACTGCGCCATCGGCTATGAGGCGGCCCATATGGTATTAAAAGGTGTGCGCGGATTCCGGGAGGATTATGAGGAGCATGTGCGCAGCGGACGGTGCATCTGCGGGCTGAGCCACCCGGTGCCCTGTGTGTCCACCTGCCCCGCCCATGTGGATATTCCGGGGTATGTGGCCCTCATCCGTATGGGCCGGTATGAGGATGCGGTGCGCCTCATCCGAAAAGACAATCCCTTCCCGGCGGCCTGCGCCTATGTGTGTGAGCACCCCTGCGAGGAGCAGTGCCGGCGGAAAATGGTGGACGACAGCGTGAACATCTGCGGCCTGAAGCGGTTCGCTGTGGATCACGCGGGCGATCTGCCTGCCCCGCCCAGAGCGGAGGAGACGGGCAAGCGGGTAGCCGTCATTGGCGGCGGTCCCTGCGGCCTGACGGCGGCCTACTACCTGTCCCGCATGGGCCATACGGTCACCGTGTATGAGCAGCGGCCCAAGCTGGGTGGGATGCTCCGCTACGGAATTCCCGACTACCGCCTGCCCCAGGAGGTACTGGACCGGGATATTGCCCACATCCTTTCTGCCGGCGTCCAGGTACATACCGGCGTCTCCGTGGGCCGGGACGTGCCCATGGAGGAGATCCAGAAGAGCTACGACGCGGTCTATATTGCCATTGGCGCCCATACGGACAAGAAGCTGGGGCTGCCCGGTGAGGAGAGCAAAAACGTCATCAGCGCCGTGGAGCTGCTCCGGGGTGTGGGAGAGGGGAACATCCCCGACTTCACCGGAAAGAAGGTTTGCGTCATCGGCGGCGGCAATGTGTCCATGGACGCCACCCGCACGGCTCTGCGCCTGGGGGCCGAGCAGGTTACCTGCGTCTACCGCCGCCGGGTGGACGATATGACCGCCCTCAGCGAGGAAATCGAGGAGGCCATGGCCGAGGGCTGTCAGATTCTGCCCCTTCAGGCTCCCGACCACATTGAGGCGGACGAGGAAGGCAAAGTGGCCGCCCTGTGGACAAAGCCTCAGATCATCGGACGCTATGGCCGGGATGGCCGGCCTTCCCCTGCCGGAGCCGATGCGAAGCAGTTCCGGATTCCCTGTGACTATGTGATCGTTGCCATTGGCCAGGCCATTGAGGCCCAGCCCTTTGAGACCATCGGCGTGACCACCCGCCGGGGCGCCATCCTGGCCGATCTGAGCAGCGCGGTGCCCGGAGTGGACAATGTGTTTGCCGGGGGCGATGCTGTCTCCGGCCCGGCCACCGTGATCCGGGCTGTGGCGGCAGGAAAGGTGGCGGCCGCCAACATTGATAACTTCCTGGGCTTTGACCACAAAATCAGCTGTGAAGTGGAAGTCCCGCCCGCACACCTCACCAACACTCCACCCTGCGGTCGGGTAAACCTGCGAAACCGGCACCTGCGGGGCTGCGTGGGAGACTTCTCTCTGGTAAAGGAAGGGATGACCCTGGAGGAGGCACAGCAGGAGTCCAGCCGGTGTCTGCGGTGCGACCACTTTGGATACGGCAGCTTTAAAGGAGGCAGAGAGACAGAATGGTAACCTTGACCATCAACGATCAGATTGTTCAGGCGGAGGAAGGCGTCACCATTCTGGAGGCTGCCGCCCAGGTGGGAATTCAGATTCCGCACCTTTGTTATTTAAAAGAGATCAACGAAATTGCTGCCTGCCGGGTCTGCTGTGTGGAGGTGGAGGGGGAGCGGGCCATGGTTACCGCCTGCAACACCCCCGTGCGGGAGGGGATGGTGGTACACACCAATTCTCCCCGGGCCAGAACCACCCGTCGGATCAATGTGGAGCTGATCCTGTCCCAGCACGACTGTATGTGCGCCCTGTGTGTGCGCAGCGGCAACTGTGCGCTGCAAACCATCGCAAACGATCTGGGGATCATCACCGTCCCCTACGAGACCCAACTGCCCCAGGGTCTGCGCCGGGCCTGGACCACCACCTTCCCGCTGTTTCACGATTATAATAAATGTATCAAGTGTATGCGGTGCATTCAGGTGTGCGACAAGATCCAGTCCCTGGGCATCTGGGAGCTGACCGGCACCGGCGGCCGGGCCACCATTGACGTGTCGGGCAACCGGGTTATCAAAGACTCCGACTGTGCCCTGTGCGGCCAGTGTATCACCCACTGTCCCACCGGGGGTATGCGGGAGCGCAGCGACACTAAGCCGGCCTTTGCCGCCCTGGCCGATCCGGACAAGATCACGGTGGTCCAGGTAGCCCCAGCGGTGCGCACCGCCTGGGGAGAATACTTTGGGCTCAGCAGTGAGGAAGCCACCGTGGAGCGTATGGCCGCCACTCTGCGCCGTCTGGGATTTGACTATGTTTTTGATACCAACTTTGCTGCCGACCTCACGATTATGGAGGAGGGCTACGAGCTGCTGCGGCGCATGAAAACCGGAGAGCTGGAGCGTTGGCCCATGTTCACCAGCTGCTGCCCCGGCTGGGTGCGCTTCCTGAAGAGCCAATACCCGGAGCTGGTGGGCCAGCTGTCCACTGCCAAAAGCCCCCAGCAGATGTTCGGCAGCATTGCGAAGACCTGGCTTGCCCAGAAGCTGGGGGTGGAGCCGGAGAAGATCTTCTGTGTGTCTATCATGCCCTGTGTGGCCAAGAAGGCGGAGAGCGAGCTGCCCACCATGGCCACGGAGCACGGCCGGGACGTGGATCTGGTCCTCACCACCCGGGAGCTGGTGCGGATGATCCGCTCCGACAAGCTGGACCCGGCCACTTTGCCCGAGGAGCCGCTGGACGATCCCATGGGCGTCCACACCGGAGCAGGCGCGATCTTTGGGGTGACCGGCGGGGTGATGGAAGCTGCCCTGCGTACCGCCTCCTGTGTGCTCACCGGGCAGGAGCCCTCCCCGGAGCAGTTCAGCCAGGTGCGCACCGGCCCCGGTTTCCGGGAAGCTGTCTATGACCTGGGCGGCACCACCCTGCGCTGCGCGGTGGTCAGCGGACTGGGCAATGCCAGAGCGCTGATGGAGCGCCTAAAGGCAGGGAAGGCCCACTATGACTTTGTGGAGGTCATGGCCTGCCCCGGCGGCTGCGTGGGCGGAGGCGGACAGCCCATCTCCATGGACGAGGTGGAGCGGACGCCCCAGCGGGGAGAGGCTCTTCATAAGCTGGATGAAAAGAACACGATCCGGTTCTCCCACAAGAATCCTCAAGTGCAAAAGCTTTACTGTGAATTTTTGGGCGAGCCCCTCAGCGAGCGTGCCGAGGAGCTGCTCCATACCGACCACACCGCCTGGGAGATGCCTCATTAAATAGGAAAATCCCCTCTCTGCATGCTGCGGAGAGGGGATTTTTTGTGCGGACACGCTAACGGCGCAGATAGGCAGGGGGGCGGTACTGGAGGGCCTCGGCCAGGTGGGGAACCTGGATGGTCTCGCTTTCGTCCAGGTC
>CALXGG010000115.1 GCA_944387785.1 uncultured Oscillospiraceae bacterium | reverse complement strand
GCCAAGGAGGTCCCCGTCCTGGTGTACATCATCTCCATCCTGTTCATCCTCAAGTACATCCTGGGCAACATCAACCTATAAACTCCCGTCTGTCAAGCAGCGCGCCTCCGCCGTTTCCGGCGGAGGCGCTTTTTTGCTTCCAGCAGCAAGGACCCGGCGCCTCGTCCCCGCGCCGGCAGACAGAAATCGCCCGCCCGGTTCTCCGGGCGGGCGATGGGTTCGCTGCGGGGGATCATCTGTTGGCGGCGTCGTCCTTCTTGGGGGCGGTCACCCGGTTGAGGATGGCCACCAGGGCCCAGATCACCAGGATCACCACGAAAATGCCCACCATGCCCTTGACCATGATGCCCAGGCAGGCCAGGACCAGCTCCGGATCAAAGTTCAACATATCTCGTATGCCTCCTTACAGCAGGTTTTCCACCAGGGTGATGATGAGACCGCCGGCGATCACCGAGGCGATCTGGCCGCTGACGTTGGCGCCGGCGGCGTGCATGAGCAGGAAATTGTAGGGGTCCTCGTCCCGGCCCATCTTGTGGACCATCCGGGAGGCCATGGGGAAGGCGGAGATGCCCGCCGCGCCGATCATGGGGTTGACCTTCTTCCTGGAGAAGAGGTTGAGGAGCTTGGCGAAGAACACGCCGCCCACGGTGTCGAACACGAAGCCCACCAGGCCCAGGGCCAGGATCAGCAGGGTCTGCCAGGTGACGAACAGCTCCGCCTGCATCCGGAAGGACACGCTCAGGCCCAGCAGCAGGGTGATGAGGTTGGCCAGCTCGTGCTGGGCGCTCTGGCTGAGGCTGTCCAGCACGCCGCACTCCCGGATCAGGTTGCCGAACATCAGGAAGCCGATGAGCTCGGCGCTCTTGGGGGCCACGGTGCCGGCGATGATGGTGACGAAGATGGGGAAGAGGATGCGGGTGGTCTTGGAGACGTTGCTGGGGGTGTACTCCATGCGGATCAGACGCTCCTTCTTGGTGGTGATGGCCTTGATGATGGGGGGCTGGATGATGGGCACCAGGGCCATGTAGGAGTAGGCCGCCACCATGATGGCCCCCTGGTAGGTGCTCTTGAAGTAGTTGGCCACATAGATGCTGGTGGGGCCGTCGGCAGCGGCGATGATGGCCGTGGAAGCCGCGTCCTTCAGGTCAAAGCCCAGGAACACCGCCACCACCAGGGTGAAGAAGATGCCGAACTGGGCCGCCGCCCCGAAGAGGAACATCTTGGGGTTGGAGAGCAGGGGGCCGAAGTCGATCATGGCCCCGATGCCGATGAAGAGGAGCAGGGGGAAGAGCTCGCTGGCGATGCCCGCGTTGAACAGCGTCTCGATGGCCTCGGTGTTCACGAAGGGCAGGTTCGCCAGGATGGCGCCGAAGCCCATGGGCAGCAGCAGGGAGGGCTCCATGTCCCGCTTCACCGCCAGGTAGATGAGAAGGCAGCCGATAAGGATCATGACCCCCTCCTGCCAGGTGAAGTTGAGGACGTTGGCGAACAGGTCGGAAAACAGCTGCATGGAAAAGGACCTCCGATTCATAGCCCCGCAGGACGCCGGGCCGGATCTTCAGGGGAGCAGGCAGCAAAAAAAGACTTCTGCGGCACACAGATATGGTATGTGCCGCAAAAGTCTTGTCATTTCAGGCGGAAGCGGGCTTATATAGCCGTCTTGACGCTCTCTGCCGCACCATATGGCGCCGACTACTCCCTCTTGCAAAATATAATGATAAAGCACGGGCAGGGGGGATGTCAAGGGATATTTTGGCGAAATCCGCAAAGTTTTTCCGCCGGGGGCCCTCCGGCCCCACAGCCCCGGGCGGGAACGGCCCCCTCTGCGCCATGCCGCCCCCGGGACAGCCCGCGCGCCGGGCGCCCGGCGGCGTGGGCGGGGCCTCACGCCCCCGCCCGGTCCCGCTGGATCAGCAGCTTCAGCGCCTCCACGCCCACCCGGACGGCGGCGGAGGTGTCCTCGCCTCCCCAGCGGGGCCCGCCCCGCCGGGGTCCCCCTCGATTTCAAATGCTCGGGCGGAGTGGATCCGCCCTCCGCCAAGATTTTTCCGCTGGAAAAATGCTTGTACGCCGGATTCCCGGCGGCATGAGCGAGGACCGCTACGCCTCCGCCCGGTCCCGCCGGATCACCAGCTTCAGCGCCTCCACGCCCACCCGGACGGCGGCGGAGGTATCCTCGCTCATGTCCTGGTCCAGGCCGGCGGCCTCCCGCTCCTGGTTCCACACCACATGGAAGCAGCTGCCGCAGCGGACGCGGAGGGCGGCGGCCACCACGAACAGCGCCGCGGACTCCATCTCGCTGGCCTTCACCCCCAGGCGCTTCCATGCCTCCCACTTGTTGAGCAGCTCATAGCTCACCGGCATCCGGGCGGGGCTGTGCTGGCCGTAGAAGCTGTCCTTGCACTGGACCACCCCGGCGTGGCAGGTCTTGCCCTGGGCCCGGGCCGCCTCCACCAGGGCGGCGGCCACGCCGAAATCCGCCACCGCCGGGAACTCGATGGGGGCGTACTCCCGGCTGGTGCCCTCGAAGCGGATAGCCCCGGTGGCCACCACGATGTCCCCGGATTTCACCTCCAGGTCGATGCCGCCGCAGGTGCCCACCCGGATGAAGGTGTCCGCCCCGATGGCGGTCAGCTCCTCCATGGCGATGGCGGCGGAGGGCCCGCCGATCCCCGTGGAGCAGACGGTGACCTTCTCCCCCAGCAGGGAGCCGGTATACACGGTGTACTCCCGGTTCCGGCTCACCAGGGCCGGCTCGTCAAACAGCTCCGCGATGGCCGCGCACCGGCCCGGATCCCCGGGCAGGATGCAGTAGCGGCCCACGTCGCCCGGGGCGCAGTTGATATGGTACTGTTTCTCCAGCTGCTGCATAATTGCCTCCTTTTCTCTCCGTCCCCGCGGGGCCCCGGCGGGGCGGCCGCCTCCCGCCCCGCGGAGAGGGCGCTTTTGTTACAGGTGATTCATTATACCACGACGGGCCTGGCCTTGCAAGGCGGGCACTCCCCCGGCCGGGAAACTTTTCCGGCCGGCGGAGGTGGACATTTCCAGGAAGCTGTGATATAGTAGGGGCATTGTTATTATGTCACCCAGCCCCGCATATGAGCAGAAAAGGAGAGCCCCATGAAAAAAGCACTTTCCCTGATCCTGGCGCTGGCCCTGGTACTGTCCCTGGCCCCCGCCACCGCCCAGGCCGCCTCCGCCGCCTACGGCAACGAGGTCTGGCTCCAGGACACCGTCCTCCACCAGGGCGTCACCCTCAGCGACAACATCTACTGGAGCACCTACTACTCCCAGCTGCGCCACGAGTACTACATGACCTACACGCCCGGCCAGCAGGTGCGGGCCGTGGCCGCCTACGGCGCCTCCGTCTGCGACCGCATCACCGCCGCCACCGCCGCCCAGACCTACGAGGCCATGGGCTACCGGGTGGTGGGCTCCATCAACGGCGACTTCTACGACACCGCCACCGGCTATCCCCTGGGCCTGCTGGTGTCCGGCGGGGAGATCCTCTCCGGCTCCTCCGGCTACTACGCCGTGGGCTTCCGCGCCGACGGCTCCGCCGTCATGGGCAGCCCCAACCTGAAGATCACCCTCACCAGCCGGGGCCAGACCCTGTCCCTGGCCGCCATCAATAAGCCCCGGGTGGAGAGCGGCGGCGTCACCCTACTGACCTATGACTTCCGCACCGACCACACCACCGGCACCTCCACCGCCGGCGTCAGCGTCCTGGCCACCATCCTCTCCGGCGCCGCCGCCATCGGCGGGGAGCTGCTGCTGCGGGTGGACCAGGTGGTGGAGGACTCCTCCGCCCTGGCCATCGGGGAGAACCAGGTGGTCCTCACCACCTCCGCCACCGGCTACACCCAGGGTCTGACCATGCTGCGGGCCCTGACGCTGGGCGAGACCTTCACCGTCAGCTTCACCGCCGATCCCCAGTGGACCGGCGTCACCGAGGCCGTGGGCGCCATGTACCTGCTGGTCAGCAACGGCGTCGCCATCCAGGAGGGCTTCCCCTCCGGCAACGCCCCCCGCACCGCCGTGGGCCTCAAGGCCAACGGCGAGGTGGTCCTCTACACCGTGGACGGCCGCCAGACCGGGTACAGCATGGGCGCCTCCATGAACGTGCTGGCCCAGCGGATGGCGGAGCTGGGCTGCGTCACCGCCGTGTGCTTTGACGGCGGCGGCTCCACCACCCTGACCGCCGCCACCCCGGACAGCGCCGCCAACCAGCTGGTGAATTCCCCCAGCGACGGCTCCCAGCGGAAGGTGAGCAACCACCTGCTCCTGGTGGCCTCCGGCACGCCCACCAACATCCCCCACCACGTCTACCTCTCCGCCAGCGCCCCGGTGGTGCTGGCCGGCCACACCGTGGAGCTCACCGCCAATGTGGTGGACAGCGCCTACTTCCCCATGACCGGCCAGCCCCTGACCCTCACCGCCACCAGCGGCGCCATTGAGGGCAGCACCTTCATCGCCCCCGCCCAGGGCGGCACCGTCACCATCACCGCCTCCTCCGGCGGCATGAGCGCCAGCGTGAACGTCCTGGTCATCGACAGCCCCGACAGCATGACCGTCAAGCGGGGCAGCAGCGCCGTCACCTCCCTGACCATGGTGCCCGGCGAGACCGCCGAGCTGGCGGTGTCCGTGGTGTACAACCACCTGGAGCTGGAGACCGCCCCCGCCGACTTTATCTGGAGCGTGGACAGCGCCCTGGGCACCATCGATGAAAACGGCGTCCTGCGCACCAACTACGCCGAGGGCACCGGCGCCATCACCGTCACCAAGGGGACCTCCACCGTCACCATCCCCCTGACCTTGGACGCCGACTCCCCCTTCGTGGACACCGACGGCCACTGGGGCAGCGCCTACATGGCCGCCCTCTACCATCGGGGCATCCTCACCGGCGTCACCGTGGAGGACCAGCTCTACGCCTACCCGGACAAGGGCGTGACGAGGATGGAGTTCGCCGTCCTCCTCAGCCGCTACATGGGTATCCACACCGCCGACTACGCCGCCGTGGAGGTGCCCTTCGCCGACATGGACCAGGTGGACGCCTGGGCCGCCGACGCGGTGCGGGCCATGTACGCCCTGGGCATCGTGGGCGGCACCACCGTCAACGGCCAGCAGGTCTTCAACCCCAAGAGCACCCTCACCCGGGCCGAGGCGGTGACCATGCTGGGCCGGATGCAGGATACTGAGGGCGTGGTCCCCGCCGACCTCTCCCAGTTCTCCGACGCCGCCTCCGTCCCGCCCTACGCCCTGGAGCACTTCCAGACCATGGTGTCCCTGGGAGTCATCGGCGGCAGCGACGGCAAGCTGGATCCCAACGGCACCATGACCCGGGCCGCCATCTGCAAGGTCCTGGCCACCATGCCCTGACCCCTTTCCCCGAAAAAATGCCCGCCCCGGAGCGTGTTCGCTCCGGGGCGGGTTTTCTGTTCCTTTTCCGCGGCCCGTTACAGCCCCAGCTCCGGCACCAGGACCTGCATCCGGCGGGTCACCAGCTCGTCGGGCCCCATGTGCCCCAGCGTCCCGGCGGTGACCCACCGGTAGGCCACCGTCTCCCCCTCCTGAAGGACGATAGCGTCCTTGTCCCCGTCGAACTCGCACAGGAACTCCACATAGAGGGAGCGGTGGGCCCGGCTCACCATCCGGCCCAGCTCCGTGAGGCGGTGGGAGACGATGCCCGTCTCCTCCCGGAGCTCCCGCTCCGCGCAGTCCAGAGGCTCCTCCCCCCGGAGGGCCGCGCCGCCGGCGGTGGCCTCCCACAGCCCGCCGCACCGCTTCTTCTGAGGATCCCGCCGCATCAGCAGGTACGTCCCGTCGGCATGGCGGACCAGCACGTCGCACACCAGGTGGTACAGCCCCTCCGGCACCGGCTCCCCCCGGACCAGGATCTTCCCCTCCACCCGGCGGAAATGCTCATCATACGCATCCCACAGTTCCATCGTTAACCTCCTATTCTGTTTCCTCCATGCCCCTCACACCCCGGTCAGGTCGAAGGGCGGGGTATACTCTTCCCTGGCGGAGGAGGAGTCCTGGCGGTAGCCGTCGGTGATGCCCAGGTTCTCCATGTACTGAAGGGCCGCGCGGTACTCCGCCCCGGTGACCCGGCGGCGGAGCAGGCCCTCCGCCCCCGGCTGGGGGGTGTACTGGGACATGAGGGAGAAGAGGACCTGGCCCGGCCGGAAGTGCCCCGCCACCCAGTCCATGACCCTTTTGGCGTTGTCCAGGGCCCCGGGCAGCAGCAGGTGCCGGATCACCACCCCCCGGCGGAGGAGGCCGCCCTCCAGGACGTAGTCCCCCGCCTGGCGGTACATCTCCAGGATGGCCTCCGCCGCCACGGGGAAGTAGTCCGCCGCGCCGCTGTACCGGGCCGCCAGGTCCCCGTCGGCGTACTTCAGGTCCGGCAGCCAGATCTG
>CALXGG010000114.1 GCA_944387785.1 uncultured Oscillospiraceae bacterium | reverse complement strand
GAGCTGCTGCTCATCCCCAATCCCAAGACCCCCCTGGAGCTTCAGGCCCTGATCCGCAGCCTGCTGCTCCAGGACTACACCGGCGACGGGGTGATCTTCCGCCATGTGTCCCAGGTCACCGTGGAGACCCCGGAGAGCTTCCCCTGGTCCCTGGACGGGGAGTTCTTCCCCGGAGGGGAGCAGGTGGAGATCCGCAACCTGTGCCGGCGGCTGACCTTCCTGCTCTGACAACCGGGCCGGAGAATACCGGTTGCAATTTCCTTCCCGAACCGGTATAATCAATGCCAAACGCTGACAGCAAGGGAGGCACCCATGTCTGAGATCCGGCTGAAATTCGATGAAGCGATCCTTCGCGTCTGCAACTACACCAATCTGGACAACCGGACGCACCGGGAATACATCCCGGATGTATGGCTGCTGCCCAGGGAGATGCATACGCTGGAAAAAATCTACTACCATCCCGGCATCAATACCACCCGGTTGGCCCAGCTCACCGGTATCCCCAAAGGGACCATCTCAAAAATGGCCCGGGACTTCTCCCTGCGGGGCCTCATTGAGTGCTACCGGGAGAAAGAAAACCTCAAAGAGGTCTACTACCGCATCACCGATAACGGGATGCAGGTGATCCGCGCCCACGTCCAGTTCCATCAGACGGTGGGCCGGGAATTCTACGCCTACCTCGAATCTTTGCCGGAGGCCTCCCAGACCGTCATTCTGGACGTCCTGGATCGCTACGGCGACTATATGAAAGAGCTCTGCCAAAGCCATGTCCAGCGCCCGGAGCCTCTCAAATAAAGAAAGAAAAAGCCCTGCCCGCCCTGCGGGCAGGGCTTTTTTGCCCTTAAGGCATGGTAAAGCCGCCCATTTCCCGCCGCTGTCCCGGCAGCATTTTTATGCAGCTTCTCCAGTTTCTATTGACAGATGCCGATTTGTGTGATATTTTTGTTTTGTTTCAAACGAAACAAAAATATCATTTTTCATATTACGGAAGGAGGAGCGCAATGGAGCGCAGCATCCCCTACGACGTCGTGATCGTCGGCAGCGGCGGCGGCGGCCTGCGGGCCGCCATCAGCGCCGCTGAGAGCGGCGCCAAGGTCCTGATCGTGGCCAAAGGCAAGATCAACCGCAGCGGTTCCACCCTGCTGGCCGGCGCCAATCTGAGCGCCGACATCGCCTGCGACGGCCGCAGCCTCTACGAGATGGGCCTGAGCGAATGGAACAAGGATGATTCCAAGGACAAATTCTTTGAGGACGTCTGTCACGAGGGCTTCTACCTGGGCAACCAGAGGCTGGTCCGCCGGTTCGTGGACGACGCGCCGGACCGGATCCGGGAGCTGATGGACTGGGGCATGGAGGTCCTGGGCCTGGAGGGCGAGCGGGGCATCTCCGTGTTCGGCTCCGCCATCCTGGATTCCCTGTTCCGGCGGGTCCGGGAGCTGGGGATCCCCTATGTGGAGAACACGGTGTTCACCGACCTGGTGGTGGAAAACGGCGCGGTGGCGGGCTGCACCTGCGTGGACCTGCTCTCCGGCGACATCCGCTACATCCCCGCCAAGGCGGTGGTCCTGGCCACCGGCGGCAGCCACGGCATCTTCCGCAACAACAGCGGTCCCAGCGACTGCTGCGGCGAGGGTCCCGCCGCCGCCCTGCGGGCCGGTGCGGAACTTATCGACATGGAGATGATCTCCTTCTGCCCCGCTGTCATCCTCTATCCGGAGATGTACAAGGGCAATATCCTCCCCTACATCATGAATACCACCGGCTACGGGCAGTTCATCAATAAATACGGCAAAACCTTCACCCAGCGCTACCTGTCCCCCCGGGTGGAGGCCCTGGCTCTGGACACGGAGTGGAACAAGATGCTCCTCTCCTATGTCATGCAGAAAGAGATCAACTCCCGGCGCTGCAATCGCTACGGCGGCGTGTACTATACCCTTGCCCTCTCCCCCCAGGAGCTGCGGGAGGAGCTCTACAACGACCTGCCCAGCCTGGCCAAGGGCATTTACGGCGACATCATGGAAATCTTCCACAGCGGCCGGTGCGTCACCTGCGCCCCCTTCGCCCACTACTTCGAAGGGGGCGTCCGGGTGGATGAGAACATGGCCGCCTCCCTCCCCGGCCTCTTCGGCGCGGGGGAGTGCACCGGCGGCATGTTCGGCGCCAACCGCGTCTCCGCCGCCACGACGGAGATGCTGGTGGAGGGCAACATCGCCGGCGCCTCCGCCGCGGCCTACGCCCGGGACGCGGTGCCCGGGCAGGCCTCCGAGGCCCATCTGAAGGAGCTGGAGGACGCCCTCCTGCTCCCCTTCCGCACCACCGGCGGCCCCAGCCCCGTGGAGCTGCGGCAGGAGCTCCAGGATATCACCGGCAGCTGCCTGTCCGTCCTGCGGACCCAGGAGAAGCTGGACAAGGGCCTGGAGCGGATCGGCCAGCTGCGGGAGGCCCTGGGCCGGGCATCCCTCGCCGCCCAGACGCGCAAGTACAACCGGGAGTGGCTGGACTACCTGCAGCTGCGCAACGGCGTCGTCACCGCCGGGGCCACTATCCTGGCGGCCTCCCTCCGGAAGGAGAGCCGGGGCGTCCATGTGCGGGAGGACTGCTGTTATACCGACAACGTCCAATACCTGAAGAACCTGGTGGTCACCGACTGCCAGGGCGGCACCCGGTGGGAGGAGCCCGTTCACACCGCCGTCCGGCCCGAGCCGGTACGCAGGGACTACATCCCCTATGTGGAAGAAGTCATCGAAAAGCTCAGTTAAGGAGGGCCCCTATGAGAGAGATCGCGGTAAAGATCCTGCGGGAGGCGGAGACCGGCCGCGGGCACTATCAGACATACACAGTGGAGGTAGACGACCATGCGGTGGTCTCTGTGATGACGCTGCTGGAGAAGATCTACACCACCCAGGACCACACCCTTGCCTTCTTTTCCCACGCAGCCTGCCGCCAGGCCGCCTGCGGGAAATGCATGGTCAAGGTCAACGGCGCGGTAAAACTGGCCTGCAAAGAGAAAGTCACGGGGGATCAGATCACCCTGGAACCCTATTCCCCCAAGGTCGTCCGTGACTTGCTTTGTGAGAATTAAACACATCAAGGAGGGAAATTTGTGAGTCAGAACGCAAATCTCAACGAGCTGCAGCATCTTGAGCAGCTCAACAAGGCGCCTCTGCTGAAACGGTGGCTGGGATATTCCAAGTACACCGGCCCCGCTTTCATGGAGGCGGTCACCACCCTTGGCGCAGGATCCTTCGCATCGGTGGCGTCCATGGGCGCCGCCTACGGCTACAAGATGCTGTGGATCCCCTTCTACTCCTACCTGCTGGGCATGTTCATGCTGACCCTGGGCACCAAGTTCGCCGTCCACAGCAAGCTGGACGTCCTCACTGCCCAGAACAAGTACCAGGGCCGGCTGGTAGGCTCGGTGGTCACCGGCCTGATCGCCTGCTATGTGGGCTATGTGACCTTCACCTTCGGACAATACGCCCTGGGCACCGACGCCCTGGAGAACATGTTCGCCCTGGTGAACATCAACTGCCCCCGTTCCGTCAACTGGATCATCATTTTTGCCCTGTCCTTCCCCTTTGCCTGGATGTACGGCAAGAACGAAAAGGCCGTTCGCTTCGTGGAGAACTTCTGCAAGATCCTGGTAGCGGTCATGCTGGTGGTCTTTGTGGCCGTCATCTGCGTCACCGGCGTGAACTGGGGCGCCCTGTTCAGCGGCCTGCTGATCCCCACCCTGCCCAGCGGCATGGAGGGCATCTCCACCGGTATCGCCGCCCTGATCTCCGTGGTGGCGGTGGGCGACTGGTGCCAGTATCACTACGCCATGCGGCAGCGGGGCTTCACCCCGGTCCATGAGAAGCTGGCCCATTTCGACCTGACGGTGGGCGGCCTGATGCCCGTGACCCTGGTGCTGACCTTCGTGGGCGTGGCCTTCGCGGTGACCTTCAGCGGCGGCTCCTTCCCCGACGACACCTACGAGCTGGCCAACGCCCTGGTGGGCGCCATCCCCAGCCTGGCCATCCAGATCGGCTTCTATATCGGCGTCCTGGCCATCGCCGTCTCCACCATGATCGGCATGAGCACCATCGCCGCCCAGAGCCTGTGCCGGGCCTTCGACAAGCCCCTGGATCCCCACTCCAAGCTGTGGAAGTTCGGCATCATCAGCACCCAGATCGGCTTCCTGGGCGCCTTCATCGGCAAGCCTATGTGGGCGGTTATCCTGGTGGCGGGCCTCCAGTCCTGCTTCTCCTGGGTCAGCGGCTCCTCCTGGTTCCTCCTGTCCAACGACAGGAAGTTCCTGGGCAAGCATGTGGTCAAGAATTACCTCTTCAACGTGGGCGTCCTCATCAGCGTGGTCGTCCTGAACCTTACCTTTGTTACCTTTGTTCTGACGAAGTTAGGAGTGTGGGCATAATGGCAAAGAAAATGTCTGCTTTTCTGGAGTCCCATGTGGGGCCCATCCGCATGCGCTCGGTCCTTACCCTGGTCCTGTGCGCCGTCAACTTTGTGCTGGCCTACGGGATCTGTCTCTACTACCTGATGGACGGCGGCCCCGTCCTGATGATCATCAGCCTGGTCCTCACGGTGGCCCTGGTGCTGATCCTTGCATTCCCGAATCAGGAGGTACAGCTGGATGAGCAAGCAGAAGATCTTGTTGACTGAGACCCACCACGGCGGCATCCTGGTGGCCTTCTACAAGAGCCTCATGGACGCCTGCGGCCGTCAGCAGGGCCTGGACACCTTCATGACCGCCGCCCGGGCCTACGGCGAACGCCGGGGCCGGCGCATGGCCATGCGGGCCGTCCGGGACGGCAACCCCCTGGACATGGCGTCCTATTTCGCCTACGGCGAGATGCTCTTCAACAGCGAGGGTCTCAGCGATCCCGGCACCTACGAGGTCACCCCCGGCACCGTCCACGAGCGCCAGACCGACTGCTGGTGGGCCCGGGAATTCAGGGCCATGGGCTGCCTGGAGTGCGGCGTGGACTACTGCCTTGAGATCGACAACTCCGTCATCCGGGGCTTCAACCCCACCCTGGGCTTTGCCCGGACCCAGAACATGCACCTCAACAGTTCCTGCGATTTCTATTACTACGGCCCGGAGGTGGCCGAAGGCTTTATGGAGACCTACGGCAGCCGCGTCAAGCCTGGCGAGAAGGTGAAGTATGAGCTGGCCTTCCACTGCGCCGACGTCTATGACATGTTCTGCCGGGTAATCGGCCAGATCCTGCCGGAGAAAAAGGGGGCTGTCATGGAAGCAGCCCGGGCCATTCTGGCCCAGCGGTACGGCGAGGAGTTCTTTGCTGCCCTGGAGGCATACCAGGACCGGAATTTTGACGAGATCTGACGCGGCGGCGTCCCGGAAGGGAGGGAGCGAGATGCGGAACCAGGCCAAGGGCCTGCTGTTCGTCATGGCGGCGGCGGTGCTTTTCGGCGTCATGCCGCTGTGGGCGGTAAAGGTCTACGACTGCGGAGGGAACCCGGTGTTCCTCTCCTTCTGCCGCTTTGCCCTCAGCCTGCCCCTGCTCTATGCCCTGGACCGGAGGCTCTACCCAGCCGGCAGGGCCCGGGTGCCGGCTGGCCGGTTCGCCCTGGTGTGCGTGCCCTATGTCCTCACGCCCTCCCTTCTATTTCTTTCCTATACCTTCATCGCCAGCGGCGTGGCCTCCACCCTGCATTTCCTCTTCCCCGCCGTGGTGCTGCTCCTCTGCCGGGCCGTGTTCCGGCAGAAGATCCCACCGGTAAAGTACCTCTGCTGCCTGATGTGCATTGCCGGGGTGGCGCTGTTCTATACCACGGGGGACAGCGCCCACGGGGCGGGGCTGCTGCTGGCGCTCCTGTCCGCCCTCACCTACGGCGTCTATGTAGTCTATCTCCCGGCGAGCGGGCTCCAGGAACGCCTCTCCCCTTTCCGGCTGACCCTGTGGCTGAATCTGGCGGGCACGGTGCTCCTGGCCCTTCTGGTGACCGCCATGGATGCCTGGGCCTTCTCCCTGAGTTGGACGGGGTGGCTCTACACCCTCCTGCTCAGCTGGGGGACGGCGGTGGGGGCCACCATGCTCTTTCAGCGGGGCGTCAAGCTCTGCGGGGCCCAGAACGCGGCGCTTTTCAGCGTTCTGGAGCCCCTCACCAGCGTGGTCTGCGGCCTTCTCCTCCTCCGGGAGCCCTGGAGCTCCCGGATCCTTACCGGCATCGCGCTGATCCTGGGAGCGGTGTTCCTGCTGTCCCTGTGGGATTTTCGGGCAGCGAAGGCCCAGGCCCTTCCGCCTAACGGAGGGACCCCCTGATCTTCCCTGTCCTTGCGGGCATGATATGAAACGCTATCCTCGCTTCCCGGCGGCGGCTCGCCTGCGCCACGGTCCCAGCCTCCGCCAAAGCAAACCGCGGCGCGGGAGGGCATCTGCCCTCCCGCGCCGTATCCTGTCCCGTTTCTGTTCCCG
>CALXGG010000113.1 GCA_944387785.1 uncultured Oscillospiraceae bacterium | reverse complement strand
AGAGGCATGGCCACCCGGCCGCAGTAGGCCTCCAGGAACTCCTTCCGGGGGCCGTAGGCCCCGCCCCGGGCGGCGATCTCCCCGCCGATCTCCCGGGCCAGGCTGCCTGCCAGGGCCATCGTCTCCCGGACGGAGTCCTCCATCAGCTCGTTCAGCAGGGCGCGGGCCTGGTCCTCTCTGCCCTCCTGCCGGAGACAGACCGCCCGCTCCTCCGCCTCCGCCGCCCGGCGGCTGAGGCGGTCCTCCAGCTCCCGGAGGCTCCGGCGGACCCGGGGACCGTAACGGTCCTCGTCGGCGCTGACCGCCATGGCCAGGCGCTCCACGGTCCACCAGAGGGAACCGCCGCTGTACCGCTCCCCGCCGGCGGACATGGCCTCCGGCAGGCGGCCGGTCCAGTACACGGGGAGGTACACCGAGCAGCAGGGGATGGAGGGGGCGTAGCGGCAGACCAGCCCCAGGCCCTCCCGGTAGGTACACAGCAGGGACGACGCCGTCTGGGAGGCGTCCCAGGTCATGGCGTGCATGCAGACGGTGACAAAGCCGCCGTAGCAGGCGCCGTAGCGCGGCTCCAGGATCTCTCCATCAAAATGATCCCGGAATACCGCCTTCACCGCCTCCATGTCCAAAGGTTCGCCGTGCTCCCCGATCAGGCGGCACAGCCGCCGCCAGCGGGGCACGGAGTGGGTCTGCCGGGGAACCGGGTCCGTATAGGCCCTGGCAAAGTCCACCGGCTCCTCCGGGGCCAGCCAGCGCCGCTGCCGGACGAAGGCCTCCATCCCCTCGGAGCAAAGGTCGTAATCCGTGCCGATGGTGTAGCAGTTGGAGATGGCCGCCCAGTCTCGGACCCGCTTTGCCGCCCACTGGCGGCCCGCCGTCTCCAGCAGCCAGATCTCCTGCCGGTCCACCAGCATATAGGAGTTTTCATACCGGCGGTCATAGAGCATGTTGGCGTTGGCGTTCTGCCCGTACCGCTCCAGCAGGCCGGCGATGACGTCGATGGCCGCCCGGGCCGTGGCCGCCCGCTCCAGGGCCAGGCGCAGCAGGTCCATGCCCAGCAGGCCCTCCTCCGCCTCCTTGGGGCAGCGGGAGCCCTGGGCCTCGTTGCCGATGGCCAGGCCCATCTCGTTGACCCCCGTCTCAAACCCCCAGATCCAGTAGGGCTGGGCGCCCAGCACGCCGTAGGTGCGCTCCGCCTGAGGGATCGTCAGATGGGTGCAGCGCAGCGACTCCCCCGCCGGATGGTCCCCGCCGGGGATATACACCAGGGGCTGGGCCTCCCCCAGCGGCCGGTCGCTGTTTTTGGCAAACAGGTTCTCCCCTCCGGCATAGGTCTGCCTGCCCAGGGCGAATGTGTCGCAAGAGAGCATTTTTCAACTTCCTTTCTGTTATCGCCGTCAGTTCTCCGCGGCCTGGGCCCTCGCCTGGACCTGGGAGGTGCGGACCACCTCCAGCTGCTCCGGCGTGGGCTTCTTCCCAAAGACCGTGCCCAGGATGTAGCCGATGGCCGCCATGGGCAGGCCGATGATGGCCACATGGATGTCGCCGGGGGTGCCCAGCGCCAGCCACACGATGACGGAGACGATGCCCAGGATCAAAGACAGGTTCGCCGCCGTGGAGCCGGGCTTCCGGCTGTACAGGCCGCCGAACAGGGGGATGGCGATAAGGGCGTTGATGGTGTAGGTGACGAACATCATGGAGATGATGGTGGTGAACTGGGTGGTGAGCACCAGGGCCAGCAGCACGAAGGCCACGATGGCCAGCTTGGAGACGATGAGCTTCTCCTTTTCCGTGGCGTTCTTGCGGATCATGCCGGCGTAGATATCGTTGGTCACGCAGATGGACGCGGAGAGCAGGGAGGAATTGGCGGTGGTGAGGACGGCGGAGACGATGGCCGCCACATACACCAGGGCAATGATGCCGGGCATGTACATATCGATCATGGTGCCGATGGCGGAATCGCCCACCACGGTGTCAGCCAGCAGCACGTTGCCGGACAGGCCGATGATGGGGATGAACACGCCGAAGCCCAGGGCCTGGCAGATGATGAACACCCAGATGCCCCGCTTGGCGTCCCGGGGGGTGGCCACGCTGTTGATACGGGAGACATAGCCGGACTGGAGGGCCATGTGCATGCCGAAGCTGGAGACGAAGGTGCCCAGGATGGTGATGAAGGAGCAGCCGTTGGCCGTGGAGAAGATGCTGAGCTTTTCCGGACCCGCCGCCTGGGCGATGGCGCCGAAGCCGCCGGCCTGGTTCACAAAGACGATGACGCCGGCGGTCAGGCCGATCATGATGATGACGCCCTGGATGGCGTCGGTGGTGGCCACGCCCTTATAGCCGCCCAGCGCCGCGGTGACGAAGAACAGCACGCAGCCCAGGGCCAGCGCCACGCCCCGGGACAGGCCCACATAGGTGGTGACCATGGCGGCGAAGGTATTGAGCATGGCGGAGGCCATGCCCACCTCGGCGACCATCACCACCAGGGTGGAGATCAGGCGGGTGTTCTCCCCGTAGCGCAGGGTCATGATATCCGCCGTGGACACCTGGCGGAGATTGAACACCCGCTTGTAGAGGAAGAGGTACATGACACCCACCAGCACCACCTGGATGGGGATCCAGATCCAGATCATGCCCTGGGAATAGAAGTTGCCCACATAGGCCACCATGGTGGCCCCGCCGCAGAAGGTGGAAAACAGGGTGCCGCCCATAATGTACCAGGGTACCTTGCCGCCGCCGATGGCGAAGTCCTTGAAGGTTTTGGTGCCCCTGCCGCAATAAATGGCGATCAGGGTGATGACCGCCACATAGCCCAGGATCACACCGATTTTCAGCGCTACGCTCATGGTTCTTTTCCTCCTTTTTCTCTTGCCGCAGGGCCTCGCCCCTGCGGATTTGTTGTTATTTTATCTAAATTTTTTCGCTTTCGGAAGCTCAAATTGTGAATAACGGTTATGCGCCATTCGCATACCAAATTTCCCCCGTCCCCTTGTCTCCCCTTTTTTCTTTCGCTATAATGGATGAAAAATACGTCATGCAGGGAGGGTCAGGCCCCATGAATATCCAGGCGCTGCGCTATATCATCGCCGTTGAACACAGCCGCTCCATCAACAAGGCGGCCCAGCACCTGTATGTCTCCCAGTCCTCCATCTCCCGGGCCATCAAGGAGGTGGAGGACCAGATCGGGATCACCCTCTTCCACCGCACCAACAAGGGGGTCATCCCCACCTATGACGGGGAGAAGTTCATCGACCAGGCCCGGCACCTGCTCCAGGAGATGGAGCACCTGGAGGGGCAGTACTTCCGCTCCCCCCGGACGGCACGGAACACCCTCCTGGTGGCCACCCAGCGCTGCACCCCCGTCATCCACGCCTTTATCGCCTACTACCGGCAGTTCTGCGCCCAGCAGGACCTCATGAACCTGGCCATCCAGGAGGACACCACCGACGGCATCATCCAGCAGATCGCCGGCGGCATCTACGGCGTGGGCATCCTCCACTACACCAGCGACCAGGAGGACAGCTTCTTCAGCCGCTGCGAGGCCATGGGGCTGGAGTACCACGTCCTGGACCGCAGCCCCGTCTGCGCCCAGGTCCGGCCAGGCCACCCCCTGTCCCACTTCCCCAGCATCACCGTGGATATGCTGGCCCCCTACCCCCACGTCACCTACTCCGACGAGGACATCACCTGCATCAACTACTGCTCCGACATCTCCCAGTACAACCCCGGCATCCTGAAAAAGCGTATCCTGCTCCAGGACCGGGGAACCCTTCTCCAGATCATCAACAGCACCGACAGCTACTATGTCGGCTGCGATTTCAGCTGGCTGTACAGCGACGGCGTCATGGGCATCTCCCCGCCGTGCTATGTCCCCCTCCGGGACGTGGACTTCACCCTCAACACCCTCTGGGCCCAGCGGGCCGGCCGGGAGCTGACGGAGCCGGAACAGCGCTTTATCCAGCTGCTGGCCGGGATCTTTTCCGCCCGGGACCGGCAGTGACGCTTTCCCTTCCGCAGGAGGTCATTATGCGTACATTTTCCGCCGGGAAGCTGGCGATCACCTATGTGGGCGTGTTCCTGGGGGCGGGGTTTGTCTCCGGCCAGGAGCTGTGGCAGTTCTTCGCCTGCTTCGGCCCCGCCGGCTTTGCCGGGTTCCTTCTCTCCGCCGCCGCCTTTTTTGCCGTCAACTACCTGCTGCTGGACCTGGTGCGCTCCACCGGCCAGCAGCAGCTGGGCCGCCTTATGACCTGCGGGGAACATCCCCGGGCCCGGTGGCTGGTGGACGGCCTGCAATACCTCTTCCTCTTCGGCATCGTGGTCATCATGGTCGCCGGGGCCGCCTCCCTGATCCGGCAGTTTTTGCCCCTGCCGCTCCCCCTGGCCGGTGCCCTCTTCGCCCTGCTGGTGCTGCTGGCCTCCCTGCGGGGCCTGGGGAGCCTGGTGGCCGCCTTCTCCCTGCTGGTGCCGGTCACCACCGCCCTGGCGGTGGCTGTGGGCATCGCGGTGTTCGCCAGGGGCGGCTTTGCCCCGGCCCCCGCCGCCGGCGCCGTGTCCCCCCTCCTCCCCACCTGGTGGGCCGGGGGCGTCGCCTACGCCGCCTACAACCTCTTCGGCACCGTGGGGATCCTGCTCCCCTTCGCCCCCCTGCTGGCGGATACCGGGACGCTGCGCCGGGGCCTGGGCGGCGGCACCGCCCTTTTGTCCCTGCTGGCGGGGTCCATCCTGGCCGCCCTCGCCGCCCGGCCGGACGCCGGGGCCGCCGACCTGCCTATGGCGGTGCTGGCGGAGGAGCTCCATCCGGCCCTGGGCGGGGCCTACGGCCTTCTGATGGGCCTGGGGATGTTCGCCGCCGCCCTGGGGAGCCTGATGGCCCTGGTCAATCAGATGGCCCTGCGCTTCCCCGCCCTGGAGAAACGGCGGCCCGCCCTCCTTTCCGTCCTTACCGCCGGGGCCTTCCTGCTGAGCCTGATGGGCTTTGCGGGGCTCATCGGGGTGGTATACCCCTTCTTCGGCTATGTGAGCATCCCCTTTTTCGTCTGTCTTGTGGTCAACTGGCTGCGGCAGCGCCGCTCCCTGCCCTCCGCCGGGAACGGCCCCGCAGCCTGAGATCCCACATTATCTGGAGGTATCGCCATGAAGCGCTTCATCCTCGCCCCCGACTCCTTCAAGGGCACCCTCACCGCCGCCCAGGTCTGCGACATCCAGGCCCGGGCCATCCGGGCCCATTTCCCTGACGCGGACATCCGGGCCATCCCCATGGCCGACGGCGGCGAGGGGATGGTGGAGGCCTACCTGGGCATCATCGGCGGAGAACGGCGCGCCGTCCCGGTGGCGGCCCCCCTGGGCGGCACCGTGGAGGCCGCCTACGGCCTTCTGCCTGACGGCAGCGCCGTGATGGAGATGGCTGCCGCCGCGGGCCTTCCCCTGGTGCTGGGCCGGGAAAACCCGCTGGAGGCCACCACCCGGGGCGTGGGGGAGCTGCTGCTCCACGCCGCCGCCGGCGGCGTCCGCCGGGTGCTCCTGGGGCTGGGGGGCAGCTGCACCAACGACTGCGGCGTGGGCATGGCGGCGGCCCTGGGCTACCGGTTCCTGGACAGCGCCGGGCGCACGGTAGCGCCGCTGGCCCGGAACCTGGGCCGCATGGATCAGATCCTTCCGCCGGAGCACCTCCCCCCGCTGGAGGTCCGCGCCGCCTGCGACGTGACCAACCCCCTGGTGGGGCCCCGGGGCGCTACCCGCACCTTCGGCCCCCAAAAGGGGGCGGACGCCGGGATGGTGGAGCAGCTGGAAGCCGGTATGTCCCATTTTGCCCGGGTGCTGGAGGACTTCTCCGGCGTGGCCGTGGGCCAGCTGCCCGGAGCGGGGGCCGCCGGCGGCATGGGCGCCGCCGTGGTGGCCCTGCTGGGCGGGGAGCTGGTGCCGGGGGCGGAGCTGCTGCTGGACAGCGCCGGCTTTGACGGCCTTCTGGCCCAGGCGGACATGGTCTTTACCGGGGAGGGCCGCATCGACTGGCAGAGCGCCGACGGCAAGGTCCCCGGCGCGGTGGCCGCCCGGTGCCGGAGGGCCGGCGTGCCCTGCGTGGCCCTGTGCGGCTCCGTGGGCCGGGGGGCCGAGGCCCTGTACGGCGTCGGCATGACCGCCATCTTCAGCGCCGTCCGGGGCGCGGCGGACTTTGATTCTATCCGGAAAACCAGCGAAGAGGATCTCTTCTTCCTGACAGACGCCGTGGTGCGGCTGCTCCGGTAACCCGTCCGGGGCGCGGCGGACGGCCCCCTTCCCCCTCTTTTCCCCTGTGTCAGCTCTGGTTGCCCCTTTGCAAGCCGGAGACGGTGGACGTTTTTCCCCCATGCCGGTATGCTGGAAGCATCTCAACAAGGAGGACAATACCTATGACATTCGGAGAAAAATTGCAGCTGCTGCGGAAGGGCCGGGGCTGGAGCCAGGAGCGCCTGGCGGAGGAGATCCCCATTTCCCGCCAGGC
>CALXGG010000112.1 GCA_944387785.1 uncultured Oscillospiraceae bacterium | reverse complement strand
GGGGGATGCCGTACCCCCGCATGGCGCCGGCGGCGGGCATGTTGGTGTAGACGGTCCAGGCGTCCCCGGTCACATTGGGGCAGGGGTAGAGCTGGGGGAAGGCATTGAAGCCCTTGGCGGTGACGCCATGGCCGTGGGAAGCGTAGGCCCCCTGGTTGGAGAAGCACTCGATCTTCCGGGCGGCAAAGGTGCCGTCGGGCCGGACCCAGGAGATGATGTGGGTGCGGATGGCGTGGCGGACCCGGTTGCTCACGAAGGTCTCCTCCCGGGAGCAGTCGATCTTCACCAGCCGGCCCCCCACCTGGGTGGTGAGCCAGGCGCACAGGGGCTCGTAGAGGGCGTCCTGCTTGTTGCCGAAGCCCCCGCCGATGTAGGGCTTGATGATCCGCACCTTCCCCCAGGGGATCCCCAGGGCCTGGCCGCAGACCCGGCGGACGATGTGGGGGATCTGGGTGGAGCTGGTGACGGTGATGCGCCCCGCCTCCATGTAGGCGGTGCAGACGTGGTTCTCGATATGGCAGTGCTGGACGGTGGGGGTGTCGTACCAGCCCTCCACCTTGATGAGGCCCGGCTCCCGGATGGCCTCCGCATAGTTCCCATTGCGGATCTGGGTATGGGCCAAAATGTTGCCCGGGTACTCCTCGTGGAGCTGGGGGGCGCCGGGCTCCATGGCCTTCTGCACGTCCAGCACGAAGGGGTATTCCTCATAGCTCACCTTCACCAGCCGGGCCGCCTGGGCGGCGGCCACCTCGTTTTCCGCCACCACCGCCGCCACCTCGTCGCCGTAGTAGCGCACATGGCGGTTCATCAGCAGCCGGTCCGCCACGTCCTGGTGGTGGGGGTCGGTGCTCCAGGGATGGCCCGCCGTGGGGAAGGGGATATTGGGTACGTCAAAGCAGGTGAGGATCTTCACCACCCCGGGGACCTGCTCCGCCTCCCGGGTATCAATGGCGGTGACCATACCGTGGGCCACGGTGGAGTGGACCAGGCGCACCGCCAGGGCGCTGCGGTCGCACAGGTCGTCGGTGTACTTGGCCCGGCCCGTGGCCTTTTCAAAGGCGTCCACCCGCTTTACGCTCTGGCCTACGCTCTTGCTCATCGTGCATCAGCCTCCTTAGTCGTTGTCTTGGGGCATCCGGAGACTGCCCCGCCCATTGTCTATTTTACTAAATTATTGTTATTATAGCATACAGTTTTTTAGCTGTACAGCATTTTCGTTATCCTAATTCCAGGATACCGCCACAGTTGACGGGCTGGGGACAGAACGTGTATACTGGCAGAAAACAAAGCGATGGAGGGATGAAGGGATGGAAAAAAACCAGTTGCGTCTGGGCTGTGTGGTAATGGCAGCGGGAAACGCCAGCCGCTTTGGGGAAAACAAGCTGGCCCGTGAATTTGGCGGAAAGCCCCTGATCCGCCGGGCCCTGGAGGCGGTGCCTGCCGAGGCCTTCACTCAGGTGGCGGTGGTAACCCAGTACCCGGAGGCAGCAGCCCTGGTAGCGGAATTTGGTTTCCTCCCAGTAGAAAACGCCCACCCGGAATGGGGCGTGAGCCACACTATCCGCCTGGGGCTCGCCGCCCTCTCCGGCTGCGACGGCGTCCTCTTCCAGGTGGCGGACCAGCCCCTCCTCCGCCGGGAGACGGTGGCCCGGGCCGCCGCCCTGTTCCGGGAGGACCCGGAGCGCATCGTGGCCCTCAGCCACGGCGGCGTCCGGGGGAACCCCTGCCTCTTCCCCGCCCGGTTCTTCCCGGAGCTGATGGCCCTCACCGGGGACCGGGGCGGCAGCGGCGTGATCCGCCGCCACCCGGAGGCCCTGCGGCTGCTGGAGGCGGCGGAGGAGGAGCTGTGGGACGTGGACACCCCCCAGGCCCTGGAAGCCCTGGAGCAGGGTCAAAAAGCCCCAGAGGCTGAGCGCTGAGCAGAGGCCACCTCCTCCCTGCCAGGCAGCTGCGTCTCGTCGCTTGTCCGCTAGTGGGATAAACAGGTGTTTACCCCGGGGCCGCCCCCGCCAGGTTACGACACACAACGTTTATTGTGCCGCAAAACCGACTTAGGTGACGGGATGCCTTCTGGACCAGCGGCGTCCCCCTGGGCAGCAAGCCTACCGGCCCTACGGAAGCCAGAACAACAAAAAAGAACAAGGGAAGCTGCTCTCTCGGCAGCTTCCCTTGTTTTATGATTCACTCTTCTCTATCCAGCTGCGGCACTTGTACCGCTCTATCCCTCTTTCCGCGGCCGCCCCCCTTGGGGGGCAAGCCGGGAAAAGAGAGGGGTTTGCGTGTTACTGTGCCTCCTTGGCAGCCAGGCGCTTATTGCGCCGCTCCTCCAGCCGGGACACCAGCACCGTGCCGGCCAGGTCGCCCAGGCAGTTGTTGGTGGTAGTGCCCATATCGAAGAGGCGGTAGAAGGCGGCGATGATGCCCACGATCTCGGTGGACAGGCCGAAGGCCACCACCACCACCAGGAGCTTGACGATGCCGCTGCCGGGGATACCGCCGCCGCCGGTGGACAGGATGGCAGAGAGGAGGACCACCCGCAGCATCATTTCAATGCTGACGCTCTGGCCGCAGACCTGGCTGATGAACATGATGACGCAGCCGTAGAGGATCACGCTGCCGTCGTAGTTCATCTGGGAGCCCAGGGGCACGGTGAAGCTGGAGATCTGGTCGGGGACCTTGAACTTCTCCCGGGCCACCTTCATGCTCACAGGGATGGCTGCCACACTGCTGCAGGTGGCCAGGGTGTAGACCCACAGCTCGGCGCTCTCCTTGATGAAGCGGAAGGGATTGACACCGGCGCCGATCCACAGCACCAGGCCGTAGACCAGCAGGACGTGAACGATGTAGGAGAGGTAGTAGGTACCCAGCAGGGTAGCCATGGAGGTGAAGATGCCGGCGCCGTACTTGCCGAAAGAGGCGCCCATCAGGAAGAAGATGCCGATGGGGGACACCTTCATGATCATGCCGATCAGGGAGAACACCAGGCTGCACAGGGAGTCGCAGCCGGAGATCAGCTTGGCCCGGTGCTCCTCGTTCTTCACCAGCATGATGGCGATGCCGACTAGGATGGCGATGACCACCGTCTGGAGGATGTTGGAATCCGCGAAGGTCTGGAACATATTGGAGGAGAACATGTTGATGAAGAAGTCCGCCACGGTGATGTCCGCGCTGCCGGAGATCTCCTGGCCCTCCAGGCCGGTGAAGTTGGCGATCTTGCCGGGCTGGATCACGCCGGCCACCGCCAGGCCCACCACAGAGGCGATGAGGGTGGTGGCCACATAGTAGACCATGATCCGCACCGCGATGCGGCCCAGGGACTTGAGGTCCTTCTGGGAGGTGATGCCGGTGATGATGGTCATAAGGACCATGGGAACGACGATCATCTTGATGCAGTTGAGCCAGACGGTGCCGATGAACTCCAGCTCCACCATCACATCGCCGATGACCAGGCCCAGGATGGCGCCGACGATCATTGCCACAAACACTTGGGTGCTGAGGCCTATTTTTTTGCCCCCGATTTTCATTTTCTTACATCCCTTCCTCTCTTACATTTTACAGCTCGCTATCCAGCGCGAGGATAATATTGGCCGCATCCACAGCGTTCTGCCGGGTAATACCCTTATAGAATACCAGGCGAACCCGATAGTCATTACGGACAGGACGAATAAAGAGTCCCTTCTCCTTAGCCCGGGCACAGAAGTCGCCGGCCAGGATCCCCGCGTTGGTGAGGTCCAGCATGAGGATGTTGGTCTGCACCTCCTCCTGGAGCCCCAGCTTCTTCAGCTTGCCCCGGAGCATGCCGTGGGCCAGGCGGGCGTTGTCGATGTCCTCCTGGAGCCGCGCCACGTTGTGCTCCAGGGCGTAGATGGCGGGCGCCGCCACCACGCCGCCCTGGCGCATCACGCCGCCCAGCAACTTCCGGGTCCCCCGGGCCCTGCCGCAGAAGTCCCAGCTGCCGCACAGCAGGGAGCCCACCGGGGCCCCCAGGCCCTTGGACACGCAGAACATGACGGAGTCCACATACCGGCAGATCTCCGCCGCCGTGACCCCCAGCCCCGCTGCCGCATGGAACAGCCGGGCGCCGTCCAGATGGATGGCCGCGCCGTGCTTGTCCGCCACCTTCCGGATCTCCGCCATGGTGGGAAGGTCGATGCAGTAGCCGCCGGAGAAGTTATGGGAGTTCTCCAGGCAGATGAGCTTGGCGCCGGTCTCCGTCAGCAGCCGGTCGATCTCCGCCGGATCCGGCATATGGCGGCTGTCCTGGTGATAGCACACAGGGGTCAGGCGGCCAAAGCCCGGATCAAACACGAACTTTTCGGTCAGCAGGATATGCTGCTCCTCGTCTACCAGCACCGTGTCCCCCGCCTTGCAGTAGGTCATGACGGCAGTGCTGTTGCCAAAGGTGCCGGTGGGCATGAGGATGGCCGCCTCCTTGCCCACCAGGGCCGCCGCCATGTCCTCCAGGCGGTTGATGGTGGCGTCCTCCCCCCCGTCCCTTGGCGTCGGTCCGGCCGTCGTCCCCCAGCTTGGCCTGGAGGATCGTCTCCAGCATGGGAAGGTCCGGCATGGTCAGGGTATCGCTTCTTAAATCGATCATAGTCGTCTTTCCTAGCCCCCTTTTGTTGTAATCCACAAAAGTCTGTCGGTTTCTGTTAAGAAAATTAAATCATATTCTTGACAAATAAATAAATATAAATATAAATATATAATTATAGCTCACTATTTATATTTCCGCCTGCCGCCGGAGGCCGTTCGTCCCTCCGTTGGGGCCTTCCGGCGGGAAAGGAGCCCGGCCATGTTCCGCAATATGTGGAGTACGTCTACGCCGTCTACAAGGAGCGCAGCTTCAGCAAGGCGGCGGAAAAGCTGCACATCTCCCAGCCCTCCCTCAGCGCCACCATCCGGAAGATCGAGGAGCAGGCCGGGGCGCCCATCTTCGAGCGCAAGACCCGGCCCGTGTCCCTGACCCCCTTCGGGGTGGCCTTCATCCAGGGGGTGGAGCAGGTCTACGCTATCGAGGAAAACCTTCAGAATATGGTCTATGAGCTCCACACGCTCCAAAGCGGCTTCGTGTCCATCGGCGGCAGCAATCTCAGCGTCCCCTATGTGATCCCCCAGAAGTTGGCGGCCTTCAAGCTGCGCTATCCCAATGTGCAGCTGCGGATCGTGGAGGACACCACGGTGCAGACCAAGGTGATGCTGGACAACGGCGACCTGGATCTGGTCATCACCAACCGCCCCCTGGACCCGGAGGAGTACGAGCGGCTGCTGTGCTACCGGGAGCAGCTGGTGCTGGCGGTGCCGGAGGACTTCCCGGTCAACGGCCGGCACCAGGCCCAGCGGCTGCGGCCGGAGGAGCTGGGCCCGGGGATCGCCCGGGTGCCGCCGGAGCGGTGCGTATCCCTGACAGAGTTCAGCGACATCCCCTATGTGGTCCTTCAGGAGGGGAACTACCTGCGGCTGTGCACCGACGTCATGTTCCAGGAGTGCCGCCTCCAGCCCCATGTCCTGCTGGAGGTGCAGAAATCCGCGGTAGCGTATAATTTTGCCCACTTCGGCCTGGGGGCCACCATCATCAGCAATATGCTGGTGGCACACCGTCCCGTGGGGGACGGGCTGGTCTACTACAAGATCCGCAGCGACCATGCCGCCCGGGACGCCTACCTCTGCTACCGCAGGGGGCGGTATGTGACCACCGCCATGAAAAAGATCATCGAACTGCTGACGGAGCCCGGGGCGGCCGGCCCCCTTCCCCGCTGAGGCCGGCTTTTGACGGCCGCGTCCCTTTCCGGCGCAGGCAATAAAAGGGGGCGTGTCCTGATCCAGGACACGCCCCCTTTTTCAAAATGACTCCCTTTCCGCCTCTCCAGGCGGGTCCGTCCATGGCAATTCCCCCGCCGGGGAAGGCGTCTTACCCTTGCCGCGCGAAGCGCGAGCCCTCTGTGCAATGCGCCAGCAGGGCCTGGCAGCCCTCCATCACGTCGTCAAAAGTGGCGTCGAAATCCCCGGTGTACCAGGGATCCGCGATATCCCCGCCCCGGCCTGAAAAGTCCAGCAGCTTGCGGATCTTCCCCTCCGGGTCGCCGCCGGCGATCCGCCTCATGGCCCGGAGGTTGGACGCCTCCATGCCGATGAGGAGGTCAAAGCGGCGGTAGTCCGCCGCCGTCATCTGCCGGGCCCGGTGGCCGCCGCAGGGGATCCCCGCCTGCTGAAGGCGGCGGCGGGTGCCGTGGTGGACGCCGTTGCCCTCCTCCTCATTGGAGGTGCCGGCGGAATCAATATAAAATTCCCCCTCCAGCCCCGCCTGCTCCACCAGATACTTCATGACATATTCCGCCATGGTGGACCGGCAGATATTGCCCAGGCACACAAACAGTATCTTGACCATCGAATCAAAACTCCTTGAAATTCCTATGTTTTCTAGGCCTTGTTTGAAAAATAAAAGTTGCACAATAGAAGCAATAGTATAAAATTAAGAGCATGAAACGATATGAAT
>CALXGG010000111.1 GCA_944387785.1 uncultured Oscillospiraceae bacterium | reverse complement strand
GCCTGCTCCAGCCGCTCGATCTCTATCCTTTGTTCCATCTGCCGTGTTACTCCTTTGGTATCTCCACAAACTTGCCGATCTGCTCCCGGCACTCGGCGGTCAGCGTCACAAGGAGGGTATCCCCCTCCACCTGGTAATTGACCTCCCGGCGGAGGAGCTCCCCCTCTCCCAGCAGGGCTGTCAGCTCCCGGTCCAGGACGGCCTCCGCCATAGCCAGGGCCTCCTCCTCACTGCGCCGGGCCGCTCTTACGGTATAGGGCCGCAGCTCCTCCGTCACCACGGTGACCGGCAGCACCAGCCCTCCCGGCAGCTCCCACTGGTTCCAGCTTATTATTTTATCACAGGTATCCTGGGAAATGCTACTGCCAATATACAGGTTTACCCGGTTTTTTCCCAGCAAAACCGCCCGCCGGGTCTGATTTTCCCCGGTGTACACCGTCTCCCACACCGTAAGGGGCACCCGGCAGCGGAGGGTATACCAGGTCCGGCCGTAGACCCTGCCCATGCCCCGGACGTACCGGCTGCCGCCGTAGCCGCTGTCCACCACGCCGGAAATGAGGAGCTGGCCCTCCCGGACCATGGTGCCCGGCAGCACCATCTTCTCCCCCTCCCAGGGCTCGATGGCGGTGACCAGGGCGTCCCGGTCCGCCACCGTGTTCCCGCTCTGGCGCATGTCGATGATCTCCGGGGCCTCCACCCGCTCCCGGACCTGGACATAGGCCCGGCTGCCCCGGACGTTGACGGCGATATAGCTCAGCTCCGGCAGCTCCAGCAGCAGGTCGTTGCGCAGCTGGAAGGAGTTGACGTCGTAGCCGAAGGTACCGAAGGCCACGCCGTACTTCTCCAGGGCCCGGAGGATCTCCTGGTCCGATACCGTCTCATTGCCCTCGATGTCAAAGTCCCAGATAAAAAAAGAGCCCCACAGCAGCAGCAGGGAGCAAAGGCCCAGGGTGATCCACAGGCCGTAGCGGCGGCGCATCCGCCCCAGGAAGAAGGGGGTGCCCCGCCAGCCCAGCGGCGTCAGCTCACAGTCCAGCCGGGCGGTGAGCCGCCGCAGCCGCTTCCAGTCCCGCCGGGTAAGGGTGAAGGTGAAGGCCGCCGCCGACTCCCACCGCAGATCCCAGAAGGCGAGGCCGTACTCCCCGCACAGGTTCAGCACCCGCTCGGGAAAGCCGCTCTCCACCCGGGCGGTGACCTCCCCCTTCAGTCGGTTCATGATGTGCTTGACCATCCTATTTCTCCCACTCCACCCGCTGTATCGTCCCCCGGATCCGCAGGGCGTCTCCCGTCATGCTCACCAGCTCCAGACCGCTGCCATATACCCGGATCACCATGCCGTCGCCGTTGACGTCGATCTCCTCCCCGCTGTAGGAGAGGATCCCCCGGTGGTTTTCCAGATAGAAATGGCCGCTGCCCACCACCTCCACGTGGGGCAGCCCCGCCACCATGTCTCCCGGCAGGTCGAACAGCTCCGCCGCCCCCGCCAGCACCCCGTTTTCCTTTTTCCGTCTTTCCATACACGCCACCTCATCCTATATCTATGCGCCGGGCCAAAAATTTTTCCCTTAACCTGTTGACAACGGACTCCAACTGTATTATTGTATTATTGTACTAAGCGCCTAATACAATAATACACGTTGTGGACGCCGGCTCCGGCGGCCCGGCGTTCGGCGCGGACCGGAGAAAGGAGCACGCCATGGACTGGAATCTGACGGGGAGCCGCCCCATCTGGCAGCAGCTGGCGGAGCAGCTGACGCTGCGGATCCTGAAGGGGGAGTATCCTCCCGGGAGCCGCCTGCCGGCGGTGCGGGACATCGCCGCCCAGGCCGGGGTCAATCCCAACACCATGCAGCGGGCCATGGCCCAGCTGGAGCAGGACGGCCTGGCGGTGGGCGGCCGCACGGCGGGCCGCACCGTTACGGAGGACGCCGCCGTGATCCGGGAGGCCCGGCGCAAGCGGGCCAAGGAGGCGGTGAACCAATGCCTGACCATTCTGGAGGAGCTGGGATACAGCCGGGAGAGCGCCATCGCGCTGATAAAGGAGGAATTGCATCATGAGTGAATTTCTGGTAACCTGCGTCGGCCTTACCAAGCGGTACGGCCAAAAGGAGGCCCTCAGCAAGGTCAGCCTCCAGCTGGCCCCCGGGCGGATCATCGGCCTGCTGGGCCCCAACGGCAGCGGCAAGACCACCCTCATCAAGCTCCTGTGCGGCCTTTTGCAGCCCACGGAGGGCTCCATCACCGTGGACAACAGCCCGGTGGGCCCCCGCAGCAAGGCGGTGATCAGCTACCTGCCGGACCGGATGTACTACGCGGACTGGATGCGGGTGTCGGACCTCTTCGACCTCTTCGCCGACTTCTACGCCGATTTTGACCGGGAGCGGGCGGAAAATATGTGCCTGAGCCTGGGCATCTCCCCCAGCGACCGGATCAAGACCATGTCCAAGGGCACCAAGGAGAAGGTGCAGCTGGTGCTGGTGATGGCCCGCCGGGCCAAGCTGTATCTGCTGGATGAGCCCATCGCCGGGGTGGATCCCGCCGCCCGGGAATTCATTATGAACACCATCCTCACCAACTACGACGAAAAGGCCTCGGTGCTGATCTCCACCCATCTCATCAGCGACGTGGAGCCTGTGCTGGACGAGGCCATCTTCCTTCGGGAGGGCCAGGTGGTGCTCCACGACAGCGCCGACGCCCTCCGGGAGCGGGAGGGCAAGAGCCTGGACGCCCTGTTCCGGGACGTGTTCCGGGCCCAGACCTATGAAGGAGGTGCCCTCTGATGCTGGGAAAGCTGCTCAAATATGATTTCCGTTCCATGGGCAAGCAGTTCGCCTTCGTCTGGCCGGCGGTGCTGGTACTGGCCCTGGTGAACCGCTTCACCTTCGGCGGCCTTTTCCAGGAGGGCGCCGCCGACATCGGCCTGCCGGGGCAGATGGCCACCGGGGTGACCTTCCTGGTCTACTGGGCCGTGATCCTGGCCACGATGGTGCTAACCCTGGTGTTCATCATCCAGCGGTTCTTCAAGGGGCTGCTGGGGGACGAGGGGTACCTGATGCACACCCTGCCGGTAAAGACCTGGCAGCTGATCCTCTCCAAGCTGCTCTGCGGCATGGCCGCCTGCATCATCAGCATCCTGGCGGCGCTGCTGTCCGTACTGATCATCGTACCCGTCCCCGCCGCCGACCTGCTGGGCTTCTGGCCGGAACTGTTCCGGGCCCTGGGCTCCCAGGGCGTCAACGGCATCCTGGCCCCCCTGGAGCTGCTGCTGCTGGCCCTGGCCGCCCTGGCCCAGTGCTGCCTGCAGCTGTACCTGGCCATGGCCATCGGCCACCTCTTCGGCAAGAACCGGATCGCCATGAGCGTGGTGGCCTACCTGGCCATCAACATCGTGATGTCCTCCCTTTTCTCCACCGCCGCCGCCTCCTTCGCGGCCCTCATCGGGGAGCAGGTCACGGAGCTCATCAACCAGCGGATGGAGGCCTCCGTCTGGGGCGTGTGGCACAGCGCGGTGGGGCTGATGCTCCTGGGCAGCGCCGCTGCCGCCGCCATCTACTTCTTCTTCACGGAGCGGATCCTGCGCCGCCGGCTGAACCTGGAGTAAGGCACTTTCGTCCATTTCTTTTGGTATGTGTGTAGGAAGGAGGTACGTTCTTATGCTGCGAAAACTGCTGAAATATGATTTCCGCTCCCTGTACCGCCCCTTCGTCCTCACCTGGGCGGCGGCGGCGGCGCTGGCCCTCATCGCCCGCTTTACCCTCTTTTACCCGGAGCCCGTCCCCAGCAAAACCGACTCCGCCTTTGCCCTTCTGGCCCTCTACGGCTATCTGGCCAGCCTGGTGGCTCTTACGGCGGTGGCCGCCGTGCTGGTGATCCAGCGGTTCTGGAAGGGGATCTGGGGGGCGGAGGGCTACCTCGCCCATACCCTGCCGGTGCGGGGGTGGCAGATCCTGCTCTCCAAGCTGATCGCCGCCGTGGCCATGCTCTTTGCCAGCATCCTGGTGGGCGTGGGATCCTTTTTCCTGCTGCTACCCCTGGGGGATCCCCAGTTTGACACGCTGAACCAGGGCTTCCGGGCCCTGTTCCTGTCCCTGGCCGGCCCGCCCGCCCTGACGCTGCTGCTGTCCATCCTCTGCGACGTGGCGCGGGGCTGCCTGCTGCTGTATCTGGCCATGGCCATCGGCCACCTCTTCCGCCGGTTCCGGTTGGCCATAAGCGCCGGGGCCTACCTGGCCATCCTCTTCCTCTCCAGCCAGGCCGTCACCCTGCTGGAGCGGCTGTACCTGCCGGAGGGAAGGGTGTTCCTTTCCGTGGGCATGGTCAGCGGCGGCGTGGGCCCCGCCGCCGTGATCCTGCCGGAGCACGCCGCCCTGGCCCTGGCCGTTTCCGCCGCCGTGTCACTGGCCCTCTCCGCCCTGTACTTCTTCCCCGCCGCCTATCTTCTGGAGAAGAAGCTGGAGCTGGAGTAGCCCCTCTCCCGGCAGCCTGGCTTGCCGGGCCATATGCTCCCAAAAACCGCCGGGGGACAAGGCATACCTTGTCCCCCGGCCGCATATGCTTCAGCGGTGATGGAAATGAAACGATGGCTGCTGATCCTATGTGCCCTGGGCTACGCCGCCCTGCTGACCGCCCGACCCCAGGAGGCCGCCGCCGCCGTGCAGGAGGCCCTGGCGCTGTGCCTTACCCGGGTGATCCCCGCCCTGTTCCCCTTCCTGGCGGTGACGGCCCTGCTGCTGCGGCTGGGCATGGCCAGCTGGCTTCAGGGGCTGTTCGCCCCCGTCATGCGGCCTTTGACCGGCCTTCCCGGGGTGAGCGCCGCAGCGCTGCTGGCGGGGCTCCTGGGGGGCTATCCCGCCGGGGCCCGGGCCGCCGCCGGGCTGTACCGGGACGGCCTTCTCACCCGGCGGGAGGCGGAGCTTCTGCTGGCCTTCTGCAACAACTGCGGCTGCGCCTTCCTCTACGCCTACGCCGGGGCGGGGGTCCTCCAAAGCCCCCGGGCGGGGGTGGGTCTGGCGGTGATCCACGCCGCCTCCGCCCTCCTCTCCGGCGCCATCCTCTGCCGCCTGGAGGGGGAACGGGGCCGCCCCGCCCTCCCCTGCGCCCTGCCGTCCAGGCCAGAGCCCCTGTCCGGGGCCCTGGCCGCCTCCGTGGGGGGCGCCGCCGCCGCCATGGCCAACATCTGCGCCTTCGTGGTGCTCTTCCGCAGCGTCACAGACCTGCTGCCCCCGGGGCTGCCCCCCTGGGTGCCCGGGGCCCTGGAGCTGGTGTCCGGCGTCTCCGCCCTCTCCCCCGGCCGGGCCGGGTTCGTCACGGCGGCGGGGCTGTCGGCCTGGGGCGGCCTGTGCGTCCACTGCCAGACCCTCTCGGTGATCGGGGACCTCTCCCCCCGCTGGCACTGGGCGGGGAAGGCCCTGCAGGCCCTCCTGGCCTCCCTGCTGGCCGCCGCGGCGGCCCCTTTCCTCCTCTAAGCGGGCCCTTGGCAGAAGAAAGCCAGCGGCGAGGCAGCACAGTCTGCCTCGCCGCTGGTTTTTGGTTTTCTTTTGGGGAATCGAACGATCGGTCACGGCACCACGGCGAACACCGGCTCCCTCGTCTCATACTCCCCGATGGCGACCTCCAGCTTCCGGAGCATCTTCTCCCGGTCCCGGGGGAGCTGCCCCCGCACCCGGAAGGTGATGCAGTCGTGGAACCCGTCGTAGGCCAGGCCCTCCGTCTCCAGGAGGGACAGCAGCAAGCGCTCCTCCCGCAGGTTCTCCAGCTCGTCGGCGGGCAGGAACCTCCCCGCCAGGATGTCCTGGTACAGGGGGGCCCTGCGGTGGAGGAAGAGGGAGAAGTTCACGATCCGGTCCGGGCGGGCGCGGTTGAAGAAACCCGCCAGGGCCCGGGCGTTCTCCAGGCCCCGGCCTCTTCCGGCGATGCCCGTCATCATATGGGCGCCGTAGCCCATCCCCGCCTGGTGGAGCTTTTCGATGGCCTCGCCGGCCTGGGCCATGGTCTGCCCCTTGTCCATCCGCGCCAGCACGTCGTCCAATCCGCACTCGATGCCCAGGTACAACGTCCTCACCCCCGCCCCGGCCAGGGCCTCCAGCTCCCCGGTGGGCTTGCGGAGGATATCGCGGACGGTGGCGTCCATATTGACCCCCCGGCAGCCGGGGAAGTACCGGCGGATCAGACCAAGGATGGCCAGCAGCCGCTCCGTCGGGGCGGAGAAGGCGTTCCCGTCCCCCAGGAACACCTGCCTGGGATCGCCGCCCAGGCCGCTGACCCGGCGCAGCTCCTCCTCGATCTGCTCCAGGGGCAATTCCCGATAGGAGAGGTGCTTGAAGAGCATGCAGAACCGGCAGCGGTTGTAGGAGCACCCCACCGAGATGGGGAGCATATAGGAGGCGCGCTCCATGGGGCCCCGGCAGATCTGTCCCTCGTATTCCATATGACCGCCCCTCTCCTGCCCCGGGCCGAAAATCCGGGGCTGTGTGATACCACCATTATAGCAGACGGCGGGGGATTTTCAATGCCGGGCCGGGGGAGCGGCCGGCGAAAAAACGAAAGGA
>CALXGG010000110.1 GCA_944387785.1 uncultured Oscillospiraceae bacterium | reverse complement strand
AAGGAGAAGATCAGCATCAGCGGGCAGCGGATGGCCACGCGGATGATCATCATAAAGGACATCTGCACGTTGATGACATCGGTGGTCATCCGGGTCACCAGGCTGGAGACCGAGAACTTGTCGATGTTTTCAAACGAATAGTCCTGAATGCGGTAGAACATATCCTGCCGCAGATTCCGCGAAAAGCCCGTGGAAGCTGTGGCGCAGGTGCTGCCGGCCGCCACGCCCAGAATCAGCGACAGCACAGCCATGATAACCAGCTGCGCGCCGTATTGGATAATGACGTCCATGCCGCAGCCGGCCTGCATCTCATTGACGAGATTAGCGATCACAAACGGGATAATGCATTCCAAGACGACTTCGCCCACCACCAGGATCGGTGTGAGGATTGCCGGCTTCTTGAATTCCCGTATGCTTCTACTCAGTGTTTTGATCATACCAGTCATACCAGAAAATTCCTCCCATCCAAACTCCCGGAGCCTTCCGCCGCTGCGGGCCGCCGCATCACGCAGGATCCGCACTTCCCGGGCGCAGCCCCCATCCGGAGCTTGTAAAACAAATTTTATCGAAAATCCGGAGTTTGACACCCGAGACCTTCTAGTTCTTTCTCTATCTCATCAGCGCTCTGGGGAAACTGGTCCGCCGACTGCGGCGCGCCGTTGGAAGCGCTGAGATTTTGAATCATCCGATCCAGCAAGCTTTTGAGCTGGATGATTTCCGCGCAGGACATGTTGCTGACCAGCCGCTGCTCCGATGCGGCCAGCTGATCGAGCACCTGCTGGTTGGCTTCCAGCGCCCGCTTTGTAACGAGGATCTGCTTGCACCGCCGGTCCTCCGCGGATGGTTCGCTGCTGAGATAGCCCTTCACCTCCAGCCGCTGCAGCAGCCCCGATACCGTGGGATGGGTAAAACGGAAATCCCGCTCAATGTCCCGCGGATAAACCTTCTCCTGCCGTTGGGTTCGGTAGCACAGGTAGCCAAGCACACGGGCCTGCGAGCTGGTCAGGTCCAGGGACGTGATGCTGCTATTCATGTTCTGTGTCAGCAGCTTGGAAATGATTTTGATCTTGAATCCCAGATCATCTTTGCCGACCGGTGACATGGATGCCATCTCCTTCTATGAATTAGTAGCACACTACATAATTAAGTCGCAAGCTACATAATAGTGTAGGAACGGCTGGTTGTCAAGGAGCGTTCTCAAAAACATTTATAGGTGCTTTGCCTGTGAAAAAAGCTCCCTTTCAATAGGGGGCAAAAAAGCCGTTGACCTCAAACAGTACTATGGGTCAACGGTCGGTCTTCGGTATCCAGTTGATACATCAATGGAAATCTTATTCTGCAAGCTTCGCAAGGGTATCGCCGGCAATGCGATGCGCGGTCCAATCTGACATTGGCACCGATTTCAAAAAGCACAGAGGATCGTAATAATGCGTGCGACAAGAGTGAAAACGATGCCGCAGGATACGATCTTATAAAACAGCGTTAAGTAACTGAGGTAAAATGGGATAATAGGTTATGTAATTATGACCTGAATCCGTGGCAACACTATGGCAACAAAAAATCAGATAGCTCCTACTATCTGAATAATGAAAAGAATACCAATATCCTGAACCAAATCCCATAAGCAAATCTGTTTAGAAAACTTCTGACAGGAGCAGTGGGGAATGACTTCCTCCATGGTATCCGCTATGATTTTAAGCGATCTTGTTCAAGAGAGGGAGCATCCTTTTGCAGAAGTATTCTCTCCTTCCCGCTCAATATTCCGCCCCCCACCTCTTTGCCAACGGTTGGGAAGCCATGGTCAGTCTGCTGACACCCACCACAAGGCGATGCCCCCATCTGGGCCGCGTGCTGAAATGGAATTCCCAGGAACAGACCTGGGACTGTCCCTGTCACGGTTCCCGCTTTGAGAAGGACGGTAAACGCATCGACGGTCCCGCTACCGGGGATCTGAAGTTGTAGGATGACCGCAGTATAGTTCAATTAAAATTCCCCGTTTATGCGCTGTAATTTGCACATAAACGGGGAATTGAATTTTTCGCAGTTTATGAATGGAATCTGCAACACTCCCGCAGATCTTGTGGTTTTGATGAATGGCCGCTTATCCTTTTGTTTATATTGCCGCTTACGATAAGCGATGCGCGTTTTAGCGCATTTTATCAATTTTTGTCAACCTGGAGGCCCTTGTCCCACAAGGCTTTCCGGATTTCGCTTACATTAGTTCCGGCGGGATACATAGCTGCGGGAGATGCCGTAGTCCGCCGCGATCTCCCGCTGGGTCCGGGGCTTGCGCCCTGAGAGGCCGTAGCGCTTCTTGATGATGTCCGCCTCACGCTCCGTCAGGCACTGGTCCACCAGCTGGCGGACCCGGATGTGGCTCTCCTGGGTGTCCAGGTCATCCAGCATGGTGTCCTCCACCCCCACCACATCCATCAGGAACAGGTTGTTGCCGTCCTTATCCGTCTCCAGGGTGTCCGACAGGGACACCTCCCCCTGGAGCTTCTTCTGGCTGCGGAAGAACATCAGCACCTCATTTTCGATGCACCGGGCGGCATAGGTGGCGAGGCGGACGTTTTTCTCCGGCTTATAGCTGGAGATCCCCTTGATGAGGCCGATGGTGCCGATGGAGATCAGGTCGTCCTGCTCCACGCTCTGGGTGTAGTACTTCTTGATGATATGGGCCACCAGGCGCATGTTCCGCTCGATGAGGATGTTCCGGGCCTCCAGGTCCCCCTGGGCCCACCGCTCCAGATATTTCTGCTCCTCCTCCCCGCTGAGGGGCTTGGGGAAGGAGCTCATGTTCCCGGAAAGGTGCAGGGATAAAAACAGGCTGCTTTTCAGCAGCAGCAATGCCGTGGACAGCATACGATTCCTCCCTTCCCCCCACCCTATGTGCCGCCGGGCTGTCCCTATGACGGCCCATCCGCCTTTTTCTCCCGGGGCGCGCCCTTCCATCCGCCGGTTTTTCGCAATATATACCATGATCCCTCAATTCTCCCTTCCCAGTTTGTGGATTTTGTGCTATGGTATAAGCATTCCATGTACTTACTCGGAAGGAGCGACACCGACTATGGCGAAATACATCATGTCCTTCGACGCCGGCACCACCAGCAACCGCTGCATCCTCTTCAACCAGCAGGGGCAGGTGTGCAGCTGGGCCCAGAAGGAGTTCACCCAGATCTTCCCCAAGCCCGGCTGGGTAGAGCACGACGCCCACGAGATCTGGGCCACCCAGCTGGGGGTGGCGGTGGAGGCCATGGGCAAGATCGGCGCTTCCGCCGCCGACATCGCCGCCATCGGCATCACCAACCAGCGGGAGACCACCATCGTATGGGACAAGGCCACCGGCGAGCCGGTATGCAACGCCATCGTCTGGCAGTGCCGCCGCACCAGCGCCTACTGCGACCAGCTCAAGGCCGCCGGCCACGCCGACGCCATCCGGCAGAAAACCGGCCTGGTGGTGGACGCCTACTTCTCCGGCCCCAAGCTGAAATGGATCCTGGACAACGTCCCCGGAGCCCGGCAGCGGGCGGAGCAGGGGGAGCTCCTCTTCGGCACCGTGGAGACCTGGCTCATCTGGAAGCTCACCGGCGGCAGGGTCCATATCACCGACTACTCCAACGCCTCCCGGACCATGCTTTTCAACATCAACACCCTCTCCTGGGACCAGGACATCCTGAAGCTCCTGGACATCCCACCGGCCATGCTGCCCCAGCCCATGCCCTCCAGCTGCGTCTACGGCGCCACGGATCCCGGCTTCTTCGGCAGCCCCATCCCCATCGCCGGCGCCGCCGGCGACCAGCAGGCCGCCCTCTTCGGCCAGACCTGCTTCGCCCCCGGCCAGGCCAAGAACACCTACGGCACCGGCTGCTTCCTGCTGATGAACACCGGGGACAAGCCGGTATTCTCCCGCAACGGCCTGGTGACCACCGTGGCCTGGGGCCTGGACGGGACCGTCAACTACGCCCTGGAGGGTTCCATCTTCGTGGCGGGGGCCGCCATCCAGTGGCTGCGGGACGAGATGCGGCTTATCGAGTCCGCCGCCGACAGCGAGTACCACGCCAGCAAGGTGCCCGATACCAACGGCTGCTATGTGGTCCCCGCCTTCACCGGCCTGGGGGCCCCCTACTGGGACCAGTACGCCCGGGGGGCCATCGTGGGCCTCACCCGGGGCGTCAACAAGAACCACATCATCCGGGCCACCCTGGAATCCATCGCCTACCAGGTGGCCGACGTCCTTACCGCCATGCGGGCCGACTCCGGCATCGAGCTTGCCTCCCTGAAGGTGGACGGCGGGGCCAGCGCCAACAATGTCCTCATGCAGCTCCAGGCGGACATCCTGCAAACCACCGTCAACCGCCCGGTGTGCGTGGAGACCACCGCCCTGGGGGCCGCCTACCTGGCGGGCCTGGCCGTGGGCTACTGGTCCAGCCAGGCGGACGTGATCCGCAACTGGGCCGTGGACCGGACCTTTACCCCCTCCATCTCCCCCGCCCAGCGGGATGAGAAGGTCCGGGGCTGGGAGCGGGCGGTGAAGCGCTCCTTCGACTGGGCAAGAGAGTGAGGGCGGCTATGACGCGGAATATCCTCCACACCATCGAGCAAAACCCGGTCATTGCCGCCGTAAAGAACCAGGAGGGGCTTGCCCGGGTACTGGCGGCGGAGAACCCGGTGGTGTTCCTCCTCTACGGCGATCTGTGCAGCCTCCCGGGCCTGGTGGAGCAGCTCCACCAGGCGGGCAAGCTGGCCATCGTCCACACCGACCTCATCACCGGCCTGAGCGCCAAGGAGGTGGCGGTGGACTATACCGCCGCCGTGGCCAGGGCCGACGGCATCATCAGCACCCGCCCCGCCTTGATCCGCCGGGGCCGGGAGCTGGGCCTTTTCACCATCCTCCGCTTCTTTGTGTTCGACTCCCTGTCATTGTCCAACGTCCGGCCCGCCGCCGCCGGGGCTCAGCCGGACATGATCGAGATCCTGCCGGGGATCATGCCCAAGATCATCGGCCCCCTGGCCGCCGCCACCCGGATCCCCCTGATCTGCGGGGGGCTCATCATGGACAAGGCGGACGTGATGGAGGCCCTCAGCGCCGGGGCTCTGGCGGTGTCCTCCACCAGCGAGGCGGTGTGGAGGCTGTAAAAGGGATCTCCTTGTCAGCCCCTGCTTTCCCTTTAAAAAAGGAGCGCCCCGGCGTCCGGAACGGTTCCGGACGCCGGGGCGTTTTCGCATTGAGAGGAAGGCGCGGCGGGGCCTGGGGTCCCGGGGCATCACTGGGAGATCAGGGTGCCGGTCTTGCCGGCGATGCCGTCCTTGGCCTTCTCCAGAAGGGTGATGAGAGCGGTGCGGCCGGCCTTGGACTCGGCAAACTTCACCGCCGCCTCCACCTTGGGCAGCATGGAGCCGGGGGCGAACTGGCCCTCCGCCATGTACCGGCGGGCCTCCTCCGGGGTCATGGCGCTGAGCCACTGCTCGTTCTCCTTCCGGAAGTTGATGGCCACCTTCTCCACGGCGGTGAGGATGATGAGCATATCCGCGTCCAGCTGCTCCGCCAGCAGCTCCGAGGCAAAGTCCTTATCAATGACCGCGGCGGCGCCCTTGAGGTGGTTTTTCTCCGTGCGGTAGACGGGGATGCCGCCGCCGCCGCAGCAAATCACCAGATGGCCGTCCTCCGCCAGGGCCCGGATGGCCCCGGCCTCGATGATGTGCTTGGGCTTGGGGGAGGCCACATACCGCCGCCAGCCCCGGCCCGCGTCCTCTTTCACCAGGTAACCGGTCTTGGCGGCGTACTCCTCCGCCTCCTCCTGGGTCATGAACTTGCCGATGGGCTTGGAGGGGTCCGCAAAGGCGGGGTCGGCGGGATCCACCTCCACCTGGGTGACGATGGAGCACACCGGCATGTTGGTGATGCCCCGGTCCAGCAGCTCCTCCCGGAAGGCGTTCTGGAGGTCATAGCCGATGTAGGCCTGGCTCATGGCGCCGCAGACGGAGAGGGGCGTCACGCCCTGGGTGGGATCCACCTTCTGAAGGGCCGCCATGGCGTTGTTGATGATGCCCACCTGGGGGCCGTTGCCGTGGGCCACCACCACCTGGTTGCCCCCCTCGATGAGGTCCACGATGGCGCGGGCGGTGATCTTCACCGCCTGGGCCTGCTCCGGCAGGGTGTTGCCCAGGGCATTGCCGCCCAGGGCGATCACGATTCGTTTCATAGCGTAATCTTCTCCTTTTTATCGCTGGCAGTTCCACCGGCATCCTCCCGGCCCGGCAGGGCGCCGGGAAAGGCCCGGAACTGGAAATGGAGTACCGGCTGGGGTACTCCATTTCCCTTTTTACATGTAACTGATAACCGGTATCAGAACTCCTTGCGCTTCTCGCCCCGGGCCTCCAGGGCGCGGAGAGCGGCCACGGGATCCTTGACCTTGCTCAGGAAGATCATGGCGGCGATGATATAGGGCTTGAAGGAAGCCTCCTTGTACAGCGGCTCGATGTAGCGGTCAAAGACGCTGTTGTCCACCTCGCCCTCCTTGCAGCTCAGGCCGGTGATGTCGGCGGGCAGGCAGTGCATGTACAGGGCCTTGCCGT
>CALXGG010000109.1 GCA_944387785.1 uncultured Oscillospiraceae bacterium | reverse complement strand
CGGATCGTGTTCCTGTTCCTGGGGGAGGCCCCCACGGCGGAGCAGCGCGCGGTGATCGCCGCCGTCCTCCGGCCCTGACAGCCGTTTTTCTGAGAAATTTGCTTGGCGCACCATCGGATTCTGGCGGAAAGGAGCCACCACCATGGACGAAAAGAAGAAGCGCCGTCTGGAACTGTTCCTGCCCTGGGACGGGGCCTATGTGGAGCGGCACCTGGAGAAGATGGCCCGGAAGGGCTGGCGGCTGGAGAAGGCGGGAAATCCCTTCTGGACCTACCGGCAGGCGGAGCCGGCGGCGCTCCGTTACGCCATGACCTATTTCCCCGCCGCGTCCGTGTTCGACAGCGGCCCCACCGGGGAGCAGATGACCTACGCCGACTACTGCGCCGCCGCGGGCTGGGAACTGGTGTCAAACTACGGCCCCCTCCAGATCTTCGTCAATGAGAGGACAGACCCGGTGCCCATCGAGACCGACGAGGGGGAGAAGCTCACCGCCATCCACGGCGCCATGAAGAAGATGCTGCTCCTGCCCTACGGCATCCTGCTGCCCCTGCTGCTGCTGACCCTGGCGGTGGAATTCCGGGAGACGGCCCGCTACGCCCCTCTCTCCTTCGTCAGCAGCGACGTCCGGCTGGGGCTGCTGGTGCTGGGCTGGGGGCTGGCGGCATACATGGCCTGGATCCTGTTGGCCTACCTCATCTGGTACAACCGCTCCCGGCGGGCGGTGGAGGAGGGCGGCGCCTGCCGTCCCACCGGTACCCGGCTGCGCCGGACCGCCACCTGGCTGTTCCTGGCTGTGCTGTGGGCAGCATCGGCGGCACTGCTTCTCCGGGAACCCGTTATGTGGGTGGCCCTTCCTCTGGTATTGGGGCTGACCGCCCTGCTGATGGCCGCCATCTTCGGCTGCTTCTGGGGCCTGAAACGCCTGAAGCTGTCCCGGAAGCAGACCCGGGCCGCCTATTTCGCGGCGGTGGTGGTGCTCTCCCTGGTATTCCGTCCTGTTACCCAGTGGAGCGCTGCCGCCATCAAGTCCCTTCTCCCCAGCGCCGGCCCCGCCTCCACCTATACGGCGGGGGACGGCCGCAGCTATGACATCTACCGGGACGGCCTTCCCCTGACCCTGGAGGATCTGGGCTATGCCGTGACGGAGGCGGATCACTGCTCCTACCGGGGAAAGGAGCAGTCCTCGGTGCTGGCCCGATGGGGCCGGTACAGCCAGGACGCCTATGGGGAGGACAGTGCCCTGCCTGCCCTGGATTACCAGACGGCGGACATCCCCTGGGACTGGCTGCGGGAGTGGTGCTGGGAGAACCTGTCCGGCTACTACGGCCCCTACGGCCTGTATTTCAGCCTTGAGGATACGGACGCCGCCCCCTGGGAGGCGGACCGGGCCATGATTTGGCCGGACGTATCTCCCAACCTGCGCTGCCTCCTTCTTTACGGGGACCGGATCGTGGTTCTGACCCTGGGATTCACCCCCACGGCGGAGCAGAGGGCGGCGATCGCCGCCGCCCTCCGGCCCTGACAGCCCCGCCCCACGTTCTGACGGAAAGGAGCGACCACCATGGATGGAAAGAAAAAGTATCGCCTGGAAGGCTTCCTCCCCTGGGACACGGCGTCCATCATCCAGCACCTGGAGGGGATGGCCCGGAAGGGCTGGCGGCTGGAGCGGGCAGGGGCCTACTTCTGGACCTACCGGCAGGCGGCGTCGGCAGCGCTCCGCTACGCCGTCACCTACTTCCCCGACTCCCAGTTCCAGGGGGCCTTCGGGGAGCCGACGGAGGACCAGGCCTCCTACTGCGACTACTGCGCCGCCGCCGGGTGGCAGCTGGTGTGCTGCTGCGGGCCCCAGCAGGTCTTTGTCAGCGACAGGGCCCACCCGGTGCCCATCGAGACCGACGAGGGGGAAAAGCTCGCCGCCATCCACCGCAGCGTAAAAAAGACCCTGCTGCTGCCCCTGGCGGTGCTGCTGCCCCTGCTGCTGGTGCTGTGGCCCGCCTGGAACGACAGCGCCCAGGCCGCCTCCCTTTCCGGGATGGGCAGGGCCCTCTCCCTGGCGTGGGCCGCGCTGCCCCTGGCGGCGGCCCTCTGTATGCTGGTGGTGGCGGCGGACTACCTGGTGTGGTATGGGCGCTCCCGGCGGTCCGTGGAGCGGGGCGGGGCCTGCCTCCCCGCCGGCGCCCCGGTCCGGCGGGTCGTCCAGTGGCTGCCGGCGGCCGCCTGGGCCGCATACTGGCTGGTGCTGCTGTGCATCATGGCGGCGGCAGGGCGGGTATTGTACCTTCTGGCCCTGGCGGGGGGCGCCGCGGTACTGGCGGCCGGTACCTGGGGCCTGCTGCGGCTGCTGAAAAAGCGGAACAGCCAGGCGGACGGAAGCGTTATCATCGCCCTGGCGGTATGCGCGGGCCTGCTCCTCCTGGCCATCCTGGGAAGCGGCCTGATCCCCTTCAGCCCCTTCTAGGAGGGGCCCCCGATCCGCAAAAAAACGTCCCTGCCCGGAGCGGGCAGGGACGTTTTTTATGCAAAGCTCACACCTCGATCACGGTGGAGGGCTTTTTCTTATAGGTGGCCAGGCTCACGCCCACCAGCAGCACGCCGCACACCAGGGAGCCGGGGATGGCGGCCCCCAGGCCCAGGGGCTGGCCCAGCAGCTTCCAGATCACGGTGACGGTGAAGCCGCCGATCATGGCGGAGAGGACGCCGGCGTTGGTGACCTTCTTCCAGTAGAGGGCTGCCAGGGCGGGCAGGCCCGCCGCCGCCGCGTAGAAGGTGAAGGACAGGGTCACCACCGTGTAGGCGCTGTGGATATACAGGGCGATGACCAGGGCCCCCAGGGCCAGCACCACCGAGGCGATGCGGGAGAACAATATCTCGTGTTTCTGGGACATATCCGGTTTGAAGGTCTTGCCCAGGTCGTGGACCACCGTCTGCACCGACACCAGCAGGTAGCTGTCCGCCGTGGACATCATCACCGACAGGATGCCGGAGAGGGCCAGGCCCGTGAGGCCCGGGGGCAGGATCTTGATGGCCAGGGCCGGGATCACCGCGTCGGCGGTGCCGTACTCCGCCACCACATCCGGCAGGATCTGCTGGGCCGCAAGGCCCATGGTGAAGAGGAGGATGATGGTCACCGCGTAGGCGAAGGTGCCCCAGAACATGCCCTTTTTCGCCGCCTTGGGGGACTTGGCCGCGAAGGAGCGCTGCCACATCTCCGCCCCCGCCATGGTGAACACCAGGTAGGTGACGATGTCCCCCAGGATCTCGCCGTTGAGGTAGGGAGTGATATACCGCTTGTCCAGGCCCTCCCAGAAGTTCCCCAGGCCCCCCAGGTAGCTGATGCTGGAGGTGGGGATCAGGAGGTAGACGAAGATGATGAGCATGAAGAACTGCACCACGTCGGTGTATACCACGCCGAAAAGGCCGGAGGCGGCGGTGTAGATAATGAAGATCAGCGTGGCGATGAAGGCGCCCATCTCATAGCTGATGCCCACCTGGCCCCCCAGAAGCTTGATGATGGTGGCGGTGGCGGTGACCTGGGCGGCCACGGTGCCCACCATGGCGAATACCACCATCACCGACAGGACGCACTTGGCGGTCTTGCTGAAGCGGTAGCCGAAGAGCTCCGGGATGGACTCGATGCTGTACTTCTCGCCCACCCGCTGGATGCGGCCGGAGTAGCCGGCAAAGAGGAACATGCCGATCACGTAGGGGATGGCCGTGGCCACCGCCTTGAAGCCCTCCTGATAGGCCACCGCTGCCCGGCCCATCATGGCGCTGCCGCCGATAATGGTGGCGCACACCGTGGCCATCAGCACCACCGGGCCCAGGGTGCGGCCCGCCACATAGAAGTCGTCGGTATTCCGGATCCGTTTCACGAACCACACGCCCACCGCCAGCATACCTACCAGATACAGGCCGATGATCCCCAGATCCAACACAGTAATTTCTGACATCACACACTCCTTTCTCACCTGCGGCCAGAGGGAAACCCCGCGCCCGCCCCCAAAAAGAGGGGCCGCCTGTGCGTTCAGCGCAGGCGGCAAAGGACAGCTCCCGCCGGAAAACGACAGCCGCCCGCGCGTTCAGCGCAGGCGGCAAAGGCAGCGTTCACTGCAAAAGACAACTATGAGCATCAACGGCAACGCCTTGGCATTCCTGTTTTATGATCCTCTCCGTACCTTTCTCCTTTGCCCGGTCCACATTCTGCGGCCGTGGGCCGCGGGGCCGCCGCCGCGCCCCCGGGGGCGGCGGCTGTTTAGCAAGCTAATTATACCAAAAAATGGATGGCCCTGTCAAACCGGCCATCCATTTTTTGGTATTCCCTACAATGTATACACGGTATTCTCATGCAGCCTGCCGATTTTTCCGTGAAATTCCGGCAGCTTCCGCCGCAGCTGCCCAGGCCCCTTACAGGCCGAAGGCCCCCAGGTTCAGCCCGCCGCTGGCGCCCTCCACCGCCTTGCCCATGGCCTCCTCCGCCTGGCGCAGGGCCTCGTTGGCGGCGGAGAGGACCATGTCCTGGAGCATCTCGGCGTCCTCGGGGTTCAGGGCCTCCGGGGCGATGGCCACCTCCGTCAGCTCCTTCTTGCCGTTGCAGGACACCTTCACCGTGCCGCCGCCCACCGAGGCGGTGAACACCGCGGCCTCCACCTCCTGCTGGGCCTTCTCAATGTCCTTTTGCATCTTCAGCAGCTTCTGCTGCATCTGGGCCTGCTGGCGCATCATGCCGCCGCCCATCATGCCCCCTTTGGGGAATCCGCCTTTTGCCATGGCTGTTGTCTCCTTTTGTGTTGTTTTTCGGTCATGTTACCTTGAAGGAATCGTAATGTTTCCCCTGCCGGATCAGCTCCTCCAGCTTGTCCGCCTGGGGGGCAGGGTCGTTTTTCCCGCCGCTGAGGCGGTAGCGCACCGTCACCGGCCGGCCCAGGAACTCCCCGGTGACGGATTTCAGTACCTCCGTCACCGCCGGGCAGTCCAGGGTCTCCAGGGTCAGGTCGTCGCCGCAGCGCACCACCAGCACGTCCCCCTCCAGGGTGCCCCGGGCGTCGTCCAGCATGAACTGGTACATGGGCATCACCCGGTCCTTGTAGCGCTCGATGAGCCGGCCCCACAGGTCGTCGCCGGCCCCGCCGGTCTGTTTGGCCGGGGACGGGGCGGAAGGCGCAGGGGCTTCGCCCCTCCGGGCAGCTCCGTTCCCGGGGTACGGTTCCGCCGCGGCGCCGTATCCCCCCTCCGGCGGCGGCGCGTCGCTGTCGTCCAGAGGCGGCCGGTCGTCGCCGTCATAGCCGGCGCTCTCCGGCACAGGGCTGCCCCGGCTCCCTGCCGCCCTCTCCGCCGCCGGGGCGGCGACGGGGGCAGGGTCCTCCCAGGGGGGCGCATCGCCGCCGATGGGGACCGGATCCTCCCAGGGCGGGGCAGCGGCCGCCGGCTTTCCAGCCGCGGCAGCAATAGGGGCCGGATCCTCCCAGGGCGGAGGGGTGCCGCCGCCGGAGGCCGGGGCCTTCTCCCGGCGCGGCTCCGCCGCCGGTTTTTGCCGGGCAGGGGAGGGGGCAGAAGCCCCAGCCTCCTGCCGGGCAGCGCCCCGGGCGGGACGGGCGGACACGCCGCCCTCCTCCAGCCGGGCCACCCGGGCCGCCAGGGCGGTGAGGTCGCCGCACAGGCTCTCGTCGCACAGCCGCAGCAGGCACAGCTCCGCGTCGGTGCGGCGGTTGGCGCTGAGGGGCAGGGCCGCCAGGGTGTCCTGGAGCCGGGCGGCCATATGGATCAGCCGGGCGGGGGAAGCCCCCCGGCCCAGATCGTCCATCACCGTGGTGTCGTAGCCCCCGGAGAGGAGGGCCGCGCCGCCCTGGGGGGCGGTGGCGCGGATCAGCAGGTCCCGGGCCAGCACCGACAGCTCCCCCAGCAGGGCGCTGACGTCCTTGCCCCCCTGATACAGCTCATCCAGCAGCAGCAGGGCCCCCTGGGCGTCCCGGGCCAGGATCAGCTCCATGAGCCGGGCGGTCCTGAGATTCCCCGCCAGGCCCAGCACGTCCAGCACCCGCTCCGCCGTGATCTCCCCGCTGCCGGCGCACTGGTCCAGCAGGGACAATGCGTCCCGCAGGGCCCCGTCGCTGAGGCGGGCAAGGAGCCCCGCCGCCTCCTCCGTCAGGGCCATGCCCTCCCGGGAGGCCACATACAGGAGCCGCCGGGCAATGTCCCGAGGCTGGATGCGCTTGAAGGCGAACCGCTGGCACCGGGAGAGGATGGTGGCCGGCACCTTGTGGAGCTCCGTGGTGGCCAGAATGAAGATCAGATGGGCCGGGGGCTCCTCCAGGATCTTCAGCAGGGCGTTGAAGGCCGCGGTGCTGAGCATATGGACCTCGTCCACGATATACACCCGGTAGCGGACGTTGGCGGGGGAGTAGATGGCCTCGTCCCGGAGGGCCCGGACATGGTCCACGCCGTTGTTGGAGGCGGCGTCCAGCTCCAGCACGTCCAGCATGCTGCCGTTGTCGATGCCAAGGCAGGCGTCGCACTGGTTGCAGGGGTCGCCGTTCACCGGGTGGCGGCAGTTCACCGCCTTGGCCAGGATCTTGGCGCAGGTGGTCTTGCCGGTGCCCCGGGTGCCGGTGAAGAGGTAGGCGTGGCTCAGCCGG
>CALXGG010000108.1 GCA_944387785.1 uncultured Oscillospiraceae bacterium | reverse complement strand
TCCCAGTCGCAGGAGGCGCCCAGCTTCTTCTGCTGCTCCACGATGCGGTTGCCGTACTTGTTCTTCCAGTCCCACACCCGCTCCAGGAACTTCTCCCGGCCCAGGTCGTAGCGGGTGAGGCCCTCCTTGGTGCGCAGCTCCTCCTCCACCTTGATCTGGGTGGCGATGCCGGCGTGGTCGGTGCCGGGCATCCACAGGGCCTCGTAGCCCTGCATCCGCTTGTAGCGGATGAGGATGTCCTGGAGGGTGGCGTCCATGGCGTGGCCCATGTGGAGCTGGCCGGTGACGTTGGGAGGCGGCATGACGATGCAGAAGGGCTTCTTGTCCGGATTGGGCTCGGCATGGAAGCAGTCGGCATCCATCCAGGCCTGGTAGATCTTACCCTCTACCTCCCGGGGCTCATAGGTTTTTGGCAGTTCTTGTCTCATGGTGTTGTCTCCTATTATATTCAGTAAAATATTATTCCATTACAGCATCTGTTTTTATCGGGATAAGTCCCGTTTTCTCCGACAGGAAGGGCAGAAATGCTGCCGCATCGCCCTTGACCAGGTCCTTCTTTTGGAGAACCAAGGCGCTTCTCTCCAAAACGCTGAAGACATACAGCCTCTCTGTTTCGATCAGTGCGTTCACGGCCTCATAGAGCACCTGGAAGGAACCATCGTCTGATCGGATGCCAATGGCGGCATCACTGAATTCCACCTCTTTTGCCGTTGGTTCGGTCAGTGACTTCAGAAGGGTCTCTGCCTGTCTCCAGCCACGGTGGGTAGGTCCCCGCCGCCGGGGCAGCAGCAGCCTCACGCCGCTGAATGTGGCCAGAACCCCCGCCGCCAGCGGCCATGCCAGTTCCTTAGGTTCCATCAGGCCGGGAATCAGCAGAAAGAGGCCCAGAAGCAGCAGGAGAGCGCCATATATGCGGTATCTGACCCGCCGGCGCTTCAAAACTTTCTCCGGGGCCCTGGGAGTCCGGTTCAGCCGGTCAGTAAGGGACCACAATCCCGGCATCGTCTGCCGGCTGTGGACCTCCAGGCGTTTATCCATAGCCTGGGCCAATTCCCGGCGCAGCTGAGGCACATCTTCCGCCTGGGCAGGCGTCAATCGAAAATTCAGCACCATAGGGTTTCCTTTCCAAAAAAACGCCCCGAGCCGTAACGGCTCGGGGCGAATCAAATCCGCGGTACCACCCGAATTTCCCCCTTGGGGGGACACTCTTGCTCCCGGTAACGGAGGAGATCCGCCGGCATCTACCGGGGCGCTCTGAAAAGCGCCCGTTCCCGCCGGGGCTCCGGGGCGACTTCCGCCGGCGCTTCCCGGGGCCTTTCACCAACCGGCCCCTCTCTGCGCGTCCGCGCCAGGCGTACTGCTCCCCTTCACAGCCATATTCCTGTTCAGTATATCCGGCGGAAAGCCGTTTGTCAAGGCCGGAAATCAGGCCAGCAATCCGATGGCAAGTCCCAGGATCGCCCCCGCCCCTACCTGGAGGGGCGTATGGCCCATGATGATCTTCAGGTCGTCGGCAAAGTCCTCCGCCGTCAGCTTCTCCACGTGCGCCAGCAGCTGGTTCACCAGCCGGGCGGTGTCCCCGGCGCTGCGGCGGACGTTGCAGGCGTCATACATCACCACGGCGGAGAGCACCGCCGCCAGGGCGAAGGCCGCCCCGCCGGTGCCGTAGAGCTTGCCGATGGCGGCGGCCGCCGCCACCACCATGGCTGAGTGGCTGCTGGGCATGCCGCCGCTGGTGACGAATTTGGTCACATCAAGGCGGCGGGCCAGGAGCAGCTCCAGCAGCACCTTGATGAGCTGGGCCAAAAACCAGGCCAGCAGGGCGCAGTCAATGACGGCGTTCCCTGTCAGCATACCGAAGCGCACCGCCATCAGCTCCTCCTGTCCGCCAGGCGCTCCGCCAGGTTCAGCAAAAACTCGCAGCCCGGCAGGTCGGAGATGGCCGCCTTGGCCCTGGCCGTCTCCTGGGCCACTAGGGCCTCGCAGTCCTCCAGCCCCAGGAGATCCACAAAGGTGGTCTTGCCGTCCCGCCGGTCGGAGCCCACGGTCTTGCCCAGCTCCTGCTGGTCCGCGACCACGTCCAGGATGTCGTCCCGGACCTGGAAGGCAAGGCCGATGTGCCGGGCGTACTCCGCCGCCTGCTCCCGCCGGCGGCTGTCCGCCCCGGCGGCCACGCAGCCCAGCTCCGCCGCCCCCTGGATCATGGCCCCGGTCTTGAGGCTGTGGAGGAGCTCCAGCTCGCCCCGGCTGCGGCCCAGGCCCAGCAGGTCCAGGGTCTGGCCCGCCACCATGCCATCGGCCCCGGCTGCCCGGGACAGCACCAGCGCCGCCTCCGCCCGCTGCCGGTCGGAGACGCCGGGGGCGGTGGCCGCCAGCCGGAAGGCCTCCGCCTGGAGGGCGTCCCCCGCCAGCACCGCCATGGCCTCACCGTAGACTTTGTGGCAGGTGGGCTTGCCCCGGCGGAGGTCGTCGTCGTCCATGCAGGGCAGGTCGTCGTGGATCAGGGAGTAGGTGTGGACCAGCTCCAAAGCGCAGCCAAAGGGGATGGCCCGCCGCCACTCCCCGCCCATCAGGTCGCAGAAAGCCAGGGCCATTACCGGCCGCACCCGCTTGCCGCCGGCCATGAGGCTGTACCGCATGGCCTCCTGGAGCCGCCCGTAGGGCTTGTCCGATGCGAACAGGCCCCCCAGGTACTCCTCCACCGCCCCGCGGTAGGTATCATATCGCAGACGAAACGCGCACATCTCTTATTTATTCCTCCTCTGTAAAGGGCAGCTCCACCGGCCCGCCGTCCGGCCCCTTCTGGAGCTTTACCACCTTCTGCTCCGCGCTGTCCAGCAGGGCGGTGCACAGCTTCACCAGCCCCGTCCCCTCCTCAAAGAGGGCCAGGGAATCCTTCAGCTGGGCGTCCCCCCGCTCCAGGAGGGACACGATCTCCTCCAGGCGGGCAATATTCTCCTCAAAGCTCTTTTCCTTCTTCGCGCTCATGGCTCTCCTCCTCTGTGTATACACGCTCTACCCGGCAGTCCAGCCTGCCCTCCGCCAGCGACACCTCCACGGCGTCCCCGGGGGACACGTCCCCGGCCCGGCGGAGGATCCGCCCCCCGCTGTCCGCGGCCAGGGCAAAGCCCCGGCCCAGCACCTTCAGGGGGCTCATGGCGTCCAGGGACGCCGCCAGGGTGCCCAGCCGCTGCCGGGGCCCGGCCAGCCGGGCGGCGGCGGCGTAGCCCAGGTCCTTCTGGAGATGGGCCAGGAGCATCCGTTTGTCCTGGATCACCGCCAGGGGGTCCGTCAGCACCCGCTTGGCCGCCAGGGTCTCCAGCCGCCGTCGCAGCAGCGCCAGTTCCTTGCTCTGAGCCCGGGCCATACGGAGCCGCGCGCTCTGGAGCCGATCCCGCAGTTCCCCCTGGTCCGGCACGGCCATCTCCGCCGCGTGGGAGGGAGTGGCCGCCCGGACGTCCGCCACGAAGTCGGCGATGGTCACATCCGGCTCATGGCCCACGGCGGAGATCACCGGCAGCTGGGATGCATAGATGGCCCGGGCCACCCGCTCGTCGTTGAAGGCCCAGAGGTCCTCCATGGAGCCGCCGCCCCGGCCGGTGATGATGAGGTCCGCCACCCGGTAGCGGTTGGCGTAGCGGATGGCCCCCACGATCTCCGCCGGGGCCTCCGCCCCCTGGACCCGGACCGGCAGGAGCTTCACCTCCGCCAGGGGGTACCGCCGCCGGAGGATCCGGATCATGTCGTGGACCGCCGCCCCGGCGGAGGAGGTGATGACGGCGATGGCCCGGGGATAGGGGGGCAGGGACTTCTTGCGGCCCTCGTCGAAGAGCCCCTCCTTCCAGAGCTTCTCCTTGAGCTGCTCGAAGGCCACATGGAGATCCCCCACGCCGTCGGGGGACAGCTCATTGCAGTAGAGCTGGTAGGCCCCGTCCCGGGGGAACACCGTCACCCGGCCCAGGGCCAGGGCCTTCATGCCGTTCTCCGGCCGAAACCGCAGGCGGGAGGCCTGGCCCCGGAACATGACGCAGCGGATGGCGCTCTGCTCGTCCTTCAGGGTGAAATAGTGGTGCCCGGAGGGGTACATCTTGTAGTTGGACAGCTCCCCCCGGACGCACACGTCCCCCAGCAGGGGCTCGTTGTCCAGGATGGCCTTGATGAGGCCGTTGACCTCGGACACCGTGAAAATATGTCGCTCCAAACCGCCACCTCCCGGCAAAGATTTCATGGGCCCGGGGCCCGCGCGGGTCCCGGGGCAAAAGAAAAGAGCGCACAAGGCTGTGCGCTCTCCGATGCTGGGGTCACTGACCGGCCTCTTCCGGGCCGGGCCCGGCGGACGCCTCCGCCTCCGGCTGGGGCGCCGGCGCATCCCCCGCCTCTTTGCGCACGAAAGAGCCCAGGATCCCGTTGATAAAGCGAACCACGTCGCTGCTTTCGTACTTCTTGGCGATCTCCACCGCCTCGTTGATGGCGGCGCCGTTGGGGATCTCCGGCATGTAGAGGATCTCATACATGGCAAGGCGCATGATGGCCGACGCCACCAGGGGGATCCGCTCGAACTTCCAGCCCACGGCGTACTTCTCGATATACCGGTCCAGCTCGTAGCCGTGCTGGGCGATGCCCTTGACCACCCGGCGGATGTAGGCCTGCTGGCTGGGGCCGGGGAGCTTGCCGTAGACCTCGTACTCCGGGGCCAGCTGGTCGAACCGGACGGGGTCCAGCCGCTGGTCCAGCAGCTCGTCGGCGCTCAGGTCCGTAAAGCTCAGCTCATAGGAGAGATGCATGGCGATCTCCCGCGCGACATTTCTGATCATGGTACAGCTTCCTTTCTCTCTCTCTGCCGGCGTCCCGGGCCGGGGATCAGTGGAAGCTGACGCCGCCCACGTGGACGTTCACCGCCTTGGCGGCAAAGCCGGTCATGGACTCCACCGCGGTGGACACGGCGTTCTGGATCTTCTCCGCCACTTCGGGGATGGGGTAGCCGTAGCGGATCATCACATAGAGGTCGATGACGGCTCCGTCCTCGTCCACAGCGATACGGACCCCCCGGGCGCTGGACTTCTTGGTGGCAAGGCTCATCATTCCGCCGATGCCCTCCACCTCGGCGGCGGCGCTGGCGGCGATGGCAGCCAGCACGTCCTCGGAGATGTGGATGCAGCCCAGGTCCTCCGGATGCGTCATATAATCTTTATTTTCGCCCATATTTCAACACTCCTTGTAAAAGTCGGTAAGCAAATTGGCTCATATATTGTACCACCATATTCCATAAAATACAACCTGAAATTTTGCCCCGCCGCCTCCGGCCGGCGCGCAAAAGGTCCCGGCGCCGGGGAACTGCCTCCCCGGCGCCGGGACCATGGCGGCAGGGCCCGCGGCCCCCGCCTCAGCTGGCCTCCATCAGTTGGCCTCCATAATGGTGATCTGGTCCACGGTGTAGTCCGTCTCGCCCAGGACGATGTCCGTGATCTTGGCCACGTCCTCGGTCTGAAGGCCGTCCTCCGCCGCCGACACCACCACGCTGATGCTGTCCTCCCCCATGAAGGCCACGCAGTCGGCATAGCCCTTGGCCACCACCAGGTTTTCGATCTGGCTCTCCAGGACGCTGTACCCCGCCAGGGTCTGGATGGCCCGGTTGGCCTCATCCACCGCGGCCTGCTCCGCTCCCTCCTGCTCCGCCGCCTCCCGCAGGAGGCTCAGGGCGTTGTCCCGGGACTGCTGGCGGCTGAGGCGGGCGGTGTCAAAGTAGCTGCTGACCTGGGCCGTGCCGTCCTCCTGGGCGGAGATCACCTGGCCGTCCACCAGGGCCGCGTCCCCCAGCACCTTGGTGCTGCCGCCGTTCTCCTGCTGCTGCTGGCTGGACACCTCCGCCGCCTGGTCCGCCGCCGCCTCGCCGGCATAGCGCCAGTTGAGGTACACCGCCGCGCAGACGAACAGCAGCACCGTGGCCACCACCGCGTTGCGTTTCCATTGCCTTCTCATCTCACGTTTTCCTCCCATATCCTCGTTCCTTTCTTATTCGCCGGCGCCGCTCTGCCAGGGCACCACGGCGATCCGGTCTGTCCCAAGGCCCGTCAGGGCCGCCACCGCCTGCGTCACCTGGAGGCGCACACCGTCGCTGCCGCCGCCCTCGCAGACCACCAGGGCCCCCCGGTACTGGGGGCAGCGCTCCTGGGTGACCACCACGCCGTCCTCCCCGCCGCCGGAGACCACCACCGTCTCCGTGGAGCGGTCGTAGTCGTCGGGGGCCTGGACGCTGCCGCTGTACGCCAGGGAGGTGTCCGTGGCCAGCACCTTTTCCGTGCCGCTTTGCAGCGTCAGCATCACGTCCACCTTCCCCACGCCGCTGATCTTGCCCAGGATCTCCTCCATGGCCGTCTCCACCGCCGCCAGGTCCCCGGCGGCGGTATCCTCTTTCTCCGGGAGGACCGCGGCCTCCCCGCTCTCCCGGCTCTGGGGCCAGGCCAGCAGCAGCGCCCCCAGGGCCGCCACCAGCAGCACATACTTATACCGGCCCAGGATCTCCAGCGGCTTTACCCGCTTTCCTGTTTCCCTGTGTTCTCCCATATCTGTTTCCCGGGAGGGATGCCCACCTCCTTTTCGATCAGCGCCGACAGCGCCGGGTCATAGGCCCCGGTGATGGTCACCGTGTCCGGCAGGGGGATCCCGCTCTCCCCCGCCGCCGTTGTCACCTCCACCGTGCACGACAGGCCCAGCTCTTCCGCTTTGTCCCATATATATGCGGCGGTCTTTTCCGCTATGATCGCGGAAAGGGCCGCCTCC
>CALXGG010000107.1 GCA_944387785.1 uncultured Oscillospiraceae bacterium | reverse complement strand
AAAAAGGGGGTCTGGGGTCTCCCCAGCGGTTTTTCCGCCCACTTTTGGGCGTCCAAAAGTGGGCCCGCCGGAGGCAAGCCAGCCCGGAGGGCTGAAAAAAAGAGGGCCAGAGGAAAATCCCTCTGACCCCAGCCCCCGCAGGGACTCAGCGGATGAAATTGGTCTTTACCGGCGGCTCCGCCGCGGGGGGCTCCAGCCCCGCCGCCTTCCCGGCGGCGATGGACTTAAGGAGCCAGGCCATGTTCCGGCCCAGGGTCCGCATGACGGACATGCCCTCCTCGTCCCGGCGCACCTCCTCGGGGGTGTTGCCGTGGACCATGTTCCAGTACCGGGAGGACACCACCGGCATCTGGTTGATGGTGAAGTACTTGTTGAGCTGGTCCAGGGCCGCCGTGGTGCCGCCCCGCCGGGCGGAGACCACCGCCGCGCCGGGCTTCAGCCGCAGCTTCCCGCCGGCGGCAAAAAACAGCCGGTCCAGCACCCCGGTGACCTGGCCGGAGGCGGCGGCGTAGTGGACCGGGGAGCCCACCACCAGGCCGTCGATCCCGTCCAGCCGGGCGATGATGTCGTTGACGATGTCCCCCCGGACGCACAGACCGGTCCTGCGGCAGCCGCCGCAGCCCAGGCAGCCGGTGGCGGGAGAGGCCCCCAGCCACAGGATCTCCGCCTCCACCCCCGACGCCTCCAGGGCGGCGGCCGCCTCGCTGAGGGCCGTGTAGGTGCAGCCCTTCTCATGAGGGCTGCCGTTGAGCAGCAATACCTTCATACGCTTCCTCCTGTTTCCCAAGTTTCTGTACCCAGTATAGCACGTTCCCGCCAAAAGGCAACCGGGGCGGCGGCCCCATGCCCCGGGGCCCGCTGGGAAAAGTGCCTAACGGGCCCGCCGGCCCGGCGGGGGAAATCCGGCACAATGACGGGGCAAACAGCCCCTGAAATAAATATTTATTCACTTAACCTGAAATTCTATTGACAAACTCCCGGGGACGTGCTATGCTCCCTAACGTGCCGCCCGGAAGGCGCGGCACGGGAAGTTTTGGATGAAGATCCCGGATCGATCGGAAAGGATGACTGCTATCATGAAGAAACTGATGACGCTGATCCTGACCCTGGCCCTGGCCCTGAGCCTGGCGGCCTGCGGCGGGAACGGCAACAATACTGTCAACAACACCGGCAACAACGCCAACAACGCCAACAACACCAACAACACCGCCGACACCGACACCAACGGCGGCGCCGCCTTCACCACCGTGGAGGAGGGCAAGCTCATCATGAGCACCAACGCCGCCTTCCCTCCCTATGAGATGACCACCGACGACGGCGGCTTCGAGGGCATCGACGTGGAGATCGCCGGCAAGATCGCCGAGAAGCTGGGCCTGGAGCTCCAGATCGACGACATGGAGTTCACCGCCGCCCTGGAGGCCGCCCAGTCCGGCATGAGCGACATGGTCATGGCGGGGGTCACCGTGGATGAGGACCGCCTGGCCGTGATGGACTTTTCCAACAGCTACGCCACCGGCGTGCAGGTGGTCATCGTCAAGGAGGGCTCCGACGTGACGGTGGACAACCTGGGCGAGCAGCTCATCGGCGTGCAGAACGGCACCACCGGCTGGATGTACTGCACCGACGACTACGGCAGCGAGCATGTGGCCGCCTTCGATAACGGCATCACCGCCGTCCAGGCCCTGATGAACGACCAGGTGGACTGCGTGGTCATCGACCAGGGACCCGCCCAGTCCTTTGTGGCGGAGAACCAGGGCCTGACCATCCTGGAGACGGAGTACGCGGTGGAGGACTACGCCATCGGCGTGGCCAAGGGCAACACCGCTCTGCTGGACGCCATCAACGGCGCCCTGGAGGAGCTCACTGCCGACGGCACCATCCAGTCCATTATCGACAAGTACATCACCGCTGCGTAATGGCGGCGGATGACCCGCAAAAGGGGCGGCGTGAGCCGCCCTTTTTTGCCATCATACACTGAGCGTTCAGAGAGAAAGGGGTAGGAGACATGGACCCGGTACAAGCCTTTGAGACTTGGAAAGCGCTGATGACCTCCGGCGGGGACGTGGCCTGGTGGCAGTCTGTTTATGTCAAATTTTATCAGGCGTTCATCCAGGCCGACCGCTGGAAGGAGTACCTGGAGGGCACCGGCGTCACGCTGGTCGCCACGGCCCTGGCGCTGCTGATGGGCGTGATCCTGGGCGTACTGGTGGCGGTGATCCGCACCGCCCACGACCAGCAGCGTCCGGGACGGCGGAAGAGCCCCGTCCTGGGGGCGTTCAACGCCATCTTCAAGGTCTATGTCACAGTGATCCGGGGCACGCCCATGATGCTCCAGCTGCTGATCTGGGCCTTCGTGGTGTTTAAGAGCCGGCAGTACACCGTTGTGGGCATCTTCGGCCTGGGCATCAACTCCGGCGCCTATGTGTCCGAGATCATCCGGGGCGGCCTGATGGCCGTGGACGGCGGCCAGATGGAGGCGGGGCGCTCCCTGGGCCTGGACTACCTGGATACCATGCGCTTTATCGTGATCCCCCAGGCTGTGAAGGCCATTTTGCCCTCCCTGGGCAATGAGTTCATCATCCTGCTGAAGGATACGTCCCTGCTGTCCATGATCAGCGGCCAGGAGCTGCTGTATTTCGCCCAGGCCATCGGCACCCGCAACTATGAGCAGATGTTCCCCCTGGTGGGGGCGGCCTGCATCTACCTGCTGCTGGTGATGATTTTTACCTGGCTGCTGGGCAAGCTGGAAAGGAGGCTGCGGGAAAGTGATCGACGTTAAACATCTCTCCAAGTCCTTTGGGGACCACCTGGTGCTGGACGATATCGACCAGCACATCTACCCCGGGGAGGTGGTGGTCATCATCGGCCCCTCCGGCTCCGGCAAGTCCACCTTCCTGCGGTGCCTGAACCTGCTGGAGACCCCTACCGCCGGCACCATCACCTTTGAGGGCCGGGAGATCACCGACCCCAAGGCGGACATCGACAGGATCCGCCAGGGCATGGGCATGGTGTTCCAGCACTTCAACCTGTTCCCCAACATGACGGTGAAGAAAAACATCACCCTGGCCCCGGTGCGCACCAAGCTCATGACCCAGGCGGAGGCCGACGCTGCCGCCATGGCCCTCCTCCGCCGGGTGGGCCTGGAGGACAAGGCGGAGGCCTACCCCAACCAGCTCTCCGGCGGCCAGAAGCAGCGCATCGCCATCGTCCGGGCCCTGGCCATGAAGCCCAAGGTGATGCTCTTTGACGAGCCCACCAGCGCCCTGGACCCCGAGATGGTGGGGGAGGTGCTGGAGGTCATGAAGGAGCTGGCCCGGGACGGCATGACCATGGTGGTGGTGACCCACGAGATGGGCTTCGCCCGGGAGGTGGGCAGCCGGGTCCTCTTCATGGACGAGGGCCATATCCTGGAGGAGAACACCCCCGGGGAGCTCTTCGGGAACCCCCGGAGCGAGCGCCTGCGGTCCTTCCTGGCCAAGGTGCTGTAAGAGAAAACAGACGGGAGAGGGCCCAGGCCCTCTCCCGTTTTCCGCCGCCGGGCCCATTGCCAACCCCGGGGGGATGTGGTATGATACCCCTACCTGCAAATGAAGGAGTAACCGATATGGCGTATATCTTAACGATCCTGCTGTGCATCGCGGCGGACCAGGCGGTGAAGCTCTGGACGGTGGCGAACCTGGCCCTCTTTGAGACCAGGCCCCTGCTCCCCGGCCTGGTGGAGCTGTGCTACGTCCAGAATACCGGCGGCGGCTTCTCCATCCTCACGGAGCACACCTGGCTCCTTACGGCGGTGACGGCGGTGCTGATGGCGGTGATCGCCTGGGCCATGGGGAAGAAGCTGTTCCCCCACCCGGCGGCCATGTGGACCCTGACGCTGATCCTGGGGGGCGGCCTGGGGAACCTCATCGACCGGGTGCGGCTGGGGTATGTGGTGGACATGTTCCACTTTGAGTTCATGCCCGCCTTCCCGGTGTTCAACGTGGCGGACATGTGCATCGTCTGCGGCACCATCGGCTTTGCGGCCTACTACCTGCTGCTCCACGACAGGGCGGCGGGAAAGAGGAAGGAGGCGTCCCGTGGAAACGGCCATCCTGACGGCGACGCCTGAGGCGGCGGGGCAGCGGCTGGACGCCTTCCTGGCGGAGTCCCTGCCGGAGCTGACCCGGTCGGCGGCCCAGCGGCTCATTGCCGAGGGCCATGTGGCGGTGGACGGCAGGGCTCCCGCCAAGAGCATGAAGCTGGCCGGCGGGGAGCGGGTGGCGGTGACGCTGCCGGAGCCGGAGGAGGCCCGGGCCCTGCCGGAGGACATCCCCCTGGACGTGGTCTATGAGGACGCGGACGTGATCGTGGTGAACAAGCCGGTGGGCATGGTGGTCCATCCGGCCCCGGGCCACAGCGGCGGCACCCTGGTCAACGCCCTCCTCCACCACTGCGGCGGCAGCCTCAGCGGCGTGGGCGGGGAGCTGCGGCCCGGCATCGTCCACCGCATCGACCGGGACACCAGCGGCCTTATCATCGCCGCCAAGAACGACTTTGCCCACCAGGCCCTCTCTCTCCAGCTCCAGGACCACAGCCTCCGCCGGACCTACGAGGCGGTGGTCATCGGGAACCTCCGGGAGGACAGCGGCACCGTGGACGCCCCCATCGGCCGCTGCCCCGGCGACCGGAAGAAGATGGCGGTGGTCCGCCAGGGGGGCAAAAGCGCCGTCACCCACTGGGAGGTGCTGGAGCGGTTCCCCGGCTACACCCACGTCCGCTGCCGGCTGGAGACGGGCCGCACCCACCAGATCCGGGTCCACATGGCCTACATCGGCCACCCCCTCTACGGGGACACGGTGTACGGCGCCAAAAAGCCGGCCCCGGGCATGACGGGCCAGTGCCTCCACGCCGTGGGGCTCACCTTCCGCCACCCCCGCACCGGGGAGGAGGTGTCCCTCAGCTGTCCTTTGAATGAGGAGTTCGGGGCTTTTCTGCGGAAATTGAGAGGGAACGGATAATGGATCGGGAGAAGATCATGACCTACCTGGAGGGGGACATCCTCCAGAACGCGCCGCTGCTGGCGGCTTTGACCCGGGGCACCGGGGAGCTGGTGGCCGGCGGGGCGGAGAGCGCCCTGCTCTATGAGGCCTCCGGGGTATATATGCTTTCTGCGTCCGGCTGGGAGGCGGCGGAGGCGGCCCTGGCGGCTCTGCCGGCCTGCCCCTGCCTGGTGGCCTGCCAGGCGGAGCTGGCGGACGTCCCGGCGGCAAAATACGGCCTGGAGATCGGGAAGAACTGCCATCAGGCGGTGTACACCGGCGGCCCCCTGCCCCTGAGCGGCGCGCTGGCCATCCGGGCCCCCGGCGAGGCGGAGCTGGACGTCATCGCCGCCACCTACGACCTGGACGACCGGGCGGGGTTGGCCAGGCTCCGGGACAGGGGCATGCTGTTCGCCGGCTTTGCCGGGGCGGATTTCGTGGGGTATGCGGGCCGCCACCGGGAGGGCAGCGTGGGGCTGCTCCATGTGTTCCCTCAGTACCGCCGCCGGGGCTACGGCCAGGAGCTGGAGACTTTTATCCTCAACCAGGTGGTGGCGGCGGGGGAGCGGCCCTACTGCCAGATCTTTGAGGGGAACCACGCCTCGCTGGCCCTCCAGGCCAAGCTGGGCTGGGTGCTGGCGGAAAAGCCCATCTGCTGGCTGTTCCCCCCGGAGGGGTGAGCGAACAAAAAAGCGTCCGCCGGAGGCAGAGGCCTGCGGCGGGCGCTTTGGTTTTTCGGCGGGGGTTCCGCGGCCCAGGCCGCCCTCTCTGCCGCCTGCGGCGGCATTCACCTTGCCCCCGGATCCCGCTTTGCACCGGCCGGGCCGGTGCAGCCAGCCGATGCAAGGCTGACGCGCCCGTCGCCGGGCGGGAACGCAGCGGGGCTTTCCCGGGCCCAGGGTTTTTGGCGGGAGTTTCCCACCGTGGAATTTCTCTTTTCTTTTTGCTTGCCGGCTTGCTCCGCAGGGGTACTTTTCCCTCGCCGGAAAAGTACCCAAAAGGGCGCCAGCCCCCTTCGGGCTGGACCCCCGCCCTTTTGCCCAATCGGTCTGTATCAGACTTTGTGGGTGCACAGCCACCGAATTCAAAAATCCTTCGGGGATCCGATCTGTACCGGGTTTCTCGTCGATGCTTCGGCCGTTGGCCCTGTTAAAGGGATAGATGAATCTTTTTTCCCGCATCGGACTGCCTGCGGCTGTGGGGGCTGCTCCGGTTTTCGTCAACAAAACCTGCAAAATCCCTCAGCCCAAGGGCTTGAAAAAGGAAAACACAAATAACCCTCAAACCGAGGGGCCCTGCCGAAAGAAAAACAGAAACCACTCTCAGCCCGAGGGCCGTCAGGCGAAGTGCGGCAGATCGCCGCACCGATTACGAGGAGGCCGAAGGCCCAAAGGAGATTCAGCGGCTGCCCGGTATCTCCCCTGATACCGACCGATTAGGCAAAAAAGGGGGCCCGGGGTCTCCCCGGCGCGCTTTTGCCTACTTTTCCCGCGTGGGAAAAGTAGGCCGCCGGAGGCATACCGGCAAGCGAAGGAAAAAAGAACTATTCCGCAGCAAGCAGCCCCGCCGAAAAAAAAGAAACGCCCCTCAGCCCGAGGGGCGGCAGCCGAAGTGCGGCAGACCGCCGCACCGGTTACGAGGAAGCCGGAGGCCCAAAGGGAATTCAGCGGCAACTGAGTTGCAAGTCACCTCCAGACCGATTAGGCAAAAACAGGGGGTCCGGGGTCTCCCCGGCGCGCTTTTGCCTACTTTTCCCGCGTGGGAAAAGTAGGCCGCCGGAGGCATACCGGCAAGCG
>CALXGG010000106.1 GCA_944387785.1 uncultured Oscillospiraceae bacterium | reverse complement strand
ACATGGTCATCAACATCGGCTGGGTGAAGGACAGGAAGTGGGACGAGCTGCTCTCGGAGATCAAGGCCGTGAAGGCCAGCTGCGGCGGGAAGCTGCTGAAGGTCATCATCGAGACGTGCCTCCTCACCGAGGAGGAGAAGGTCAGGATGTGCGAGATCGTCTCCCGGTCCGGGGCGGAGTACATCAAGACCTCCACAGGCTTTGCCGGCGGCGGCGCCACCCGGGAGGATGTGGCCCTCTTTGCCGAGCATGTGGCCCCCCCTGTGAAGATCAAGGCCGCCGGCGGCATCGCCAGCCTCCAGGACGCCCAGGACTTCCTGGACCTGGGGGCCTCCCGGCTGGGCACCAGCCGCATCGTCAAGGCCGTCAAAGGCCAGGAGGGCAGCGGCTATTGAGCCGCCCGGGCCCCATATCCACCACAAGAAACGAAAGGAGCCGTTTTGCTTATGGCAACACCGCACAACAGCGCCGCTATGGGGGATTTCGCAAAAACCGTGCTGATGCCCGGCGACCCCCTCCGGGCCAAATTCATCGCCGAGACCTTCCTGGAGGGCGCCAGGCTGGTCAACAACGTCCGGGGCATCCAGGGCTACACCGGCACCTATAAGGGGGTGCCCGTGTCCGTCATGGCCTCCGGCATGGGCATGCCCTCCATCGGCATTTACGCCTATGAGCTCTACACCCAGTACGGCGTGGAGAACATCATGCGCATCGGTTCCGCCGGGGCCATCAGCCCCAGGCTGAAGCTGCGGGACGTGGTGGCGGGCCAGGGGGCCTGCACCAATTCCCATTTCGCCCACCAGTATCAGCTGCCCGGCACCTTCGCCCCCATCGCGGACTTCACCCTCCTGGAGACCGCCGTGTCCGTGGCCCGGGGGCTGGGGGTGGAGATGCCCGTGGGCAATCTCCTCAGCTCCGACACCTTCTACGACGCCTCCGGCTCCACCATGAAATGGGGGGAGATGGGGGTGCTGGCGGTGGAGATGGAGTCCGCCGCCCTGTATATGACCGCCGCCAAGCTGGGCAAGCGGGCCCTGGCCATCTGCTCCATTTCCGACAGCCTGGTCACCGGAGAGGAGCTGTCCGCCGAGGAGCGGCAGACCACCTTCACCACCATGATGCGCATCGCCCTGGAGACCGCCGCGGCCATGGCGGAGAAGTAGGACACCGCCCCGCCGCCCTCCGGAAAGCCGCCCCATTGTGGGTTTCCACAGAAAAATTTCCCGACATCGCCGTGTATCTGTGAGGATTCCCCTGTTTTTTAGTTGCTTTCTTTCCGGAGGTGTCGTATAATACAACTACGTCCTTGTCCGGAGATCAGGGCGGGAGCCATCCCGCCGGCCGGGGAGCGATGCCCCGGGACGTCTCTTTGCACCGGGCCGGACGGCAAAATTATGAAGAAAGGCAGATTGATTATGAAGAAGTTACTGGCTCTGCTGCTGGTCATGACCATGGCCCTGTCCCTGGTCGCCTGCGGCGGCAACGGCAACGGCAACAATGCCGCCGACAACGGCGGCAATGCCAACAGCAACACCAATGACACCACCAACAACACCGGCGACAGCGAGGATACCGGCGACGCCGCTACCATCACCAACGCCGACGACATCCCCGACAGCATGACCTCCTCCGACGGCAAGTACCAGGTGGCCTTCGTCACCGATGTGGGCCAGCTGAAGGACAAGTCTTTCAACCAGGGCACCTTCGACGGCGTAAAGCTCTATGCCGCCAACAACGGCCTGAGCTACAAGTACTATCAGCCCGCCAACGGCAACGAGGCTACTGATGATGACCGCTATGACGCCATGAAGGCTGCCGTGGACGGCGGCGCCGAGGTGGTCGTGTGCGCCGGCTTCCTGCAGGAGGCCGCCCTGCGCCGCGCCGCCACCGACTTCCCCGACACCCCCTTCGTCTTTATCGACGGCTACCCCCTGGACGATGATCCCGATCCCGAGGTGCAGGGCAATATCCTGACCAACGTGGCCGGCATCTCCTTCATGGAGCAGCAGTGCGGCTACTTCGCCGGCTACGCCGCCGTGAAGGACGGCTTCACCAAGCTGGGCTTCTCCGGCGGCGGCGGCGGCACCAACGATGCCTGCTGCCGGTTCGGCTACGGCTATGTCCAGGGCGCCAACGCGGCTGCCGCCGAGCTGGGCATCACCGTGGACATGAACTACTCCTGGGAGTACGGCGCCACCTTCTCCGCCTCCCCTGAGCTGCAGACCATGATCAGCGGCTGGTACGCCAACGGCACTGAGATCGTCTTTGCCTGCGGCGGCTCCATGTTCCAGTCCATCTCCGCCGCCGCCTCCTCCAACGACGGCTACGTCATCGGCGTGGACGTGGATCAGTCCGGCGAGTCCGAGTACGTCATCACCTCCGCCATGAAGGGCCTGGCCGACGCCGTGCAGTGGGCCGTGGGCCATGTGTACGCCGGCACCTTTGACGAGATCGGCGGCACCGGCACCTCTCTGGGCGTGGAGGACAACGCTGTCGCGCTGCCCACCGCCGAGGGCTCCTGGCGCTTCGAGACCTTCACCGTGGAGGAGTATGAGGACATGTACCAGAAGGTGCTGGACGGCACCCTGGTGGTGGACGCCGACTTCTCCAAGCTGGAGACCACCGAGTGGAGCAACCTGAACCTGAACATCATCTGAGAATTCTCCACTTTCGGGAAAATGGTACATAAAAAGGGAGAGGACCCCCGGGTCCTCTCCCTTTTCTTGTCACGGGTGGATAAATTCCTTGTGTTTTCTCCTCGGTTACTGTATAATGATACCATATTTTACGGAGGAGGCGAGACGGGGATATGGAAGCGGAAAACATCATCGAGATGCTCCACATCACAAAGGAATTTCCGGGGATCGTCGCCAATGACGACATCACCCTTCAGCTCCGCAGGGGCGAGATCCACGCCCTCCTGGGGGAGAACGGCGCGGGCAAGTCCACCCTCATGAGCGTACTGTTCGGCCTGTACCAGCCGGAGGCAGGAGTCATCAAGAAGAACGGCCAGGTGGTGAAGATCGACGACCCCAACGACGCCACCGCCCTGGGCATCGGCATGGTCCACCAGCACTTCAAGCTCATCGACGTGTTCACGGTGCTGGACAACATCATCCTGGGGGCGGAGACCACCAAGCTGGGCTTCCTGCAGAAGAAGGAGGCCCGGAGAAAGGTGGAGGCCCTGTCGGAGCGGTACGGCCTGAAGGTGGATCTGGACGCCAGGGTGGAGGATATCACCGTTGGCATGCAGCAGCGGGTGGAGATCCTGAAGATGCTCTACCGGGACAACGAGATCCTGATCTTTGACGAGCCCACCGCGGTGCTCACGCCCCAGGAGATCGACGAGCTCATGGCCACCATGAAGGCCTTTGCCAAGGAGGGGAAGAGCATCCTCTTCATTTCCCACAAGCTCAACGAGATCATGGAGGTGTCCGACCGGGTCACCGTGCTGCGCAAGGGCAAGTACATCGGCACCGTGGACACCAGGGACACCGACAAGCAGTCCCTGTCCAACATGATGGTGGGCCGCCCGGTGCAGCTGGAGGTGGTGAAGGATCCCGCCAAGCCCGGCGACACGGTGCTCCGTGTGGAGCACTTCTCCGTGCCCTCCAAGACCCACAAGCGGGACAGCGTCCACGACGTGAGCTTTGACGTGCGCTCCGGCGAGATCGTGTGCATCGCCGGCATCGACGGCAACGGCCAGACGGAGTTCATCCACGGCCTCACCGGCCTGGAGAAGGGACAGGGGACCATCAACCTCTGCGGCCAGGACATCTCCCACGCCACCATCCGCCAGCGGAGCACCCACATGAGCCACATCCCCGAGGACCGGCACAAGCACGGCCTGGTGCTGGACTTTACCCTGGAGCAGAACATGGTGCTCCAGCGGTTCCGGGAGCCCCGGTTCCAGCACATGGGCTTCATCCGCCAGGGGGAGGTGCGCACTTACGCCGAGGGCCTCATCGAGAAGTTCGACGTGCGCTCCGGCCAGGGCCCCGTGACCATTGCCCGCAGCATGTCCGGCGGCAATCAGCAGAAGGCCATCATCGCCCGGGAGCTGGACCGGGAAAAGGACCTGATCGTGGCCGTACAGCCCACCCGGGGCCTGGATGTGGGCGCCATCGAGTACATCCACAGCCAGCTGGTGGCCCAGCGGGACCAGGGAAAGGCGGTGCTGCTGGTATCCCTGGAGCTGGACGAGGTCATGAGCCTCAGCGACCGGATCCTCGTCATGTACGAGGGGGAGATCGTAGGCGAGCTGGATCCCAAGGCCACCACGGTCCAGGAGCTGGGCCTTTACATGGCCGGCGCAAAAAGAATGACGAAAGCAGGTGAGAGCGCATGAAACAGAAGGGTCCCACCCTGTTGAGCAAGGACGGCGCCAGGTCCGTGCTGGCGGCCCTGCTCTCTATCCTCATCGGCCTGGCGGTGGGCGGCGTCGTCATCGTCATCACCGGCCTTGCCACCCCCACCCTGGGGGCCTCCGGCGCCTGGGACGGCATCCGCCTGGAGCTGCTGGGCATCTTCAGCACCGGCCGCAATGCCGCCGGCGCCCTGACCTTCGGCTTCAATTCCACCAATCTGGGCAACATGCTCTTCCGGGCCACCCCCCTGATCCTGACGGGCCTTTCCGTGGCGGTGGCCTATAAGACAGGCCTTTTCAACATCGGCGCCCCGGGGCAGTACCTCATGGGCACCGCGGCCTCCCTGATGCTGGCCCTGGGCATCCCCACCGGGACGGTTCCCGCCGGCCTGGTGTGGCTCATCGCTTTCCTGGGCGGCATTCTGGCCGGCACCCTCTGGGGCTGCATCCCCGGCCTGGTGAAGGCATTCCTCAACATCAACGAGGTGCTGGCCTGCATCATGACCAACTGGATCGCCGCCAACCTGGTCACCTGGATGTTTGACGGCAGCGATTTCCGCAACCTGGTGGAGAACACCAAGAGCGGCTATATCTACAAGACCACCTTCAACGGCGTGTCCACCGCCAAGCTGGGCCTGGATAAGATCTTCCCCGGCTCCCAGGTCAACGGCGGCATCCTCATCGCCATTGTCATCGCCATCCTCATGTACATCCTGATGAGCAAGACCACCCTGGGCTACCAGCTCAAGGCCTGCGGCGCCAACCGCCATGCCGCCCGCTATGCCGGCATCGCCGACAAGCGCAACATCGTCCTCTCCATGGCCATCGCCGGCGGCCTCTCCGGGGCGGGCGCGGCCCTCTACTACCTCTCCGGCAACACGGAGTTCTTCTGGTCCACCTACCAGACCCTCCCCGCCACCGGCTTCAACGGCATCCCCGTGGCGCTGCTGGCCTCCAGCCACCCCATCGGCGTGATCTTCACCGGCTGCTTCATGTCCATGCTGGACATCGTGGGCCTGCAGCTGACCAACCTGACCGCCTACAACGAGTACATCACCGACGTGATTATCGCCACCATCGTCTACCTCAGCGCCTTCTCCCTGGTGATCAAAATGCTCATCAGCGGCCGCGGGAAGCGCCGGAGCGCCGGCGCGCCCGCCGCCCCGGCGGAGCAGAAGAAGGCGCCCCCGCCGGAGGAGGGGCCCGCCCCCGCCGGCAGGGGATCCCAGAGCGCGAAAGGAGGCAATGAGGCATGACATTCCTGATCCAACAGACGCTGATCTACGCCATCCCGCTGATGATTGTGGCCCTGGCCGGCGTGTTCGCCGAGCGCAGCGGCATCATCAACCTGGCGCTGGAGGGCATCATGATCTTCGGCGCCTTTGTGGGCGTGCTGTTCGTGAACGTGGTCCAGCGGATGGGCACCTTCGACGCGGCCAAGGCCGCCGGGGACTGGGTGGCCCTCCAGGGCTTCATGCTGCTGACCATGCTGGCGGCGGCCGTGATGGGCGCCGTGTTCTCCCTGCTGCTCTCCTTCGCCTCGGTGAACCTGCGGGCGGACCAGACCATCGGCGGCACGGCCCTGAACCTGCTGGCCCCCGCCCTGGTCCTCTTCCTCATCCGCATCATCGCCAACCAGAACACCCTCCAGATGTACACCGGCGACGCCGCCAGCTGGTTCATGATCAAGAAGAGCTTCTTCGGCTACGGCCGCAGCGAGGAGATGGGCTTTCTGGGCTCCACCTTCGTGGACAAGACTTACCTTGCCACCTATGTGTGCATCCTGCTCTTCGTGATATTGGCCGTCATCCTCTACAAGACACGCTTCGGCCTGCGGCTGCGCTCCTGCGGTGAGAACCCCCAGGCGGCGGACTCCCTGGGCATCAATGTCCACCGGATGCGCTACGCCGGCACCACCATCTCCGGGGCCCTGGCGGGTATGGGCGGCTTTGTCTACGCCCTCACCACCGCCAACTGCGCTTCTACCGGCGACGTGGCAGGCTTCGGCTTCCTGGCCCTGGCGGTTATGATCTTCGGTAACTGGAAGCCCCTGAACATTGCCGGCTCCGCCCTGATCTTCGGCCTGTTCAAGTGCATCGCCGCCTCCTACTCCAGCATCGACATCAACGGCGACGGCATCTTCCTCCTCAAGGAGATCGGTATCAGCCCCCATTTCTACCGTATGCTGCCCTACCTTATTACCCTGGTCGTTCTGGCCTTCACCTCCAAGAAGTCCCGGGCGCCCAAGGCGGAGGGTATTCCCTACGACAAGGGCCAGCGGTGAGCCTCCTGCGGGAAGGCGGCCTTATCGGCAAGCTGTTTGCAAAAAAGCGGCATGGCCAAAACCATGCCGCTTTCTTCTTGCCGGCACCGCCGCTGTCTCACCGATCCTTTCGTTTTTTCGCCGGCCGCTCCCCCGGCCCGGCATTGAAAATCCCCCGCCGTCTGCTATAATGGTGGTATCA
>CALXGG010000105.1 GCA_944387785.1 uncultured Oscillospiraceae bacterium | reverse complement strand
TGCTGCCGGAGGCGGACTTCCAGCGCATCTTCGGCCGGATCAAACTGGAGCGGGAGCAGCTGGAGGAAAAGCGGCAGGCCCTGGAGCTGCAGAAAAAAAGCCCTGTCCGCAGTGAGGACAGGGCCAGGGAACTGGTACAGAGGTTCATCGAAACTGCTGGGGAGAGCCGGGAACTGCTGGTGAGCCTCATCGAGCGGGTGGAGCTGACCGAGGACAAGGAAGTCATCATCAAATTCCGCTTCGCCCAGCTGGACGAAAGGTTGGAAAGCCATATACCGCAAGGGATTGCGCCGTCGGAGACGGCGTAATTTTCCAAAGCCAATCACTTACAATAGCCGTGTCGCGATGTATCCCGCATCGAGAAGCGGGCCCTCTCCAAGCTGGAGGAGGCACTGAACAGGGAGATGGGGTAAAAAAGTGACCTCCCGTAAAACGGGAGGTCACGGCATTTTTCAGGCGATCCGCCCTGCGGTCAGGGGACGGCGGGCTCCGCCAGAAGAAAGCAGCTGGTATAGGCGATTTTGCCGGGGCCGTAGTAATACGGCAGCCCGTTTGCCTGGCAGACTTCCGATACCAGTATTCCGAAGGCCTCCATGGAGGAGACCATTTTCTCCGGAAAGCGGCAGGGGCTCTGGGGATAGGCGCAGGCCGCGCACTGGGTGCAGCATCCCGTTCCCAGGGCCAGCACGGCATCGCCGGAGGCCCGGAGGGCCTCGTGCATCCGGGCGAAGTGCTCCTTGTGGGCGGCCTCCACCTCCGCCATGCCCTCCAGGTCAAAGCTGTCCTCCACATCCCCCACGGTCTGCACCAGGATGCCGTGGGTCATGCGCTCCAGCTTCCGGGCGCACTCCTCCAGGGAGCCGCAGCCGGGAGGGCAGCTCCAGCACTTGCCGTATTTGCCGCAGGTGTTGGCCGCGCACATGTCCCGGACCTCCTGTTTGAGCGCGATGGTGCTCACATCCAGCTTTGCCCAGTTGGTAAATCCGGCGGCCTGGGCATATGCCGCCAATTGTTCATTTCCGATCATACAACCTCCGAAAATCCCAGGGCTTCCAGAAACTGCTCCTGGAAGTCCGGCAGGGTCGCCAGCTCCAGGAATTCCGTGGATCCCGCCAGGCGCTGGCTGTACGCGAACTCCTCCCGGCTGGCGGCGCACAGCTTGGCGCCCTCCCCGGCGGCGTTGCCGATGGGGAGGATGCGCGCCTCCAGCGCCGGGGGGATCATACCGATGCGGCAGGCGGAGGCGGGGGTCAGATAGTTCCCGAAGGCGCCGGCCAGGTACACGGTCCGGATGTCCTCCACGCGAGCGCCCATGGCTTTGGCCAGCAGCTCGATGCCGGCGCGGATGGCGCCCTTGGCCAGCTGCACCTCCCGCACGTCCTTCTGGGTCAGGGTGACGCCGGGGCAGAGGCGGTAGGCCCCTCCCTCCAGGCGGCCGGTCTCGTCGATGCGGCCCGCCTCCAGGAGGGCCGCCGTCAGGTCCAGCAGCCCGGAGCCGCAAAGGCCCTCCGCCTTTCCCCCGCCTATGACGTGGTACGAGATGTCCCCGCCCTCACAGGCCGCATGGTCCACGGCGCCGGACGCCCCCCGCATCCCGCAGGAGATCCGGGCCCCCTCAAAGGCGGGGCCGGCGGCGGTGGAGCAGGCGATCCGGCGGCGGCGGTCCCCCAGCACCATCTCGCCGTTGGTCCCGATGTCGATCAGGAGGGTCAGCTCCTCCAGCCGGTCGAATCGTGTGGCCGTCATGCAGCCCACGGTGTCGCCCCCTACGAAGCCGGCGATGTTGGGCAGCACCCGGAGGACGCCCCGGATGGGCAGCAGCTCCGCCCCGGGGACCTCCATGGCCTGGAACACCTTGGGCATGTAGGGGGGCGTTATCAGGGGGATGGGGTCGATCCCCAGGAGCAGGTGGTGCATGGCCGTATTGCCCACAACGGCGGCGGCGGTGATGTCCCCGGCGGAGATGTCGGCTTTCCCGGCCGCCTCCTCCGTCAGCCGGGCCAGGGCGTCCAGGACGCAGCGCCGCAGCGTCTCCCCGCCCCCGTCCATGGCCATCTGGATCCGGGAGATCACGTCGGCCCCATACTGGCTCTGGGGGTTGAGGCAGCTGGCCTCGGCCAGCTGGGCCCCGGTCTCCCCACTGAGGAGATAGGCGGCCAGGGTGGTGGTGCCCACGTCGAAGGCCAGGACATACCGGCCCGCGCCGTCCGGGCGGAAGTCCGCCGCCTGTTGGGCGCCGGTGAGGATCTGGGCCTGATGGGCCTGCCCAAGAAAGACGGTCTCGTCCCGCTCCACCGGCGTCTGGCAGGCCAGGACCTCCCGGCCGTCCCGGAGGAGGACCCTGCATTTGCCGCAGGAGCCGCGGCCGCCGCAGGGGGCGTCGGGGCGCAGGCCCGCCTGGATCTGGGCCTGGAGCAGGGTGGTGCCCGCCGGCACGGCCACCTGGATGCCGCCGGGCTGGAAGGTCACGGTAAAGTGCGCCATGGTGCAACTCCTCTCAGGAACGCCCAGGGGCCGATGCCCGGCATCGGCCCCTGGATCCGTATATGGGCGGTTTGGTTACGCCACCAGCTCCTTGGCCCGCTTGGCGGCGGAGGCGGCGTCGGGCGTATAGGCGTCGGCGCCGATCTTGTCGGCGAACTCCTGGGTGATTGGGGCGCCGCCCACCATCACCTTCACATTGCCCCGCCAGGGCGCGGCGTTGATGGCGGCCACGGTGGCCTGCATGGCGGGCATGGTGGTGGTCAGCAGGGCGGAGACGGCGACGATCTTCACGTTCTCATTCTCCCCGGCGGCGGCGACGAACTTCTCCACGGGGACGTCCACGCCCAGGTCGATGATCTCAAAGCCGGCGGACTCGATCATCATGGCCACCAGGTTCTTCCCGATGTCGTGGAGGTCGCCGGCCACGGTGCCGATGACGACCTTGCCCAGGGCGCCGGTGGCGCCGGAGGACAGGTGGGGCTTGAGGACCTCCACGCCCTTCTTCATGGCCTTGGCGGAAATGAGCATCTCAGGGACAAAGATGTCGCCGTTCTTGAAGTTCTCGCCCACCACGTCCATGGCGGCGATCATGGTGTCCAGCAGGGCGGTGGCGTCGCAGCCCTCGTCCAGGGCCTCCTGTACGGCGGCGGGGACCAGCTTGGCCTTGCCGCGGATGACCAGATCATTGACAGTTTCAATACTCATAGCAGTAGCTCCTTTTCATATTTTTTGACTGCCGGCCCGGGCTGGCCGGCGCAAGATCCGAAAGCGCTCTTACTTGACGGGCCCGAACAGGCCCTCCCGGTAGGCGCCGATGTACTCCATGCAGTAGTCGTCCAGGCCCAGCAGGGCCTCGGTGGCGTAGATCACGCCCATCATGTCCCGGTTGGTGGGGTCCAGGATGGCGGAATCCAGGCCGGCGTTCATGGCCAGCACCGTGAAGCCCAGGTTGATCATTTTCCGCACGGGGAGGTTGAAGGAGATGTTGGACACGGCGGCGGTGATGTGGATGGAGGGGTACTTCTCCCGGACGGTGGTGATGACCTCGATGTTGGTCTCGATGCCGTTTTCCGAGGTGCAGAGCATCTCCACCAGGGGGTCGATATGGATGCGGCTGGGGGAGATGCCGTACTCCTTGGCCTTGGCCATGATGCGGTCAAAGACCCGCAGGCGGTCGGCGGCGTTCTTGGGGATGCCGGTGTCGTCGGAGAGGAGGGCGATGACCTGCCAGCCCTTGTTCTCCGCCAGGATGGGGAAGATAATGTCGATCTTGTCGCCCTCGCCGGACACGGAGTTGAAAAGGCCGGGCTTGTTGCAGAACTTATAAGCCTCGGCCAGCACCTTGGCGCTGGGACTGTCCACGGAGATGGGCAGATCGGAGACCTCCTGGATGCAGTCGATCATCCAGTGGAGGGTCTCCACCTCCTGGTCCTCCGGAACGGAGGCGCAGCAGTCGATGAAGGTGGCGCCGGCCTTTTCCTGGGCGATGGCGCGGTTCTTGATGAACTCCGCGTCCCGCCGGGCGATGGCGTCCGCCACCGCGGGGATGGAGCCGTTGATCTTTTCGCCGATAATGATCATGGAAGCGATTTCCTCCTTGTGGTTTTGAAAATTCCCCCGGGGGATCAGAACATGATGCTGATGGGCAGGCGGGCGGCCTCGATGTCCTCCTGCTTGAGCCCGAACTTCTCGCAGTTGTAGCGGTCGATGGCGTCCCACAGACCCTTGTAGGTGCCCTCATACAGGGAGCCCGGCCCCCCCTGGGTGATACAGGGGATGAAGTACTTGTTGCCGCAGCGCTCCATGGCCTCCACGGCGGCCTTGGTGCAGTCGTCCTGGGTCCAGCCGTCGAAGTCCACCTGCTTGTTGTCGATCTCGCCCATGAAGGCGATCTTGCCGCCGTACTTCTTGATGAGCTCCGGCACGTTGTTGGACTTCATGCAGCCCTGCCACACGTCGATGCCCATTTCGATCATGGTGGGCAGGATGTTGGCGCAGTAGCTGTCGGAGTGGTGGATGATGAGCTCCACGCCGTGATCCTTGTAGTAGCGGTAGATCTGCTGGTAGGGCTCCAGGAAGAAGTCCTCGAAGATGGAGGGGCGCAGGAAGGAATTCTGCTCGCTGCCCCAGTCGTCGTGGTGGAAGATGGCGTCGGGGTGGAGGTGGGAGCAGATGCCCTCCGCCAGCTCCAGCTCCCAGTCGGTGAGGTACTTGATGAGGTCGTGCATCTCATCGGGGTACTCCATGTAGTTCATCAGGGCTTCCTCGATGGAGCACAGGTAGTGGCACTGCTCGAAAATGCCGGGGGCGATGAAGGAGGCTTTGTAGGCCTTGGCGCCGTCCACGGCGTCATACATGGCCTTGGCGGCGTCCCACAGCTCCTGAGGGAACTTCAGGGACGGGGCCTTGACGTACTTCTTCCACTCCTCGATGTCCTTGACCACGATCTTCTCCGGCGTATGTACGGGGAAGGCGCCGGGGGCGTTGTTGGGGAAGGACTGGGTGACGCCCCAGCCGTTGACGATGTTCTCCATGCCCCGCTGCAGCAGCGGCTGGGTCATGAGGTAGGGGTGGAACAGCAGGGCGATGGCCTCGTACTGGTTGACGAACCGGTCCGGGTTGCCGCCGCGAATGACTTCGCGCATATTTTCCTTGGCGGTCAGCATAAATATTTCCTCCCTTGATTTTTTTCAGCGGAGCGGCCGGAGCCTATCCGCAAATTTGCGTCCGATGAAATGCAGGAGCTTTGGTCAATAATTCCTAAATTATGGTATCATCCACACAATTCCTTGTCAATTCATTCAAATATCCGCAGGCAAATTTTCACGGATTTCCTATTTCCGACCTTTACAATCCTCAAAAATGAGGATAAAATAGCCGTATATGGAAAAAGGAGGGGATACCGTGGAGCAGATCCAGGCCCCATGCTGCCTGCCCACCTTGGAGATGGTGGCGGACGCCCTGCTCCGGGCGGGGATCCCCTGCCGGAGCGCCGTCCGGGACAAAGAAAAGACCTACCGGGGCGTCCGGCTGTACAGCGGGCAGCCGCTCCGGCAGGACGTGATCTATCTGCTCACCGGCCGGGAGACGGATTTCCCTGTGGATGTGTGCGCCTATGTGAGCGGGAGCGACATCCCCGGGGCGGGGGACCACCTGTACTGTCCGGGCAGCAGCCGGGAAGCCCTGCTGGATCTCCTCCAGGAATACTTCTCCTCCTGGCAGGAGGCCCGGTCCCGCATCGACCAGCTGGTCCTCAGCGGCGCGGGGCTCCAGGAGCTGTGCCAGCTGGGGGAGACGCTTCTGGAGAACCCGGTCTGCATCCATGACGACTGGTTCATCATGATCGCCATGTCGGCGGGGGTCCGGACGGTCATGATGCCGGAGTATGTGGCGTCGTCGGAAAAGGGCTTCGTCCCCCGGGCCATCGTGGAGGATTTCAAGCATGACAGCGATTATCTGGAGACCTATGCCCACCGGGAGGCGAAGATCTGGAGCGGGCCCCAGGGGACGCCCAGCTCCCTGTATGTGAACCTGTGGGAGGGCAGCCTCTATCGGGGCCGGCTGCTGGTGTTCCGGCAGAACCGGGAGTTCCGCCGCCAGGACTTCCTGCTGGCGGAGTTCCTTGCCCAGCGGGCGGTGTCGCTGCTGGGGCGGCAGGACCTGGGACAGTACCAGGGGATGGACGGGGTCATCTATAAGATCCTGGCGGGGGACCTGCCGGATCCGGCGGACCTGGGCCGCCTGCTGAAGACCATGGGGTGGGACCTCTCCGACCAGTACCTCTGCGCGCGGCTCAGACCCCAGGAGACCAGTGAGACCACCCTCCTGGACCACGCCCTCCACAGCGAGCTGTTTCAGACCTTCCCGGGGAGCTATATCCTCCTCACCGGATGTGAGCAGTGCCTGCTCCTGAACACGACCCGGGAGCCGGTCTCCCCGGTCCAGTTCCGCCATCGTCTGGCCCCCCTGTGCCGGGACTACTGTCTGTATGCCGGGATCTCCTCTCCCGCGGCGGGCCTGCGGGACCTGCATCTGGCCTACTGCCAGGCGGAGGCCGCCATCGACCGGGCCTTCCAGCTGCGGGGCGAGAAGTGGATCCTGCTTTTTTCTGACTGCGCCATGGACTACCTCCTGGACAGCCTGGATCCGCCGCTGCTGCCCCAGCACCTGGTCGCCCCGGGGCTCATGGCCCTGGCGGCCCACGATCGGGAAAAGGGGACCCAGTATTTTGAGACGCTGCGGGCCTACCTGCTCCACGAGCGGAACATCCCAGAGACGGCCCAGGCCCTCATCATCCACCGCACCACCCTGCTGTACCGGCTGAAAAAGATACAGCCGCTGCTGGGCGCGGACCTGGAGGACCCCTGGCAGCGCCTCTACCTGACGCTGTCCCTGTGGATCCTGGAGCGGCAGGCCGACGTACCGTCCCGGCCTGCCGGCCGTGCCCCGGCAAAGGAATGACCTCCCGCCTTCAGGCGGGAGGTCATTCTTCTTCCTCGCGGAGGGACAGCGCCTCGCCGGCGG
>CALXGG010000104.1 GCA_944387785.1 uncultured Oscillospiraceae bacterium | reverse complement strand
CTGGGCCTGGAGGGCGTCGGAGACCTCCTTGCTGGTGACGGCGCCGAAGAGCTTGCCGTTGGCCCCCGCCCGGGCGGCGATCTTCACCGGGGCGTTCTTGAGCTTCTCGGCGGTCTCCACCGCCTCCGCCCGCAGCCGGGCCTCCTCGGCCCGCTTGGCCTTCTCCTGGAGGCGCATGGTGTTCATGGCGTCGGCGGTGGCGGGCACCGCCAGCTTCCGGGGCAGCAGGAAATTGCGGGCGTAGCCCTCCGCCACCTCGATCATCTGGCCCTTCTTGCCCTGGCCCTTCACGTCCTGCTGTAAAATCACTTTCATGGTGTCAATCCTCCTGTTTTGTCCGGGCCTTGGGCCCCTATGTAGGTCATTGCTGATAGTATTTGTCGATGGCCGCCAGCAGGCGGGCATGGACCTGGGCCACCGTGGCGTCCGGCACATGGCCGCCGGCGGTGGTGGAATTGCCGCCGCCGCCCAGGCCCTCCAGGATCAGCTGCACGTTGATCTCCCCCAGGCTCCGGGCGGACATGGACACGCCGTCCCCCACCTTGTAGAGCACGAAGGAGGCCTGGATCCCCTGGAGGGTCAAAAGGTCGTCGGAGGCCTTGGCGGCGGTGACCCGGGGCACCTCCTTGTCCACGGCGGCGATGGCCAGGTCGCCGTGGTACATCTTGGCGTCCCGGATGATGTCGTAGCGCTGGATCATGCTGGGCAGGTCGCTCTGGAAGTAGCGGCGGACCTCCGCCGTATCCGCGCCGGAGCGCCGCAGGAAGGCCGCCGCCTCGAAGGTGCGGCCGCCGGTGCGCATCATGAAGTTCTTGGTGTCCAGCATGATGCCCGCCAGCAGGGCCTCCGCCTCCCCCCGGAGCAGGTCCCCGGCCTCCACCATGTATTGCAGCAGCTCCGTCACCAGCTCGGAGGCGGAGGAGGCGTAGGGCTCGTGGAAGTTGAGGGCGGCGCTCTCGATATAGGTGGCGGCCCGGCGGTGGTGGTCGATGACCGCCACCCGGTTGCAGGCGTCCAGCAGCTGGCGGCTCTCCACCATGTCCGGCCGGTTGGTATCCACCACCACCAGCAGGGCCCCCGGCTGGGCGTGGAGGAAGGCCTCCGCCCCGCTGACGAACACGTCCCGGTACTCCGGCAGCTCCTGGAGCTTGCGGACCAGGGGCCGGGCGTTGTTGTTCTCCAGGTCGATGACGATCTGCACCGGCTTGCCCCGCTTCCGGGCGGCGCAGCACACGCCGGCCGCGGCGCCCACGGCGTCCATGTCGGCGTACTCGTGGCCCATGACGTAGACCTCGCTGGCGTCGGCGATGAGCTCCCCCAGGGCCTTGGCCATGACCCGGGACTTCACCTTGGTGCGCTTCTCCGTGGACTTGGAGCGGCCGCCGTAGAACTGGAAGTCCAGGCTGTCCTTCACCACCGCCTGGTCGCCGCCCCGGCTGAGGGCCATCTCGATGGACTTGTTGGCGGCCCGGAAGGCCTCCTCGTAGGTGTCGCAGTCCTTGCCGGAGCCGATGGAGAGGGTGGCCATGACCCCGTCCTCGCTGTGGACGGCGTGGATGGCCTCCAGCACGGAGAACTTCTCCTCGATGAGCTTGGCGAAACTCTGCTCCTCGCAGATGAAGAAGTAGCGGTCCCGGTCGTACTTGCGCAGCATGCCGCCGCTGCCGGTGACCCAGGTGTTGATCTTCTCGTCGATCTGGGCCAGCACCGAGGACTTGGCGGCCTCGCCGCCTGCCTTCATGAGCTCCTCGTAGTTGTCCAGCACCAGCACCGACACCACCGGCCGGGTGGCCTCGTACACCGCCTTGAGGTGCTGGCTCTCGGTGACGTCCACGAAGTAGGCGGTGATGATCTGCCCCGTCCCCCGGCCGCTGGCCCGGCTGACGGAGCCGTAGACCTGGTAGGTGCAGCCGTTCATCTCCACCAGCTCCCCCAGGGAGCCGTCGGCCATGAGGGTCTGGTAGTCAAAGCCCGGGGCCATGTCCCGGATCCCCACGTCGAACACGTCCCCCTCGGCCTCGGTGAGGCTGATGAAGCTGTCGTTGGCCCAGATGACCTCCCCGTTGTCCGCCCGGAACACCACCACCGGCAGTGGCGTGTTGAGCAGGCTGTTCTTGCTGACGGAGTCCACGCCGCCGGTGATGGTTTCGATATACTGCACCACGCTGCGCCGCCGGCGCACGCTCTGGTAGCGGTAGAACATATACAGCAGCACCAGCACCGCCGCCTCCGCCGCCGCCAGCATGGGCTGGATGGGGATGGCGATGACGGTGAACAGCGCCAGGCAGAAAAAATAGGGCTGAAGATTCGGCTCCACCAGCCGGGACAATTTCTTATGCACGAGCCGCTCCCTCCTTACTCCGGCCCGGGTGACGCCCGGGCCGGCCACACATGATTGATCATTGTATTATACCACGGATCCCTCCCGCTGGAAAGCCCCAAATTCACCCCCTCCAGGCAAAAAAAGCTGCTTTCCACCCCGGCGGGCCGGCCTTCCCGCCGGATTTCCCCATCCGCCGGTGAAAAATTACTGTATACTTTTGGAAAAAGCTGTGCTATACTAAACTATGTATGGGCCGGGGCCTGTGTGCCCGGCCCGCCGCCCAGGGCCCTTCCGGGGCCCGGCGGCCTTCCCCGGGCGGCTCCCCGCCGCCCCGCCGCGCCTTTGGGCGCGGCCCCCGGCGGCCCCTTCCGGCCGCCCCCCTGTTTCGGTTTTTTTGCGCCCCGGCCGTGGGAGCGCGATGAAATACCGGCGGACGCCCCCTCCCGGGGCCGCCGCCACCCCTTTTACACGCAGCCAAGGTACATAGCGGGCGGAACCGCGCCCGGCCCCACGAAGCGAGGTGGGCCGGCGGGCGCAGGGGCCTCCCGTCTGTTTGTGTTGCGTCTTTTTCCCTCTTTTTTCGAGGGCATCCTACGTTTTTTGATAAAGGAGTGTCACTGAATTTGGCAGAAAAAATGAAGATCATCCCCCTGGGGGGACTCAACGAGATCGGCAAGAACATGACCGTGTACGAGCACGGCGGCGAGATGATCGTAGTGGACTGCGGCCTGGCCTTCCCCAGCGACGACATGTACGGCATCGACCTCATCATCCCCGATGTGAGCTACCTGGTGAAGAACAAGGCCCGGATCCGGGGCCTCTTCATCACCCACGGCCACGAGGACCACATCGGCGCCATCCCCTATGTGCTCCGGCAGGTGAACATGCCGGTGTACTGCACCCGGCTCACCGCCGGCCTCATCAAGCTGAAGCTGGAGGAGCACGGCCTCCTCAAATCCACCAAGCTCATCACCGTGGAAGCCGGCGAGATGATCAAGGTAGGCAAGTTCTACGTGGAGTTCATCCACGTCAACCACTCCATCGCCGACGCGGTGGCCTTCGCCATCCACACCAGCATGGGCGTCATCGTCCACACCGGCGACTTCAAGATCGACTCCACCCCCATCGACGGGGAGGTCATCGACCTGGGCCGCTTCGGCGAGCTGGGCAAGGAGGGGGTGCTGGCCCTGCTGGCGGACTCCACCAACGTGGAGCGGCCGGGCTACACCATGAGCGAGCGGATCGTGGGCAAGACCTTCGACCGGCTGTTCACCGGCTGCAAGCAGCGGATCATCGTCACCACCTTCGCCTCCAACGTCCACCGTATCCAGCAGGTCATCGACGCCGCCGCCGCCGTGGGCCGGAAGGTGGCGGTCACCGGCCGGAGCATGGAGAACATCATGAAGGTGGCCACGGAGCTGGGGTACATGAAGCTGCCCAAGAACACCGTGGTGGACATCAACAAGATCAAGTCCCTGCCCCTGGACAAGCAGGTCATCGTCACCACCGGCAGCCAGGGCGAGGAGATGAGCGCCCTGTACCGCATGGCCTTCTCCCAGCACCGGCAGGTGGACGTGGGCCCCGGGGACAAGGTCATCATCTCCGCCAGCGCCATCCCCGGCAACGAAAAGACCATCAGCCGGGTCATCAACGAGCTCTTCCGCAAGGGCGTGGACGTGGTCTACGACAAGAGCGACCCCCTCCACGTCTCCGGCCACGCCTGCCAGGAGGAGCTGAAGATCATCCACGCCCTCACCCGGCCCAAGTTCTTCATCCCCCTCCACGGCGAGCAGCGCCACCTCCGCCGCCACATCCAGCTGGCCCTGTCCATGGGCATGGACCGGCGGAACATCGTCCTGCCGGACATCGGCAGCGTCATCGAGCTGACCACCAAGACCATCAAGATCGCCGATACCCCCGTCCCCGCCGGGCCGGTGCTGGTGGACGGCAGCGGCGTGGGCGACGTGGGGGCCGTGGTGCTGCGGGACCGGAAGATCCTGGCGGAGGACGGCATGGTGGTCGTGATCCTCAACGTCCAGAACGGCCAGCTCCTCCACGAGCCGGAGATCATCACCCGGGGCTTCATCTATGTGAAGGAGTCCGAGGAACTGATGCACGAGCTGCGGGACGTGGCCCACAGCGCCGCCCAGGGCGTCATCGGCAAGGGCGGCAAGAACAGCAAGGACATGGGCGAGCTGCGGGGGGCGGTGAAGTCCGCCGTCAGCAACTACCTCTTCAAGCACACCAAGCGCTCCCCCATGGTGATCCCCGTCGTCAACAAACTGTAATATTTTCCGCTGATATTGCAAAAAGTTATCGCCCGTCCCCGGTTTTCGGGGGCGGGCGATGTGTTTTTGTGCGGATCCCCCTGCTGCCATTTTACGGCAGGGGTTTGTGCCGCGTCTCTCCGGGACAGGTTTTGTCCCCACCCGCCGGCAAAGCGAAGGCTTTGCCGGACAAAGTTCTTTTGGTCCTTTTCTTTCAAGAAAAGGACATCTCCCTCGTATGATTTATATGGTCGCGGTCACCGTCAGGCGCTCCCCATCCCAGGCGCAGGCGTAGCCGCCGCCGTTGGGGGCCTGCCAGTCATAGAAGCGGCGGGAGGGCTCCAGGGCCTCCAGCAGGCACATGATGGTGCCGCCGTGGACCACCAGGGCCGCCCGCTCGTCCTCTCCACAGGCCGCCATGGCGTTCCGGAAGGCCCGGACCGTCCGCGCCTGCTGCTGTACCCGGCTCTCCCCGCCGGGAGGCGCGGCGGCGCCGGCGCTGTCCAGCCAGGCGCGGTACCGGGGGTCGTCCTTCAGCTCCCCGTAGGCGCGGTTTTCGAATTCCCCGAAGTCCGCCTCCCGGAGATCGTCCACGATCTCCACATCCCGTCCCGGGTAGAGGATCTCCGCCGTCTCCCGGCACCGGAGCAGCGGCGAGGCGATGATCCTGTCCGCCGCCGGGGCGGTTTTGCCCGCCAGCTCCGCCCGGCCCTGGGGGCAGAGGGGCTGGTCGGTGGAGCCGATGTACCGGCGCTCCACATTCCCTTGTGTTTTCCCGTGGCGGATGAGGTACACCGTCATTTCAGCCGTACCCCCAGCCCGCAGGTCACCCGGTACACCGCCGCGGCCCGTTCCGCCAGGCGGCAGCAGGCGCGGCCCACATGCTCCCGCCAGGCCCGCTCCTCCCTGTCCATGGGCACCACGCCGCAGCCCACCTCGTCGCAGATGATCACTCCATCAGGGTGCTCCGCCAGCCACCGTTCCAGCAAGGCCTCCGCCTCCGGCTGGTGCCGGAGGGCCCGGTGGAGGCCGTCAATACAATTTTCCGCTCCGATCACGCCGTCGCTCCAGGCGGCGACCCCCAGCTCCCGCCGGGCAAACTCCCGCTTCCCCTGGGCCGCGCCGCCGACGATCAAAACCATAGGGCCACCACCCTTTCCGCCGCCACCACAGCGGCCAGCATCACCAGCTCGCACACGGTGAGGAACCATCCCGCCAGGTCCCCGGTGAAGCCGCCGAACACCCGCAGGGCCATCCGCTTATAGAGGAAATAGAACCCCACCGCCGCCGCCAGGGCCGCAAGGCCCGGCACCGGCTCCCCCCACAGCAGCACCGCCGCCAGGTAGGCCGCCGTGTACAGCCCCAGGGCCCACCAGGGGAAGGAGCTGCCGGACTTGAGGGTGGCCCCCATGCCGGAGCGGGCGGAGGGCAGGCGTTCCACCGCCAGGGCGCTGAGGCTCCGGCTGAGGACGAACCCCGCCGCCGCCGTCCGGGCGCTGTCCAGCTCCGTCAGCAGGCCGAAATAGAGGAGGAACCACAGGGCGCACCAGATCACGGCGAAGGCCCCGGCGGCGGAATCCTTCAGGATCTCCAGCTTCCGCTCCCGGCCGGCGTGGGAGGCCAGGGCGTCCACGGTGTCGCAGTAGCCGTCCAGGTGGATGCCGCCGGTGACGGCCACCGGCACGGCGGTCAGCAGGGCGGCCCGGAGGACCGGCCCCGCCTCCAGCAGGGCGCACAGCCCGTCCGCCGCCCAGAAGATCAGCCCCACCGCCGCCCCCACCAGGGGGAAGCAGGCCAGGGTGTGGCGCATGTTCTTCTCGCTCCACTCCACCTGGGGCATGGGGATCCGGGAGTAGGTGGAAAAGGCGATGGCACAGGAGGACAGCAGGCTCTTCATAGGATCTTCTCCGCTCCTTTTGGGCAAAGGGTGGCCCGCCGCGGCGGGCTTTTCTCCCAGTATAGCAGGTTTCCCCGGTTTGGCAAGGGGCCGCTGCGCCGGGGGCCCTCCTTCCCGGCGGCCGGGGCGGGGGAAAGGCCCCCCGGGGCCCGCCGGGGCACGGGAAAGGCCCCCGCGCCGGTACCGGCGCGGGGGCCTTCTTTGATCTTCTCAGGATCCGGCGGTGTTACCGGGGGTTCTTGATGGCAGCCTGGGCGGCGGCCAGCCGGGCGATGGGCACCCGGAAGGGGCTGCAGGAGACGTAGGTCAGGCCCACATTATGGCAGAACTCCACGGTGGAGGGGTCGCCGCCCTGCTCGCCGCAGATGCCCAGCTTGATGTCGGGGCGGGTCTTGCGGCCCAGGTCGCAGGCCATGTGCACCAGGCGGCCTACGCCGGCCTGATCCAGCTTGGAGAAGGGATCAGACTCGTAGATCTTCCGGTCATAGTAGCTGGCCAGGAACTTGCCGGCGTCGTCGCGGCTGAAGCCGAAGGTCATCTGGGTCAGGTCGTTGGTGCCGAA
>CALXGG010000103.1 GCA_944387785.1 uncultured Oscillospiraceae bacterium | reverse complement strand
GTCCCGGTCGCCCAAAACCGCGATCTTATACATGTGCCCTTCCTCCCTCCTTACACATAGGCTTCCCGGAGCCGCTGGCGGATGGTTTCTCCATCAATGCCCGCCATGCGGCCGGCCATGATGATGCGCACCGCCGTAAACTCGATCTCCTTGGCCACCAGGTAGCCGATGACGGCCTCCACCCCGAAGGGGATCCGCTTGGCCCCGGCGGCGAAGGCGGTCACCGCGTCGTCGCAGAGCTTCTCGAACCGGGTCAGGTCGCCTCCCCGGACCGCCTCGGCGCCGGCCTCCGCCGCCGCCTTCAGCTCCGTGGTGCGGTAGAGCTCCTCCAGGCTGCCGCCCAGGGCGGCGGCGAGGACGCTGTCCACCGGGATGCTGCCCCCCTCGAAAAGGACCTTCCGCAGGAAATCGCCGCCCTTCTTCATCCGCAGGGTGCGCACCGCGCTGCGCAGGTTCGCCGCGTCGATGGTGGCCCGGACGTACCGCACCAGGAAGTCGCTGCGGGTGGAGCGGGCGCAGGAGAGCATCTCCTCGTAGTAGGCCCGATCCAGCACGAAATCGCTCAGCTGGGGGTCGCCGGTGGTCCCCAGGACCTCATGGGCCTCCTGGGCCGCCTTGCGCAGGGTCTCGGGAAGGCTTTCAAAATCCCCCTCCCGGACCGCCCGCTCCAGGGACGCGGCGCTCACACGGCCCGCGTCCAGCAGCAGCCGGCCGCCGTCCACGCCCATGGCCCGGGCCTTCAGCAGGGCCTTGAGGTTGTGGTAATCATACTTGACCTTGAATACATCCACCACCGCTTTGTCCGGGACGTACCGGTAGAGGTCCTGGAACAGGGCCTCCCGCTCCCGGGCCAGGGCCTGGCCCAGCTCCCGGTCGCTGGCGGCGGAAAACTCGCCGTAGCCGATCTCCTGGAGCACCTTCCCCGCCTCATCGGCGGTGGGGGCGTCGATCATCCGGTCCATCCGGGCCGCCGTGAGCAGGTACTTCTCCCGGGCCCGCAGGTAGGTGGAGATAAAGAGATAATCCGTATCCTTCAGCTTCTTCTTTGCCAAAAGCCATCCTCCTTTCTTACTTCCTGTTATATGGGATAGCCTTTGTTACGCGAAGAGGATGGCCGCGATGTCCGCCGCCATGGTCTCCCGCAGGACCCGCAGCTGGGTCTCGAAGGCACAGTTGACCTCCACGTTGCCGTCCCGGAGGATCAGCCCGCCCTCCATCTCCCGGGTCTCGTCGGCCAGGGTGAGCATGGCCGTGCCCTGGAGGAGGGCGTTGGCCCCGGTGACCACCTTGGCGATGACGCTGCCGGCCTTGCTCTCTTTGAGCTCCTGGGGCAGGCTGGGGGCCACGGCTTTGGCCAGCAGGGCGTTGGCCTTGGCGGCCACCTTGGCGCCCACCCACTGCTTGTCCCGGGCGCTGAGGACGATCTCCTCCCGGCCGGTCTTGGCCGCCTTCACCGCCAGCCTGGCCAGCAGGTCGGCATACGCCTCCTCCGGAAGGTCCGTGAGGCGGGCCTTGGCCTTCTCAAATGCGGCGTCGATCATCTCCTGCTTGGCCGCCAGGGTCTGGCGCTTGGCCTCCATCTCCGCCGCGCCCTCCAGCCGCTCCCGCCGCTGCTGGGCGGCCTTCGCCCGGCTCTGGGCCGCGTCAGCGGCCTCCGCCTGGGCCTGGGCCTCGTATCCGGCGCGGATCTCCCGGGCCTTCTCCTCGGCGGCGCGGAGGATCTCCGCCGCCTCCGCCTGGGCGTCGGCCTCTATGCGCGCGGTAAGTTTTTCAATTCCATTCATGCAGCTGTTACCGCCTTTCCTCTGGTATGGATGAGGCCCATTACAGGGCGTTCATCAGCAGCAGGATGGTGGCCAGCAGGGACAAAATAGCGTAGAACTCCACGATACCGCAGAGGATGATGCCCTTGGTGGCCTCCTCGGGGCGCTTGGCCACGATGTTGATGGAGGCGGCGGCCACGCGGCCCTGGTAGATGGCGCTCAGCCAGCCGCCCAGCGCGATGGGCAGGCAGGAGCAGAAGATGGACAGGCCCTGGGCAATGGTCAGCTGCTGCACGCCGCCGCCGAACACGCCGATGGTCAGCAGAACGAAGAACCACGCCACCATGCCGTACAGGCCCTGGGTACCGGGCAGCACCTGCAGGATCAGGCACTTGGAGAAGTTTTCGGGAGCTTCGCTGATGACGCCGGTAGCCGCTTCACCCACTATGCCGGTGCCCTTGGCGGAACCTACGCAGCACAGGCCCACCGCCAGAGCCGCGCCCAGGAATGCAAGACCGAGACCGCCGAAAAGTTCAATAAAAGCTGCCATGTTACTGTTCCTCCTTGATTACATCTACATATTTTGTTTGGATCGCCAGGGGCTTGTAGGGCTTGCCGCCCTCTTTATAAAACCGGCCGAAGAACTCCAGGCACTGCAGACGCAGATCGTGGACATAGCAGCCCAGCAGGTTCAGCGCCAGGTTCAGGGCGTTGCCGATGAGGGCCACGATGACAAACAGGATCACGTTCCCGAAGGTGGCGCCCAGGGTGTTGAACACCGAGGCGATGACGCTGCCGGAGAGCATCAGGGCCATAAGGCGCACATAGGAGAGGATATCGCTGAAGTAGCCGGTGACGCCGTTGTATACCAGGCCCACCAGGGTGGCCACCTTGCCGAAGCCCTTGGCGTTGCGGGTACCGCCGAACACCAGCATCAGCCCGCCCACCGCCAGGGGGACGGGCACGCCGGCCACGGTACCGATGCCGAAAATGGCCAGGGGCACGCCGGCCAGGATGATCCACCAGGTGATCTCGCTGAAGAGGGCGTCGATAAAGTCGCCGGAGCGGATCTTGTTGACCACGCTCACCGCCATACCGGTGATGACCTGGATGAGGCCCAGCACCAGGGAGCCCAGCATGATGGCCACCGTGTCATCCAGGGGGGTGAACAGGGCGGGCATGGCGAAGGTGCTCTCCGGGTTGATGATCTTGATGAGCTGGGGGATAAAGTCGCCCAGGAAGCCGCCGGTCATGACGCCGACGATGGTGGTGCTCACGCCGCACCAGAACACCAGCTCCATAAAGTTGCGGGTGCCCTCCCGGGGCTTGGCCTTCTTCAGGACGAACAGGGCCCCGAAGATCATCAAAAGTCCGTAGGCCGCGTCCGCCATCATGATGCCGAAGAACAGGATGAAGAAGGGGGCCATCAGCGGGTTGGGGTCCGTGCCGTCATAGGCGGGCAGGGAGTACATCTCCGTGACCACGTTCATGCACCGGCTGAACACGCTGTTTTTCAGCTTCACCGGCACCTGGGGGTACTCCTCGGGGGTAGGATCCGTCAGCTCATAGGCACAGTCAAAGGCCTTGAGGGCCTTCTCCAGGGCCGGTACCTCCGGCGCCGGGGCCCAGCCCTCCAGGCAGAGGATGGCCCCGCCGGTGAGAAGGCGTTCCTTGGCGTCCTCCCGGGAAAGCACCTGCTGCACCCGGTCCACACAGACCTCGATCTCCGCCACATCGGCCCCCAGGGCCCGGATGGCGTCCTGCTCCTGCCGGCGCTGCCGGTCGATCTCCGCCAGCTCGCCGTCCAGCCGGCGGATATTCTCCGCCACCGTGCCGGCCATATCCTTGAGCTGGGAGAAGCTGAAGCCGTATGTCCGCAGGACCTCCAAAGCGGCCGCCTCCTGGGAGCGGTGGACCAGCACCTCCAGGTACTGCTGCTCCCGGTCGGCGGACAGCAGCCGCAGCCAGGCGGTGTCGGCGCTCTCCATCACCGCACCGGCCATGGCGTCAAAATCCACGGCGTTGGGCACGGTGCCCAGCAGGATGGACGCGGCCCGCGTGCCCTGGTCCTCCAGGGGCAGGTCATAGGCGCTCCAGGGCTGCAGGGCCAGCTGCTCCGTGTGGAGCCGGGCCTCCCGGGTGTTGAGCTGGCCGACAGCCTTGGCGTGCTCGTTCACCGCCTCCGCCTTGGCGAGGGCGGCGGCCATGGCCGCCTGATCCAGCAGCTCCCGTTCCCCGATGGTGCCCCGGGGCGCGAACATCCCCTTTTTCTGCGGGGCGTATTTGCGCAGCACCTCCAGCGCGTGCTGCAGGGCGGTCAGCTGGGCCCGGGCCTGGGCCACGCCGGCGGTGTCCCTGTGCAGCAGCGGGTTCCCGTCGCCGCCCTGGGGGATCTCCTCCGGCTCGCTGATCTCCACGCAGCCCACATGAAGCAGACTCGACAGCAGCGCGTCCCTGTCCTGGGCAAGGGCGATGAGCCGGATCCGTTTCATTTTGACAATGGACATTAGCTCTCTACCACCCTTTCCATAATTGCCTGGGCCGCCTTGTCCATCCGCCCGAGGGCGGCATCCTTCAGCGCCTGACAGTCTTTCGCCGCCTCCGCCAGGATCGCCTCCCGGCGCCGGGCGGCGGCAGCCTCCGCTTCCCGCAGAGCCTCCGCCTCCGCCGCTGCGGCGGCGTCCCGGCCCTGCTGGAGCAGGGCCTTCCCGTCCCGCTCGGCTTCGGCGATCAGCTTCTGCGCCTGGGCGCGGGCCTCGGCCTTGGCGCGCTCCATGCGCTCCTCCACTCCGCGGATCTCGGTAATGGCTTCCAGTGACATCGTCTCACCCCTTTTCGATCAGTTTTGGGAGGGTTTGCTTTGCTCGTACTACCCAGCTTTTGCAGGCGGGAGCCCATTCTCCCACCCCAAATTTTTCCGATAGTAATACGACCTTATTATACCACATCCCCTTCTGCGGGCCAATGGTTTTTTGTCCTCTGTTAAGATTTTGACAACTTGACCAAATCCGCTCTCTCCCCTTTGTCGCCTTTGCCATAGAATCTATCTATACCTTCCGTCTCGCCTGCCCATAGCGGGGCAGGCGGCTCCCCAGGCAGAAATTTTGTCTAGCTTTTGGCCACTCTCTGTCTCCCGCCAGCGGTCGCACCTCCGCAAACATCCCTCTATCAGATGGTCAAAATGTCCATTTGTAAAAGATGCCGAAAGGGCCGCGGCATTCGCCGCGGCCCTTTTCCGGTCCGCCCGGGAGCGGCCGTCCGGCGGACCGCCCTCCCGGGACATATTCAGTTTCCAGCCAGGTACCAGCTGCCGGAGGGCTCCGCCGCAGCGGTCACCGGCACGAAGTCCGGGGCGTCCTCCGCCGCCGCGGCCAGGGCCGCCTCCGCTTCCGCCGGATCGGCGGCCGGGGCGTACACCGCGTCCACCAGGGGCAGCAGCGCCGGAAGGTCCAGCCCGGTCAGCGCCGCGTCCTCCCCGGACAGATCCCCCTGGTCCAGCAGCAGGGCGATGCGCACGTCATAGGGGGCCAAGGCCTCCCGCAGCTCCGTCAGGAACAGCCCCAGCGCCTCCGTTTTCCCCAGCTGGTCGGCGGAGTAGTCGATCTTCTCCACCTTGCCCGCCGAAGGGTAGCACATATCCTCCAGCAGCAGCTCGTCGAAGCCCAGCCGGGCGCACTCCAAGGCCAGGTCGATCACATACTCCCTGGCCTGCTCCTTGGCGGGGTCCAGCCAGTGGTAGGAGAGGTTGTCGTACCATATGTACCCGGAGGACTGGCAGATCCCGGCGCTCTCCATGTGGGCGAAGGCGTAGTAGCTGTCGTGGAAGCAGTTGAGCCGGGCCGCGGAGATCACGCTCTCCCCGCCGCACAGCTCCCCCAGCAGGGCGCTGTCCGCCCCGCCGCCCACCGCGTCCCGAAGGGCCACGGCGGAGTCATAGAACACCTTGCCGGTGTTGTCCTTCACTGTGTAGACGAAGCCGTTGGCCCCCTGGGCGGAAAGCTCCGTCCCCAAAGCGTTGCTGTCGGGCGGGAGGGCGGAGAGCTGGAGCAGCCGGTGCTCCCCGTAGGGCTGGGCCGCCGTCTCTCCGGCGCCCTCGTCCTCCCCGGCGCCCTCGCCGGGCGCATCTATCACCAGGTTCATGTCCCCGCCGTCCGTATCCGGCTCCCCTTCTGTCTCCCCGGGTTCCTCCTTTTGGAAGAAAGGCAGATCCAGCCGCACCTCGCCGGTGTCTGTAAACGTTACATACCGCTGCAAAAACAGGTATACGCAGGCCGCCAGCAGGATCAGCGCCAGCACGATGATCCCCAGCAGGCGCGTCCCGCCCCGGCGGCCCCGGTAGCTGTGGTATCCCTTGGTCCCCACAGGCATCCTCCTTTCGGTCCTCGTTGCGATGGGATTGCCTATACCATACCATCCCCCGCCCCAAAAAACAACCCGGGGCGGGGAAAAATCCCCCGTTTCCCCCCGTTTTCTCCCGGTTCCCTTCCGGCGGATCCGCCCCGGGGGGATGGGGAGACAGCCCCGGAAACGGAAAGGGCCGGGGACGCATCGTCCCCGGCCTTCGCCCTCATGGATTTTCCAAAGCCATGACCTTATCCACCCGGCGCTGGTGGCGGCCCCCCTCAAACTCCGTGGTCAGGAAGGTCTCCACGATCCGGCGGGCCAGCAGGGGCCCCACCACGCCGGCGCCCATGGCCAGCATATTGGCGTCATTGTGCCGGCGGGTCATCTCCGCGCTCCAGGGGTCGCCGCACAGGGCGCAGCGGATCCCCCTGACCTTGTTGGCGGTGATGGAGATGCCGATGCCGGTGGTGCAGATGACGATGCCCCGCTCACACTGGCCGGAGGCCACCGCCCGGGCCGCCGCCGCCCCGAAATCCGGGTAGTCGCAGCTCTCCCTGCCGTGGCAGCCGAAGTCCTCCGCCTCGTGGCCCATCTCCCGGAGCCAGGCCTTCACCTGCTCCTTGAGATCAAACCCGCCGTGATCCGACGCGATGGCAATTTTCATCGTCTTTCTCCCTTCTCTTTCTCCTCCGGGCTACTTCTTGAACTTCTTGAAAAAGCTCCTGCGCTCCTCGTAGTTGCTCTCCTTCAGGGTCTCGCTGAATTTCTTCAGGGCTTCCTTCTGCTCCCTGGTCAGGTTCCGGGGGGTCTCGATATACACGGTGACGTACTGGTCGCCCCGGCCCCGGCCGTTCATGTTGGGGATGCCCTTGCCCTTGAGTCGGAAGGTGGTGCCGGTCTGGGTGCCCTCGGGGATCTCGTACTTCACCTTGCCGTCGATGGTGGGGATCTCC
>CALXGG010000102.1 GCA_944387785.1 uncultured Oscillospiraceae bacterium | reverse complement strand
ACAGGCCCAGCTCTTCCGCTTTGTCCCATATATATGCGGCGGTCTTTTCCGCTATGATCGCGGAAAGGGCCGCCTCCTGCTGCCGCCGGTAGTCCTCCTCCGCCGCCGCTGCCTCCTGGAAGGCGGGCAGGGCCAGGCCCTCCCACTCCCAGCTCCCCAGGGGGCTCAGCAGGGCCAGCACCAGGAGGAGCCCGCCCACCAGGCGGACCATCCCCTGCTCCCGGCCCGCCGGGGCCAGCTGCCGGGCCAGGCCCCCGGCGAAGGCGGTGAGGGTGATCCCCAGCAGCCACTGGCGCAGCCCCTCCATCATGCCGTCACCGCCGTCAGCGATGACGCCACGGAGACCAGCAGCAGCAGCGCCGAGGCGCCGGTCATGGCCAGCACCAGGCCGAAGGCGTCCCCCAGCATGGCGATGAGCCGCACCAGCCGCTTCTGCCCCACGGTGGCCGCCACCACCGAGGCCCCCTGATAGAGGAGGTACTGGGCCCCCAGCCGCAGGAAGGGGGTCAGGCACAGGGCCAGCACCGCCAGGGCCCCGAAGGCCCCCGCCGCGGCCCGCAGGACACCCGCCCCCGCCAGCACGCTCTCCGCCGCCTCGGACAGGATGGAGCCCACCACCGGCACCGCTCCGGAGATGGCGGTCTTGGCCAGCTTCACCGCCCGGGCGTCGGCGGCTCCCGCCACCGCCCCGGATACGGTGAGATAGGTGGTGAACAGGAACAGCAGCCCCCCCAGCACCCAGCCGATGGCCTTTTTCAGAAGGCTCCCGATGCGCTCCAGGGACTCCCCCTCCAGTACCGTCCCCGCCGCCGCGATGCCGATATAGAGGTATACCGCCGGCAGCAGCAGCCCCTGGATCACCGTCAGCAGCACGTCGGAGAAGAACACCGTCCCCACCTGCCGCACCGAGGCGGCGGTGACCCCTCCGGAGGCGGCGGTGGCCGCCGCCAGCACCGGCAGCAGGGTCTTGCTGAAGGCGGCGATCTCCGTGATGGTCTCCCGGCCCAGGCCCATGAGGGCCTCGATGTCCCCGGCGGACACCGCCGTGATCCACAGGGCGCCGGTGACGGTGACGCAGCGGCCTACCGCGCCGCCCTTGTCCGGCGCCAGGCCCTCCGCCGCCCCCAGGGCCACCACGCCGCACATCAGGGCCGCCACGCTCCGCACCCCCGCCAGGAGGTAGTCCTTCACCTCTTCCAGGCTCCGCTCCCACAGGGCCGAGGCCCCGGCCAAAAGGCCCAGGTCCCCCTCCCCCTCCAGCAGGGCCGCCGCCTCCGGGGCCGCCTCCGTCAGCTCCCGGGGCAGGGTCTCCTCCTCTGCCGCCGCGGCCCGCCCTCCCAGCGCCAGCAGCGCCGCCAGGCACAACACCGCCGCCAGAAGGGCCCGCCTCACCGTTCCTCTCATGTTTCCCTCCTATGTGAAATATCCCAGCAGCAGCCCCGCCACCGCTTCCAGCAGGGGCAGGGCGATCAGCAGCGCCGCCCCCGCCCCCGCCAGCTCCACCACCGTGCCCAGGGCCTGAGAGCCGCCGTCCCGGCACAGATCGGCGCACAGCCGGGTCACCAGGGCCGCCGCCACCGTCCGCAGCAGGATGGACACATGGCTGCTCTCCACCCCCGCCTGCCGGAACAGGGCCTCCAGCCGGCCCAGCGCCGGGGCCGCCAGGGTCAGCACCCGCCCCAGGGCCGCCGCCGCGATGGCCAGCACCAGCAGCAGGGCCTGCTCCGGGCTTTTGCTCCGCAGCATGGCCGCCGGCAGCAGGCACAGGGCGCACAGGCCCATTACCCCCAGCAGCTCCATGGCTAAAACCCGAACAGGGCCTTGATGAGCTGGAACAGGTCGCTGATCTCCCGCACCAGCATCATCATCACCACCACCAGCCCCGCCAGGGTGGTCATCATGGCCTGCTCCTCCCGGCCGGACCGCACCAGCAGCTGGTTGAGCACCGCCACCACGATGCCGATGGCCGCTATTTTGAAAATCAGATCCACATCCATCGTCATATCAGCACCAGGATCAGCAGGCACGCCCCCGACAGCCACACCGCCGCCGTCAGCCGGGCGGAAGCGGCCTGCCGGGCCCGCTCCTCCCGCCAGAATCCGGTCAGCTCCTCTCTCGTTTCCTCAATGGCCCGCCGCAGGGCCTCGCCCCCCGCCGGCAGCAGGGGGCCCAGGGGGGCCAGCATCCCGTCCAGGGGAGCGGGGAGCGCCCCCGCCGCCGCGGCCCAGCAGCCGGGCAGGGAGCGGCCCGTCTCCCCCTCCAGGGCCGCCAGCAGCGGCCGCCACAGCCAAACGGCCCCCTCCCCCTCCCTCAGGTCCTCCCGGAGGATGTCCGGCAGGGGCCGGCGCAGGCAGCACACCCCGTCGGCCAGCACCCCCAGGTCCACCAGGAGTGCCCGGGCCAGGCGCTGGGGCCCCAGGCTCTCCCGCCGGGTCAGCAGCCAGCCGCCGCCGGCCCCGGCCAGCACCAGCAGCGCCCCCAGCCACCTCACGGCAGGGCCTCCACCCGGCACTTCCGCTGCCGGCCCCGGCCCTCGATGACCACCGCCCGGCGGAATACCCCGCTCTCCAGCAGGGGGGCCAGCGCCGTCCGGCGGCGGAGGTCCGCCGCCGAGGCGGCGTGGGCGGTGGCCAGGATAGCCGCCCCGCAGCCCGCCGCCAACAGCACCGCCGCCGCGTCCTCCGGCAGGGCGATCTCGTCCAGGGCGATTACCTGGGGGTTCATGGCCCGCAGCAGCATGGGCACCGCCGCCGCCTTGGGGCAGCCGTCCAGCACGTCGGTGGAGGGGCCCACCTCCAGCTGGGGCCGCCCCCGGCACATGGCCGCCAGCTCCCCCCGCTCGTCCACCAGGGCCACCCGCAGGGGCCCCGCCAGAGGCCCGCCCCGGCTGAGAAGCCGCACCAGGTCCCGCAGGAGGGTGGTCTTGCCGCCCCCCGGCGGGGAGAGGATCAGGGTGCTGTACACATGGCCCTCCGCCAGCAGCTCCGGCAGCAGGGGCTCCGCCACCCCCGGGCAGGCCCGGGGCAGGCGGATGGCCGCCGAGGTGATGTCCCGCAGGCCCCGGTTCTCCCCGCCCTCCGCCAGGGCGGCGCCACAAAGGCCGATGCGCAGGCCTCCCTCCGCCGTCACAAAGCCCTGGGCCAGGGTCTCCCCGGCGGCGTAGCGGGAGAAGGCGGTGGCCTTGTCCACCACCCAGGTGAGGTCCCCGCTCTCCACCGCCGGCCCCGGCAGGGCCGCCTCCCCCTCCGGCAGCGTCAGCGCCAGGGGCCGCCCGATCCGCAGCCGCAGCTCCTCCGCCCTCTCCCGCCGGGCGGGGTCCACCCCCAGGGCCGTCCGCCGCAGCCGTTCCGGCAGCAGCGCGCAGGCCGCCCCGTAGGGCTCCCAGTCCTCCGTCATGGCCATCCCTCCCTGTCCATTCTCGCTTCCACTGTATGAGGGCTCGTCCCCGGATATGCCCCGGGGGCAAAAAAAGCCCCGCCCCACCGCTCTGGGTGGGACGGGGCTTTGTCCTTTGTCATAGGATGCTATTGCGGGGCGGGGCCCTCCTCCGGCCCGCCCGCTTTTTGGGCGGGCCGGCCCTCCTCCTGGTCGAAGAGCACCGCCAGGATCCGGGAGTAGATGCTCTCCGCGTCGGCCTTGAAGTGCTTCTCGATGGTGCGGGCCATATCCTCCCGGGTGACCAAAAGCTCCAGCTTCATCAGGTTATCCAGCTCGTCGCTGAGGGAGAGGGACACGGTACAGCCCCCCTCCGCTCGCTGCTGGACCCGGGCCTGGACCAGGGCCCGGCGCTTGAGCCGCTCATTGTGGCCCACCAGGTTCTGGTCCACCTGCATCCGCACGGAATAGGGCAGGCTGGATTCGCAGATGGCGCCGTTGAGCCGCCCCTTCTCCGTGATGGCGTAGAGGCCGTCCTCGCTGAGGGTCAGATGCTCCGTGCGGACCAGGTCCGCCAGGCACTCGGAAAAATCAAAGTAGTCCACGCCGTCGTCGCACATGCTCAGGTCCTGCAGCACCTCGAAGGGCACCGGCTCGATGATCCGGGACGCGATATAGAGGATCAGGAATTTGATCTCCAGCTTGCCGCTGATAAAGCCGAACCCAGCCATGGTCCACCTCCTGTTCATACGCTTTCCGTCCCCATTATACCCGCCCGGGACAGATTTGTATAGCCCGAATTTTCACCAAGCCGCTTCCGCCGCATACACTGGAAATGAAGGCAGACGCCTTCCATAGCTTTACTTAGTAGGAGGTCCATTATGCCTGAACGCATTGTACCCGGCCCCGTATCCTGTCCCAAGGATACCTGCGAGGCCGTTTGCATCCATACCAAAAAGATCTATGACGCCTGCCGCGACAAGGACTGCATCGAAGACCTGCGGTTCTATCCCACCCAGGCCGGCCAGGAGATCCTGGAGCGGGCCCAGTCCGTCAAGGGCGGCAAAGCCGAGCTGCTGTATACCTACATCAACGTGGAACCGGTGGCCTTCAACCGGGGCTGCTACTCCGTGGATATGCGCTTTTTCTACCGGGTGACCGTCAGCGCCTTCTGCGCCAGCTCCCGGCCGGTGGAGGTGGAGGGCCTGTGCGTGTTCGACAAGCGGGTGATCCTCTTCGGCGGCGAGGGCGCCGCCAAGGTGTTCTCCTCCCGGGTGCGGCTGGACGCCCTGGACCAGCAGCTCATCGAACAGAGCAACATGCCCATCGCCGTGGTGGAGGCGGTGGATCCCATCGTCCTGGGCGCCAAGCTGGTGGACTGCTGCGAGTGCCGCTGCTGCGACTGCGACCTGTGTGAGATCCCCTCCTGCGTATGCCAGTGCTTCGCCTGCGACCTGACGCCGGGGGACGAGTACCGCCGGGTGTTCGTGACTCTGGGCCAGTTCTCCATCATCCGCCTGGAGCGGGACAGCCAGCTGCTCATGCCGGTCTACGACTACTGCCTGCCCGACAAATCCTGCACCTGCGGCTCCGGCTCCGGCTGCGGCTGCGACGACCCCTGCGAGATGTTCCAGAACATCTCCTTCCCCGTGGACCAGTTCTTTCCCCCCAAGGCCCCCTGCGACAACCCCTGCGACAACGGCCGCCAGAACTGCTGCCGCAAGTGACCCCCACAGCGCCGCGGGGCAAAAAAAGCCGGGCAGGAATCCCTTCCTGCCCGGCTCCTTTTCATGCTTTACGCCTGGGCCTCCCGGCTGAACTTCTCCACGATGTCCGCCATCTGGCCCCGGACCAGGAGGGCGAGATCCGCGATGATCTCCGCCGGGTCCCGCTCCATGCCGGAGTCCACCCAGTCCAGGACGACGCCGGCAAAGGCGTTCTTATAGAAATTCGTGATAAAATCCTTCTGCGCCGGGGAGACCTCCGTCCCCGCGGACCGCTCCTCCACCACCGCGAAGATCAGCTCATAGGTCCGCTGATACAGGTAGGGCAGCAGGTAGTCCCGGCTGCCGGCGTGGAGGCCGTTGCGGACCATGGCCTGGTTCTCCTGGATATAGCGGAAGATCGCCGCCATGCCCTGCTGCCAGTTGTCATAGTCCCGCTTGCCCTCCAGCAGCCGCTCCCCCTCCGTCCGGTAGATCCATTCCATCAGGTCGTATACGTCCCGAAAGTGGTAGTAAAAGGTGTGGCGGCTGATCCTGCAGTCCTTCGCGATGTCGGTAACGGTGATCTTGTTGAGGGGCTTGTGCTCAAGGAGCCTTTTCAGCGAGGCGGCAATGGCCCGTTTTGTCGTCTGTGCCATGCGCGGCCCTCCTTTCCGGTTCTTTCGTGGCCGGAGCCGCCGCTACCGGCGGCCCCGGCTGCCTTCAGGGGGTCAGATCTCGTACCAGCGGATCTCGTTGGCGGCCAGGTCCAGCGTGAAGCTCTCGCCGTCGCCCTTGTAGACCGTGGTGTGCTGGGGTTCATAGGTGTTGTTGACCACGCAGTACTTGCCGTTCTTGACAAAGGCGTGGACCTCCACGTTGTAGTTCTCGGAGTACCAGCGGCGCAGCTCCTCTTCCCCGCCGGCGGCCCACAGGATGGACCGGTAGAGCACCCGGCTGTTCTCGAAGGAGTAGGGCAGGCCGGAGATGTACACGCCCCGGCCGCTGCCGAAGGCATTCACCGCCATCTGCACCTCCTTGTCCCGCTGGACCAGGATCTGGGCGCCGGGCAGGGCGTAGATGCTCTTCTTGCCCTCGCCGAAGTCCACCTGGCCCTTGCAGTCGGCCAGGATGAAGTGGCCGGGGTGCTCCTCCCAGTTGTACTTGTCGTAGCCCAGGGTGAAGCCCGTCTCCTTCTCCACGCCCAGGATCTGCCCCAGCTGGAGGTAGCGGCCCTGGTACTGGTGGCCGGCGGGCTCGCCCACGCCGATGAAGCCGCCGCCGTTCCACACGAAGGCCTTGATGGCGGCGGAGACGGCGCTATCCTCCCACCAGGCGCCGCCGGTGTGGGCGGTGTCGCCGTCGCCCACGTTGATGACCACATCCACGCCCTCCAGGCACTTGGGATCCGCCTTCAGGTCGTCAAAGCTCAGGAACTTCACGTCGAAGGGGGCGCCGGAGAGGGCCTCGATGACCCCGGCGTAGGAGTAGTTCTGCTTCTGATAGAGGGCGTGGTGGACCATGTGGCAGCCCCAGGAGCGGGCCTTGCCCCAGGCGTTGAGCACCGCCACGGTCTTGACGCAGTAGGGCGTGGTGCCCTTGATGTTCCCATAGAGCTCCCGGAACTCGTTGCACACGCTCTCCACATAGTCGATGAACTCCGGGAACTGGCAGGCCAGCTTCAGGTAGCCGCCGTAGCCGATGCGGTCGATGGGCTTGCGGAGGATGGCCCGGCGGGCGGTGACCCAGTTCTCCTTGGCCTCCCGGACGGGGTCGCCGCCCTCATGGAAGGTATCGGGGAAGAAGTAGGGCAGGAAGCGGCCCTCGGTGTACTTGACGCCGGGGATGTCGGAGATCAGGCGCAGGGTGGAGCCGTTGCCCACGCTGCCCACCACCGCGTCCAGGCCGATGGTCTTGAACTCGTCCATGTAGGGCTCGGTGCCGATCCAGTGGTCCCCCAGGAACATCATGGCTTCCTTCCCCAGCTCGTGGGTGATGTCCACCATCTCCTTGGCCAGCTTGGCCACCTCCCGGCGCTGGAAGGCCATGAAGTCCTTGAACTCCTTGGAGGGCACCCGGTACTGGTTGTTGTAGTA
>CALXGG010000101.1 GCA_944387785.1 uncultured Oscillospiraceae bacterium | reverse complement strand
CCGCCGCTCCAGGTTGTTGCAGATGCCCTCGAAGGGCTGGTGGAGGACCCCCTTGCCCCGGGGCTGGTCGTAGTGGAGTTCCAGGTTCTCCCCGCGGGTGCCGTAGAGGATTACGTCCCTGACGTTCTCCGGCAGGTCCTTCCAGGGGGCGGTGAGCTGGAAATGGTATTTTTTGGAAAGGGCGTCGAAATACATCCGGGAGATGCCGTCCCCCCGGATATTGTTCCAGCCGCTGGCGGTGATGGCCCCGTCCAGGATAGATTTGTCCTCATCAGGCACCACCAGCATGGGGTCCACCTTCAGCTGGCTGCCCAGGCCCGTGCAGGCGGGGCAGGCGCCATAGGGGTTGTTGAAGGAGAACATCCGGGGGGTCAGCTCCTCGATGCTGACGCCGCAGTCCTCGCAGGCGTAGTTCTGGCTGAAGAGGATGTCCCGCTCCTCCTGGAGGACGTTGCAGATGACGATGCCCCCCGCCAGGGCGGAGGCGGTCTCCACGCTGTCGGTGAGCCGCTGGCGGACGTCGGGCCGGATGATGAGCCGGTCCACCACGATCTCGATGTTGTGCTTTTTGTTTTTCTCCAGGCGGATCTCCTCGGTGAGCTCGTAGAGGCTGCCGTCCACCCGGACCCGGACGTAGCCGGACTTCCGGGCGTCCTCAAAGACCTTCTGGTACTCGCCCTTCCGGGCGCGGACCACCGGGGCCAGGATCTGCACCCGGCTGCCCTCCGGCAGCTCCAGGATCTGGTCGATGATCTGGTCGATGGTCTGCTGGCGGATCTCCTTGCCGCAGATGGGGCAGTGGGGAGTGCCTACCCGGGCCCAGAGGAGCCGCAGGTAGTCGTAGATCTCCGTCACGGTGCCCACGGTGGAGCGGGGGTTCTTGCTGGTGGTCTTCTGGTCGATGGAGATGGCGGGGGAGAGGCCGTCGATGTAGTCCACGTCCGGCTTCTCCATCTGGCCCAGGAACATCCGGGCGTAGGAGGAGAGGCTCTCCACATACCGCCGCTGGCCCTCGGCGTAGATGGTGTCGAAGGCCAGGGAGCTCTTCCCGCTGCCGGAGAGGCCGGTGACCACCACCAGCTTGTCCCGGGGGATCTCCACGTCCACGTTCTTGAGGTTGTTCTCCCGGGCGCCTTTGATGAAAATTTTATCCTGCATGGCTCACGCTTCCTTTTCCTGCTCTCGTATCCTCCCCGCCAGGCGGAGGACGCCGTCCCGGAGGAGCTGTACGTTCTCCTCCTCCAGCACTGTGTCCCGGCGGGTATGTATCCTGTCCATATAGTACCCGATCAGCGGCGCTTTTTTCAGGGCCGCCACCCCTACGCCCCGGCGGAACCGGGCCTGGTCCGAGGGGTACAGCCCAAAGCCCCGGACGACCTCCACCGTTTTGCTGCCCCGGGAGGGGAAGGCCGCTTCCAGCAGCGCCATGGCTTCGCCGTCCCGCTTCACCGCCCGGCTGGGGAAGAACTGAAGGTAGTCCCCGTCCCCCACGCAGTCGAAATTGAGCACGAGGGTGTCCGCCCGCACCCGGCGGTGGGCGGCGGCAAAGGCGGAGGAGCCGAAGAGGCCCTTCTCCTCGTTGTCGAACCATACGAAGCACACGGCGTCCCGGTCCTCCGGCGGCAGGGCGGCGGCCATCTCCAGCAGGGCGATGACGCCGCTGGTGTTGTCGTTGGCGGTGCGGCGGTTGGCCTTCCCCGCCAGCATCCACCAGATGCAGAAGGCCAGCGCTGCGTACATGGCCAGCAGCGCCGCCCACAAAGGCGGGTCGAAGGCCAGCAGCACCGCCACCTCCACCGCGATGGCCAGCACCACGAACAGCGCCGCTGCCGCCAGTTGATAGAGGAGGAACACCAGGGGGTTCCGGGGGGTGATGAAGTTGGGGAAGGGGAGGACGGCGCAGGTGTCGTAGTGGGCGGTGAGAAGGGCCCTGGCCTTCTCCGGGTCCCCGGCCACCACGTTGTGGCTGGTGACCAGGGAGCGGCCCTGCTCTATCCGGGGCTGGTAGCCCAGCTGTTCCAGCTCCCGGCACAGGTAGGCCCGGAAGGCCTCCTTCTGCTTTTTGGTTTTGCGCACCTCATAGGAGGTGAGGACGGTCTTTGCCGCGTCTGTCATGGGGGGTTCCTTTCTTTTCCTTTCGCTGCCGGCTGCCGCCGGCGGGAGGTGCCGCCGGAGCCCGGCGGCGGGGTGCTTGTCAGAGGGATTTTCCTCTGAATTTCTCTTGTTCGGCCCTTCAGGCTGGGGGCGCTCCGCGGGCCTACTTTTCCTGCGCGGGAAAAGTAGGCAAAAGCGCGCCGGGGTTCCCCCGGGCCCCCTCTTTTTTGCCTAATCGGTTTTTATCAGGGGCGATACCGGGTTGCCGCTGAATTTCCGTTGGGCCTCCGGCCCCCTCGTAACCGGTGCGGCGGTCTGCCGCAGTTCGGCTGTCGCCCCTCGGGCTGAGAGCGGTTTCTTTTTTGTGGACGGGAGCCTGTGCGGTTTCGGTAGAGGCAGGCAGCTCGTCGCAGAAAACCAGATTCGCTTATCCCTTTCACAGGGCCAACGGCCGAAGCATCGACGCGCAGCCCGCCGCAGATCGGATGCCCGGAGGATTCGCTGATTCAGTGGCTGCGCAATGCTTCTTTGCAGGCGTCCGATTGGACAAAAAGCGGGGGCCGGGGGGACCCCGGCGGCGTTTTCACCCGCCCGCAGGCGGGCGCTTACGAGGCCAACCGCCGCAAAGCGGCGGCTCTTAGGCCGAGTGGGTCACTTTTTCGCCGTGGAAAAAGTGACCCGAGTCCGGGCCGCAAGGTGAATGCCGCCGCAGGCGGCAGAGAAGGCAGCCTGGGCTGGGGAGACCCGGGAGTAAGGCGCTGAAGCGGCTCGCTTCGGAACCGCCGGGGCTTGGGGCCGGGCAGGCCCCCATACCAACCGCCGGGGCTATCCGGCGATGATATCCGCCGCCGTGCCCTCCACCAGGTCCATCAGGGCCCGGGGGGAGAGGGCCACCTGCCAGCCGATCTTCCCGGCGGACACCATAATGACCTCCTGCTCCAGGGCGGAGGCGTGAAAGACGGTGGGGTAGCGCTTCTTCATGCCCACGGGGCTACAGCCCCCCCGGACATAGCCGGTAAGGCCGTTGATCTCGCTGACATGGACCATGGCGACGGACTTTTCCCCCACCGCCCTGGCGGCCTTCTTGAGGTCGAGACTCTCCTCCACGGGCACCACGAATACGTAGACGCCCCCCGCGGCCCCCCGGGCCACCAGGGTCTTGAACACCGCCGCCGGGTCCTGGCCCAGGCTCCGGGCCACCGTGGCCCCGTCCACCGGCACCCCCTCCTCGTGGGGGTAGGTGTAGGCGGTGTAGGGGATCTTCTTTTGCTCCAGCGTCCGCATGACGTTGGTCTTTTCTTCCTTTTGCTTTGCCATTGTGATTACCTCGCTGCGGTTATGAGAGTATGGTCAGGCCCCAGATATACATGCCCAGGGCCGCCGCCGTCATGAGCACCCAGCCTGCCTTCTGCATGGCAAGGTAAAGGTCCGAGGGCTCCGGATTATTGACGGAAAAGCTGTACCGGAAGTAGAAAAAGGCCAGGGGGAAGGCGATATCCACTGCCGCCAGCAGGCTTATGAACAGGGTCACGCCCCAGATGGCCCAGCTGCCCCGATGGACGGTGTCCGGTTCCAGGGCGAACAGGAGGATATCGTGGGCGTCCGGGGCGAAGCTGTCCCAGTAGCTGGAATAGGAGGTGAATGGGCGGATCTCCAGCCCGCTTTCCCGGGAGCCGTCCTCCCGGTAGAGCGTGCCGGAGTCCTTGTCGCAGCCGCCGGAGAAAACCAGCAGGTCGTCCAGAAAGATGTCCACCCGGGGCACAGCGCCGCCGTATTCCCGGGAAATCATCCCGTCAGGCCAGGTTACCCAGCCGGTATGGCGCCGGAGGCTGCCGATGGTAAAGTCCACCACCGTGTCCGCACCGTCGGGATACACCCGGACGGCCACATCCGAACCGTGGATGCTGCCGGTGTAGAGGTTGGCGGTTCCCTCTGCCGAGGGGCGCAGCAGGCCGTCGGCCCACCGCACCAGGGGCTGGCCCCGGAAAACGGCGGTGAGTACGGCGAACAGTACCGCCATGGCCAGCAGCAATATAAGCAGGGTCTTTTGCAGCAGGGTGCGGCCGGCAGTTTCTTCGTACATACTCAGACCCTCCCTGTGACAGAGTGTTTCGGCAGAAGGGAACGGGGATCAGCGCAGGATATAGACGCAGCCCAGGATGCAGAGGAGGCCCAGGGCCACGCCGGCGGTCATAGGCTCGCCGAAGGCCAGCACCCCCACCAGGGCCGCCGCCGCCGGCTCTACACTGGCCAGAATGGAGGCCTTTCCGCTTTCTACCCGGGAAAGCCCCCAGGTGTAGAGAACATAGGGCAGGGCGGTGGAGAGGGCGGCCAGCCCCAGGGCCAGGGCCAGCAGCCGCCCGTCCGCCGCCAGGGCGGAGGCCACGGCTCCGGGATCCCCCACCAGCAGGGCGCCGCCGCCGGCAAAGACGAAGGTATAGAGCACCACCGTCATAGGCGGGCTGCCCCGGAGGGCATAGCGGCCGAAAATGGAGTAGAGAGCGTAGAAAAAGGCGCTGCCCAGGCCCAGCACCAGGCCGGCGGGGCTCACCGACAGGCCGCCGCTCCACAGGCCGCTGACAAAGGTGCAGCCCAGGAAGGCAAGGCCCAGGGCCAGGAGCTTCCGCCCTGTGACGGGCTCCCGCCACAAAAGGGCGCTCATGACCACCACAAAGGCCGGGGCGGTGTACAGGAGGATGGCCGCCGTGGCCAGGGAGCAGTACTGCTGGCAGGAGAAGTAGCACAGGGTAAAGAGCAGCACGCTGACAAGGCCGGTGCCGGCGCACCAGGGCAGCTGCCGCAGTCGGATGCGAAAGGCGGAGCGGTCCGCCGCCAGCAGCACGAGAATCAGAAGCACAAGTCCCCCGGCGTTGCGGATGAGGACGATGTCCCGGGGGGAGAAGCCGGCGTTGAGGAGATTGCGGCTGAACAGGCCGATGAGGCCCCAGCTGACGCCGGCCAGCAGGATGGACGCCTGGGGAAGATAGGTGCTTTGCTTCATGGCGTGTCCTCCCAAGAGGAAAACTCTGTTTGCGGGGCGCGGCAGCCCGGGCTGCCTTCTCTGCCGCCCGCGGCGGCGTTTGCCTTGCCCCGGGCGCTTTTCGGCGGGCGGGGTCGCCGAAGGGGCCTTTATCAGCCCCGCCGGCGGGGCATGCCTCCGGCGGCCTACTTTTCCCGCGCGGGAAAAGTAGGCAAAAGCGCGCCGGGGAGACCCCGGCCCCCCTTTTTTTTGCCTAATCGGTCTGGGGATGATTTGCGGCTCGGCTGCCGCTGAATCTCTGCCGGGCCGCTGGCCCCTCGTAATTGGTGCGGTGCGTCACGCACTTCGCCTGACGGCCCTCGTGCTGATAGTGGTTTCTGATTTTCTTTCGGCAAGGCCTCTCGTGCTGGGGGATTTTACAAGTTTTTGTTGACAGGAGCCGAAGCAGTGTCCTCAGCCGCAGGCAGTCCGGCACAGAACCAGTAGATTCGCGTATCCCTTTAACAGGGCCAACGGCCGAAGCATCGACGAGAAACCCGGTACAGATCGGATCCCCGAAGGATTCTTTGATTCGGTGGCTGCGCACCCGCCCGATCTGATGGCGTCCGATTGGGCAAAAAAGGGGGGTCTGGGGTCTCCCCAGCGGTTTTTCCGCCCACTTTTGGGCGCCCAAAAGTGGGCCCGCCGGAGGCAAACCCGAGGCCCGGGGGCGGATAGCCGCCGGGGAAAGAGGCGGCTAATGGAGCTCCTTCCTCAATTCCACCAGGCGGTCTCTTAAAATCGCTGCATACTCGAACTCCAGCATCTTTGCCGCCTCTTTCATCTGCTTCTCGGTGCGCTCGATCTCCTCCTCCACCTCCCGGCGGGTGAGCTTGCGCCCGGCCTTCCGCTGGGTCTCCTCGGCGGACTTGGAGATCTCCAGGATCTCCCGGACAGATTTGATGATGGTCTTGGGCACGATGCCGTGGGCCTTGTTGTAGTCGTCCTGGATCTTCCGGCGGCGCTCCGTCTCGTCCATGGCCGCCTTCATGCTGCGGGTGACGGTGTCGGCGTAGAGGATGACCATGCCGTCGGCGTTCCGGGCGGCCCGGCCGATGGTCTGGATGAGGCTGGTCTCGCTGCGGAGGAAGCCCTCCTTGTCGGCGTCCAGAATGGCCACCAGGCTCACCTCCGGCATGTCCAGACCCTCCCGCAGGAGGTTGATGCCCACCAGCACGTCGAACTCCCCCAGCCGCAGGTCCCGGATCAGCTGCATGCGCTCGATGGTCTCCACGTCGTGGTGCATGTACCGCACCTTGATGCCCGCTTTCTTGAGGTACTCGGTGAGGTCCTCCGCCATCTTCTTGGTGAGGGTGGTCACCAGCACCCGCTCGCTGCGGGCGGCGCGGGCGTTGATCTCGCCGATGAGGTCGTCGATCTGGCCCGCCACCGGCCGCACCTCCACCCTGGGATCCAGAAGGCCCGTGGGGCGGATCACCTGCTCCACCACCTGGTCCGCCTGCTGGCGCTCGTAGTCGGCGGGGGTGGCGGAGACGTAGACGGCCTGGGAGAAGCGGCCCTCAAACTCCTCGAACTTGAGAGGCCGGTTGTCGAAGGCGCAGGGCAGGCGGAAGCCGTATTCGACCAGGCTCTCCTTCCGGGCCCGGTCGCCGTTGTACATGGCCCGGACCTGGGGGAGGGTGACATGGCTCTCGTCCACAAAGAGGACGAAGTCCTCGGGGAAGTAGTCCATAAGGGTCAGGGGCGGGGAGCCCACCGGCCGGTTGGAGATGATTCGGGAATAGTTCTCGATGCCGGAGCAGTACCCCAGCTCCCGCATCATTTCCATGTCGTAGGTGGTCCGCTGGCGGATCCGCTGGGCCTCCACCAGCTTGCCCTGCTGGATAAATTGGGCCTCCCGCTCGTCCAGCTCCTTTTCGATCTCCACCAGGGCCCGGTCCATCTTGTCCTTGGAGGTGACATAGTGGCTGGCGGGGTAGATGACCACATGGCTGACGATCTTGGTGGGCATGCCGGTGACCGGGTTGATGTGGCTGATGCGATCGATCTCGTCGCCGAAGAACTCCACCCGGATGGCGGCGTCCTTCCAGTAGGCGGGGTAGATCTCCACCGTGTCCCC
>CALXGG010000100.1 GCA_944387785.1 uncultured Oscillospiraceae bacterium | reverse complement strand
TTTTGTGTATCTTGCATCTGTGGCTATTTTGGTGATGTAGCACATTAATTCTGATTTTTCAAACAGGACCTAAAAATCCCCTGTTGTTGGGGGTGAGGATGGAGGGACGCCTTATGATCAAGCAGGATGAGATGAAGGGCGGCGTGAAGCTCCCGGAACTGGTGGAGCAGCTGGGCATGGCCGTTCTGAACAAGGGGGCCGACTACGAGACGGCCCTGGTGGGGATCCGGGACGTGAACCGCCCCGGCCTGCAGCTGGTGGGCTTCTTCGACTATTTTGACGAGCGCCGCCTCCAGGTCATCGGTATGGCGGAGACCAAGATGCTGGAGAGCATGACCCCGGAGCAGCGGACGGAGAGCTTCTCCCATCTCTTTGAGTACGCCATCCCGGCCCTGGTGGTGTCCCGGGACCTGGACGTGTACCCGGAGTGCCTGTCCATGGCCCGCAAGCACCAGCGGACCCTGCTCCACACGGCGGACACCACGGTGGTGTTCACCACCCGGGTCATCGAGTACCTCAGCCAGCGGCTGGCCCCCTCCATCACCCGCCACGGGGTGCTGCTGGATATCTACGGCGAGGGCGTCATGATCATCGGCGACAGCGGCATCGGCAAGAGCGAGACCGCCATCGAGCTGGTCAAGCGGGGCCACCGGCTGGTGGCGGACGACGCGGTGGACATCAGCCTGGTGTCCGACCGACTGCTGGGCAAGGCGCCGGAGCTGATCCGCCACTATATCGAGCTGCGGGGCATCGGCGTCATCGACGTGCAGCAGCTTTTCGGCATGAGCGCCGTCAAACTGGAGTCCCAGCTGGACCTGGTGGTGGAGCTGGAGCGGTGGCAGGAGGACAAGTTCTACGACCGCTTCGGCCTGGACGAGCAGACGGTGGACATCCTGGGGGTGAAGCTGCCCATCATCACCATCCCCGTCCAGCCCGGACGGAACCTGGCGGTGATCGTGGAGGTGGCCGCCATGAACAACCGCGCCAAGAAATACGGCTTCAACGCCGCCGCCAAGCTGGCGGAGGAGCTGGAGCGCCATGTACAAAACGGCTGACCCTTTGATTTGTAATGAAATAAGGTGGGAAATACTATGTATTATATCGGGATCGACGTAGGCGGCACCAACCTGAAGGCGGGACTGGTGGACGAGAGCTACCAGCTGGTGGCCACCAAGAAAATGCCCCTCCATTTCACCTCCATGGAGCAGATGGGGGATACGCTGACGGACATGGCCCTGGGTCTGGTGGAGGAAAACGGCCTTCGCCGGGACCAGGTGGCCTCCATCGGCATGGGCTTTCCCGGCTCCGTGGACAACCGCCGGGGCGTGGTCATCAAGACGGTGAACATCCCCATCCGCTTCATGCCGGTGGCGGAGATGGTGCACCGCCGCTGGGACGTGCCGGTGTATCTGGGCAACGACGCGGACTGCGCCGCCCTGGGGGAGTACTACCACTACGGGGACGACAGGCTGGAGAGCCTGATCCTGGTGACGTTGGGCACCGGCATCGGCACCGGCATCATCCTGGGCGGGAAGATCCAGGCGGGGTGCAACGGCTTTGGCGGCGAGGGCGGACACATCGTCATCGTCCACGGCGGGGAGCCCTGCACCTGCGGGCGGCGGGGCTGCTGGGAGCGCTACGCCTCCGCCAGCGCCCTGGTCCGCCAGACCAAGGCGGCCATGGAGGCCGATCCCGGCTCCGCCATGTGGCAGACGGCCGGCAGCCTGGACCAGGTGGACGGCCGCACGGCCTTCGCCGCCATGCGCTCCGGGGACGCCGCGGCCAAGGCCGTGGTGGCGCAGTACCTGGACTATCTGGCGGAGGGCCTGGCCAACTTCATCAATATTTTCCAGCCGGAGGTCATTGCCCTGGGCGGCGGCGTCAGCCATGGACTGGAAGGGGATCTGTTAGGCGTCCTCCAGTCCAAGGTCCTGGATATGTGCTTTGGCCGGGAGGCGGAGCGCCACACCAAGCTGGTGAGGGCCAAGCTGGGCAACGACGCGGGCATCATCGGCGCGGCGCTGCTGGGCGTATCCGGCTGAGGACGCTGTAAAGTAAGGAGACTTTTCATGCCCTGGTATGAGGATTTTGACAGAGTGATCGCCCAGGCTCTGCCCGGCCTTTCCGTTTCCCGGGAGGAGCCTATGGCGGGCCACACCACCTTCCGCATCGGCGGGCCCGCCCGCCGCATGGCCTTCCCGGCCTCGCCGGAGGAGCTGGGGGCCCTGCTGGACCTGGCGGAGAAGGAGGGCTGGCCCTGGCTGGCGGTGGGCAACGGGTCCAACCTGCTGGTCCGGGACGAGGGCCTGGACCGGCTGGTCATCGCCACCGGCCGCCTGGAGCATATGGAGCGGGCCGGCGGCTGCGGTGTCCGGGCCTGGGCGGGGGTATCCCTGGCCCGGCTGGCGGTGTTCGCCATGGAGGAGGGACTGGCGGGCCTTGCCTTCGCCCACGGGATCCCCGGCAGCCTGGGAGGCGCGGTGTACATGAACGCCGGGGCCTACGGCGGCGAGATGTGCCAGGTAGTGGACACGGTGACGGCATGGCTGCCGGGCCGTGGCGTGGTGGAGCTGGGGGGAGAGGCGCTGGCCTTTGGCTACCGCCGCAGCTGCTTTGAAGAAAACGGCGGGGTGGTGCTGTACGCGGACCTGGCCCTGCGGCCGGGGGACAGCCAGGCCATCCGCCGGGAGATGGAGGAGCTGATCCGCCGCCGGCGGGAGAAGCAGCCCCTGGAGTATCCCAGCGCCGGCAGCACTTTCAAGCGGCCGGAGGGCTATTTCGCTGCCGCGCTCATCGAGCAGTGCGGCCTGAAGGGGACGGCGGTAGGGGGGGCCATGGTGTCCCCCAAGCACGCCGGCTTCGTTATCAACACCGGCGGGGCCACCTGCCGGGACGTACTGGCCCTGATCGGCCGGGTACAGGATACGGTGAAGCGGGAGACCGGCGTGTCCCTGGAACCGGAGGTCCGTATCCTGGGCGAAGGGGAGTAAGTAAAAATACCATTTACCGTTCCCAGATGTGTGATGGTGTGTTTAGGGAGAAAGAAAGGCGATACCATGGAGATCCTGATCATTTCCGGCTTGTCCGGCAGCGGGAAGAGCAAGGCGGCCTCCTTCCTGGAGGACGCGGGATACTATATCGTGGACAACATGCCGGCAGGCATGATCCTGAAGTTCGCGGAGTTCTGTGCCGCGGGCAGCAGCCGGTACAACCGGGTGGCGCTGGTGTACGATGTGCGCACCGCCGACAATTTTGACGACTTCCTGGACGTGCTCCACACCCTGCGGTCCAAGGGCTACCAGTGCCGGCTGCTGTTCCTGGAGGCGGATGTGCGCACCATCATCAACCGCTACAAGGAGACCCGGCGGATGCATCCCCTCCAGGAGCAGGCCGGCAGCCTGGAGGCGGCGGTGAACCAGGAGATCGCCATGATGGCCCCGGTGCGCCGGGAGGCGGACGTGGTCATCAACTCCACCACCTACTCCACGGCCCGGCTGCGGGGCGAGCTGCTGCGGCGGTTCGGCGGGGACCAGGCCAGCGGGGAAATGACGGTGAGCCTGGTGTCCTTCGGCTTCAAGCACGGCCTGCCCATGGAGGCGGACCTGGTGTTTGACGTGCGCTTCATGCCCAACCCCTTTTACATCGACGCCCTGCGCTACTGCACGGGCCTGGACAAGGAGGTGCGGGACTATGTGTTCTCCTTCCAGGAGACGGAGGAGTTCATGGACAAGCTGCGGAACCTCCTGCGGTTCGTGCTGCCCCTGTACCGGGAGGAGGGCAAGACGGTACTGGTGGTGGCCATCGGCTGTACCGGCGGTCACCACCGCTCTGTGGCGGTGACCCACGCGCTGGCGGAATTCATCGCCTCCCTGGGCTACCGGGTGACGGAAAACCACCGGGACATGACCCGGGCGTGACATACTGAGGAGCTATGACAGAGGAAAAGATCTACCGCGGCCCCAGCGGGAAGGGCCCCCGGATCGTGGCCATCGGCGGCGGGACGGGGCTGAGCACCATGCTGCGGGGCCTCAAGCGGCATACCAACAATCTTACCGCCATCGTCACGGTGGCGGATGACGGCGGCGGCTCCGGCGTACTGCGCCAGGAGCTGGGGATGCTGCCCCCCGGGGACATCCGCAACTGCCTGGAGGCCCTGGCCAACGTGGAGCCCCTGATGAGCGAGCTGCTCCACTACCGGTTCACGGAGGGCTCCCTCCGGGGCCAGAGCTTCGGCAACCTGTTCCTGGCGGCGCTCAACGGCATCTCCGGCAGCTTTGACCAGGCGGTGAGCCGCATGAGCCAGGTCCTGGCCATCACCGGCACGGTGCTGCCGGTGACCACCACCGACGTACAGCTGGAGGCGGAGTTTGAAAACGGCGCCCGGGTGCTGGGGGAGTCCAAGATCTTCTACTGCAAGAAGCGGGAGGACTGCCGGATCCGCCGGGTGCGGCTGCTCCCGGAGCGGCCCCCGGCCCTGAAGCCCGCCATCGAGGCCATCGAGGCGGCGGATATGATCCTCCTGGGGCCCGGGAGCCTCTATACCAGCATCATCCCCAACCTGCTGGTGGAGGGCATCGCCCAGGCCATCCTCCGCTCCTCCGCCCTGAAGATCTACATTGCCAACGTGATGACCCAGGAGGGGGAGACGGAGGGATACTCCAATGCCGACCACATCCGGGCCATCTTCCAGCACTCCGCGCCGGGCCTGTTCCATCTGTGCCTGGTCAACTCCGCCACCATCCCCCAGGAGGTCCTGGGCGGCTACGCCAAGGAGGGGGCGGAGCCCCTGCGCTTTGACAAGGCGGCCTGCGCCCAGCTGGGGGTGGAGCTGGTGAGCCGTCCGGTGTCCACGGTGCGGGGCGGGCTGGTGCGCCATGACCCGGAGCTGCTGGCGGCGGCCCTCCTGGAGCTCCACGCCCAGCGCAGCGTCCGGATCGCCGGCCTGGGCCGGTACCGCACCGAGGCGTAAGGACGACTTACGAGAGCGTATATTCTTTTTCTTGAAAGAAAAAGAACCAAAAAGAACTTTTTGCGCGAAACGCTGTTTCGCGTCTATGAAGTCGGTTGTGTCAGGAGGAAAGAATATGGACTGTCCCTTCTGCGGCGGGAGGATGGAGGAATGCTACCTGGAAAGCAATGGCTTCCTGTATCTGACGCGGATGCTGCATCCCGTTATGGGGCCTGCTTTCGCGTCAAAAGGAGACAAGATCGCCCGGCTGAACAACCGGAGGGACGGCACCGGTATCCCTGTCCATATCTGCCCAAGCTGCCGGAAGGTCGTTTTTTCCTATTAAAGCTGTGATAAGCGAAACGAAGTTTCGCACAAAGTTTTCTTTTGCCTCTTTTCTTTTTCAAAAGAAAAGAGGGAAATCTCTGGGTGCGGTGGGGGGTGAGTCGTGCCATGTCATTTTCAGGCGAAGTAAAAAGCGAGCTGTGCCGGGCGTCCCTGAGCCGGAGCTGCTGCGCCCGGGCGGAGCTCTACGGCGCGCTGCTCTACTGCAACACCTTCACCGCCCGGGAGGTCCGCCTCATCACGGAGAGCGACAGCTTTGCCCAGCGGCTGCCCCAGCTGCTGGAGCGGGCCTTCGGCATGGCCTTTGACCGCCTGCCCAGCGACAGCGAGCAGAAATACATTTTCCAGATCACAGAGGTAGGCAAGCTGGAGCGGATCATCGACGCCTTCGGCTTCGATCCCCGGCAGAACCCGGTGCTCCACATCAACTTCGGCCTGCTGGAGGAGGACTGCTGCCGCTCCGCCTTCCTGCGGGGGGTGTTCCTCTCCGGCGGCAGCATCACCGACCCCGCCAAGCGCTACCATCTGGAGTTGGTCACCAGCCACGCCCAGGCCAGCCGGGAGCTGTATGTGCTGCTGGACGACATGGGCTACCACCCCAAGCAGGTGGCCCGGGGGGGCTATCAGGTGACCTATTTCAAAAACAGCGACCAGATCGAGGACCTTCTCACCGCCATGGGGGCGCCCTTGTCCGCCATGGAGCTGATGAACACCCGGGCGGAGAAGGAGCTGCGCAACGGCGTCAACCGGCGGGTGAACTGCGAGGCCGCCAACCTGGACAAGGCGGTGGACGCCGCCCAGGAGCAGCTGGAGGCCATCCGCCGTCTCTACGAGCTGGACCGGGTGGAGTCGCTGCCCCCCCAGCTGAAGGAGACCATCGTCCTGCGGGAGACTTACCCGGAGCTGACCCTCAGCCAGCTGGCGGAGGAGTTCGACCCGCCCATCACCAAGAGCTGCCTCAACCACCGGCTACGGAAGCTGGTGGCCCTGAGCCGGTCATGAAACAGAGGAGAAGAGAAATGAAGAAAACGACCGACCGTGCCGCGCTGGCCAACGCCTATCACGACCAGGGGTACAGCTGCGCCCAGGCGGTGGCGTGTGCTTTTTGCGACAGGCTCCCCTATGCCCCGGAGGAGCTGGCTCCGATTTTGGGATGCTTTGGGGGCGGATTCCGTGCCGGTGAGATCTGCGGCGTTGTCAGCGGCGCAGCGGTTGTCCTTGGCTTGTGCTGGCCCCACAGCGTGGCCGGCGACCTGGAGGCCAAGGAGCTGGCGGCGGAGAAAATGCGGGAATTCCAACGGCGGTTCCTGCAGCGGTTTCCCGCTCTGCGCTGTGCGGAGATAAAAGATCTGCCTGCTGCCCCGGAGAAGTCTGCTGCTGCCCGCAGGCTGTGTTTGGAAAAGGCATGCCCGATCTACATCGCCGCCGCCACAGAGATCCTGGAGGAGATGCTGGCGGAGGACTGCTGAAAAGAGGGGGCGGTTTGAATGAAGGAGAAAAAAGACAAAGCAAATCTCAGGAAAATACTGGAAGTATCTTATGCGCTTTGCTTTGGCGGCCTGCTGTTGCAGGCACTGGGATTTGGCATCCAGTACCGGTGGAGCACTACATTCGGCATGGTGCTGGCTGTTTTAGGGCTGGTTGTTATGCTTTCCAGCCTTGTTCTGGCCGGAGCGCGGCTGCGCTGCCCTCATTGCGACGCCTCGCTGCTGAGCGGGGGACGATTCCTGCTCCCTGCCGCCGTGTCCAATTTTTGCCCCCACTGTGGAAAGCCGCTGGAATAAGATCGCATCACGCTATCTGTAAACGGCAGTATCGCTATTGCTGCCGGAAAGGAAACGCCTATGTCCTTTGTTCACCTCCATGTCCATACGGAATACAGCCTCCTGGACGGGGCCTGCCGGATC
>CALXGG010000099.1 GCA_944387785.1 uncultured Oscillospiraceae bacterium | reverse complement strand
TGCGGCTACTGGAACATGTTCCGCTTCAATCCCGCCCTGGCTGCCGAGGGCAAGAACCCCTTCACCCTGGACAGCAAGGCTCCCGCCGGCGGTTACCAGGAATTCCTGATGAACGAGGCCCGGTATGCCCGCCTGACCCGCGAGTTCCCCGAGCGCGCCGAAGTCCTCTTCGCCCGCAACGAGGAGGCCGCCAAGGAGCGCTACGAGCACCTGACCAAGCTCATCGACCTGTACAGCAAGTAATCCCTTTCCCTGACGCAAAAGCCCCCGCGGGCCGCTGGCCCGCGGGGGCTTTCTTCATTTTCCGGGGGAGCCCGGGGCCGGGAAGAGGCGGCCCCGGAGCAGGGGAGGGGCGGGCCCCGGCGGGCGGGGAAAAGGCGGCCCCGGGGCGGGGAAAAGGCGGGCCCGGGTAGGGGAGGGGCAGGCCCCGGGACGGGGAGGGGCGGCCCCATCCCTGAACCGGGCTCCGCCGCCCGGGCCGACGCGGAAAACAGCAGGGCCCCGGGACCTTGAAAATGGTCCCGGGGCCTTCCTGTATGATTTACGGAATCCCAGATACGATGGCAGAGCGCCTGGTCCGGCGGGACGCCTCACCGGGCCAGCTTCCGCTGGAGCTGGTCGGGGTTCATGGCGCAGCGCAGGGCCGTCTCCTGGGAGATCCGCCCCGCCTTGTACAGCCGCAGGATGCTCTCATCCATGGCGATCATGCCCTCCGCCGCCGAGGTCTGGATCACGGAATCGATCTGGTGGATCCGGCTCTCCCGGACCATGCTGCGCACGGCGTTGTTCAGGTGCATGATCTCAAAGGCCGGGGCCAGCCCGCCGCTGACCGTAGGCAGCAGCTGCTGGGTCACCACGGTTTTCAGCACCTGGGCCAGCTGCACCCGGATCTGCTGCTGCTGCCCCGCCGGGAACACGTCGATGATCCGGTCGATGGTGTTCACCGCTCCCACCGTGTGGAGAGTGGAGATCACCAGGTGGCCCGTCTCCGCGGCGGTCATGGCGGTCTGGATGGTGTCCAGGTCCCGCATCTCCCCCAGCAGGATCACGTCCGGCGCCTGCCGGAGGCTGGAGCGCAGGGCGGTGACGTAGCTGGTGGTGTCCATGGCCAGCTCCCGCTGGCTGACGATGCTCTTCTGGTTGCGGTGGAGGAACTCGATGGGGTCCTCGATGGTGATGATGTGGGCGTTGCGCTGGCGGTTGATGGCGTCCACCACGCAGGCCAGGGTGGTGGACTTGCCGCCGCCGGCGGGGCCCGTCACCAGCACCAGCCCACGGGTCATGGCGGCGATCTTCATGACCTCCTCGGGGATGCCCTTCTCCTGCCAGTCGGGGATGCCGAAGCTCACCACCCGGATCACCGAGGCCATGGAGCCCCGCTGCCGGAAGGTGTTCACCCGGAACCGGGCCAGCTCCGGCACCGACAGGGAGAAATCGTCGTCCCCGGTGGCCAGGTACCGGTCGATGGGCCGGCCCGCCAGGCTGTACAGCTCCCGCACCAGGAGCTCCGTGTCGTCGGGCATGGCCCGCTGGTCCTCCACCGGCTGGATGATCCCCTCCTTTTTCATGGATATGGCCTTGCCGGCCACCACGAACAGGTCCGAGGCCTGCTGGGCCACCGCCTGGCGCAGATAGGTCAGAATACGCTCCATTGCCCGCCTCTCTCCTTTATCCGCCGGGGCAGGGCCTTACTCCCCGTCCCAGATCTCGATGCTGTCGTCGGCGGCCCATTCGCCGCCGTAGTCCGTCCTCCAGCAGAGTATCTCATATCCGCCGCCGGAAAGCAACACCTTTACCGTCAGCACCTGGTCCCCGCCTGCCGGCAGGGCAAACTCCGCCAGGGTGCCTCCGGCCTCCTGGGTGAAGGCCACCTCCACGTCCGAAGGCGTCTCCCCCCGGCTGAGGGCCGCCACCGCCGCCGCCGCCTGCCGGTCGGCGGCGTACCAGTCCCGCTGCCGCTCCGCCGTCAGGTCCGTCAGCTTCTCCTCCCCCACGGCGGTGGAGAGGGTCAGCACCGCGAACACCGACAGGCACAGCACGCAGAAGATCATGATAAGGGACGCCGCCCCGGATACCCGGCCCCGCCTCATGGCGCCGCCTCCAGGGCCCCCACCTGCCACCGCAGCAGCTCCCGGCCGCCGCCGGTGACCGTGAGGGCACCGTCCACCCAGCCGTCCTCCGGCACCGGGGTGAGGGTCAGGGTGTACGCCCCCGCCCCCTCCGCCGGGGCCCAGTCGGCGTCATAGCCGATGACCAGGCTGCCGTTTTCCACCCGGCCGCCGGCGAGGGCCGCCGTCTCCGCCACATCCCCGCCGCAGGCCCGGAAGCACTCCGCCGCCCCCTGGGCCGCGGACACCGCCCGGCTGAGGGCCTCGCTGCGCCGGGAGATGGTCTCCGCCTGGACGAACAGGGCGGTGCACACCGCCGCGCACAGCACGAACACCGCCGACGCCGCCAGCAGCTCCACCATAAAAAGGCCGGTCCCGCCGGGCCTTACTCGCTCTTCCATGGATCTTCTCAGCCTCCGCTTCTTACATACAGCGCCGCTGTCTCTGTCCGTCCGTCGCCATCAGTATAGGCCAGACGAAGCATCCCGTCCTCCGTCAGCGCCGCCTCCAGGCCCCGGGCCTGGGTGATGGCCTGGCCGTCCTCCGGCTCCAGCTCCCAGCCCCGCTCGCACAGCAGCTCCTTGAGCCAGCCGTCGTGGACATACAGGATCGTCTCATAGGTGAGGCCGTCGATGTCCTGGAGGAGGTAGAGGGCGTCGCCGCCGCCGAAGGTACCGGTGAGGACCTTCCCCGCCTCGTCAAAGCTCCGGACCTTGGCGGAAAGGTAGGTGAGCCCTACCCGCCGCTCCCCGGACTGCTCCACGCGCTGGGCCACCTGCCGGTAGATCCCGGCCCCCGCCGTCAGGGACAGCAGGGCCGCCACGCCGAACACGCAGCACAGCAGCAGCGCCGCGATGGTCCCCGCGCCGCCTTGCCGCCTCATCCCTCACCCCACCTTTCCACCACCGTGATCTCCGGCATGATGTTGGAGGCGAAGATCTCGTAAAACACCGCGTAGCGGCTCTCGTCCACCGCCACGCCGGTGCGCTCCTTCAGGTCCTCATAGCTGGCGGGATAGGCCCCCTCCAGGGCGTAGCAGCTCACCGCCGCCCGGCGCACCGCCTGCTCCGCCATGGCAAGGCCCTCCCGGCCGGAGGCCGCCGCCGTGGCCTCCACGGCCCGGACCATCCACGCCGCCGTGGCGGCGAACACCAGCAGCCCCAGGGCCAGGGGCAGCCAGCCGAATTTTCTCTTTCTTTTCATGGCCCGCGCCTCACCCGATGGTGGAGAGGAGGCCCATGAGCGGCAGCATCACGCTCACCAGGATCACCCCCGCCAGCAGGCTGGTGACCACCACCACCGTGGGCTCGATGGCCCCCACCAGCCGGTCCAGTCGGCCCAGGCCCTCCTCCTCCTGGCGGCGGGCCAGGTCCTCCAGGGTGTCCGGCAGGGAGCCGGTCTGCTCCGCCAGCTTCAGCATCCGGCAGTCCCGGCCGCCGAAGAGGCCGCACTCCGCCAAGGCGTCGGCGGGGCTGCCCCCCTCCCGGATCCGCCGGCGGCAGAGGTCCACCTTCTCATCCAGCTCCCGGGCCCCGGCGCACAGCTTCCCCGCCAGGTCCACGGCGTCCTCCATGGCCATGCCGCTGGACACCGCCATGGCCATGGCGGAAGCGAACCGGGCGGCGGCCAGCTGGCCCATGACCCCCCGGCCGCCGAAGCGGCTCTTGCACCAGGCGGCGAACCGGCGGCGCAGGGAAGGCGCCGCCGCCACCAGGATCCCCGCCGCCGCCAGGACCACCAGGGCGATGCCGATGCCGGTGGAGGCCCGGGCCAGGGCGGCCCCGGCGTACATCAGGGTGGCGGCCAGGGCCCCCATGCCCACCCCCAGCTGGGCGAACACCCGGTCGAACACCGGCAGCACCTGGGTCACCAGCAGCACGATCACCGCCACCATCACCGTAAACATGGCCAGGGGGGCCGTCAGGGCCCCCCGCAGGTCCGCCGCCAGCCGCAGCTGCCGGTCATAGTGCCGGGCCAGGGCCAGCAGCACGTCCTGGAGCCGGCCCGTCTCCTCCGCCAGGGACACCATGTCGGTCATATAAGCGGGGAACGCCCCTGTCTCCCGCAGGGCGGCAGACAGAGGCATTCCCTCTTCCACAGACTGACACAGCGCGTCCAGCCAGGCGCGGACCTCCTTGTCCGTCTCGTCCCGGCGCAGCATGTCCAGGCCCTCCCCCATGGGGATGCCCGAGCGCACCAGCTGGTACAGCTCCCGGCAGAACACCGACAGGTACCGGGCGGAAGCGCGCAGTTGTCTCATATGTCCGTTCCTCCGATTAGTAGAGATACTTGGCCTTGTAGTTATTGGGGTTGTTGATGTACTTCATGATGCTCTCGCTCTGCTTGCCGCTGGAGGCGAAGGTGGGGTCCATCAGCTTCCAGTCGGTGCCGTCGAAGTAGATCACGCCGTCCACCCAGCCGCTCTCCTCGCTCCACACGTTCAGCCAGGCGTGGTACACCGTCCCGGTGTAGCCCACCACCAGCTTTACCGGCACCTCCTGGCTGCGGAGCATGGCCGCCATCAGGGCCGCGTAGTCGAAGCAGATGCCCTTCTTCTCCTCCAGCACCTTGTCGATGTCGGGGAGGTAGCCGCTCTTCACGCTCTGGGCCTTCTTCCGGTCATAGCTGAGGGTCTTGACCACATAGTCGTAGACCGCCGCCACCTTCTCCAGGTTGTCCTCGATGCCGGCGGTGAGCTCCGCGCCCTTGGCCACCGCCGCGCTGTCCTCGGTGTAGTTCACATACTGGTTGGGCCGCAGGAAGGGGGCGAACTCGTCGGTGAGCTTGGCGGAGAAGCTGGCGCCCAGGACGGTGGAGTACTTGGTGCCGGAGATGTTCTTGTACACCGTCACGGAGTAGCTGCCGCTGCCGTCGGACAGGGGGAACACCTCGTACTCCCCGCCGGTGCTGAGGTTATAGGTATAGGTGGTGCCGCTGGGGCCCTTCACCTGGACCTTCAGTTTGGGGGTGCCGCCGGCGCTCCACTTCACCATCACATAGCCGTCGGTGATGTTGGAGTAGTCGATGGTGGCGGAGCTGTTGTTCTTCACGCTCTTGCCGGAGGCCACGGGGGTCAGCACCGTGCTTACGGCGGGGGCGCCGGACAGGGGCACCGAATCGTCCAGCAGGGGACCCAGGTCCACCTCCTGGCCCTCGGCGGAGACGTCCTCCTCCACGGCGGCATTGCCGTTGTTCCCTGCGGTATCGTTGTTCACAGAGGTGCCGCAGGCCGTCAGCAGCAGCACCGCCGCCAGCAGGGCGCTGAGCAATTTCGCGCTTCGTTTCATAGCGGATCTCTCCCTTTCTGTCGTACCGGCTGCCGGGCCGGCCGTCCTGTATCCCGGGCCGGCCGTTTCCGCGGCCGCCCGTTTCATACCAGTGTCATTATACCATGGGGCTTCCCCGTTGTAAACAGCCTGATCTGGAACAATAATCACATAAATACCGCCGGTTTTTCAGATTCGCCTGGTGATTTTTCCCCTTTGCCGTAAATTTCTCATTTCCCTCTGGATTTTTTCACCGGGCTGTGCCATAATGGTATGTGTAGAATTGTGCCGCGCGGTCTTTGGGCCCCCAGAGCGCAGCGGAAAAAGGATGTGACCCCTATGGCCTCTGACAACCAGATCCTGCGCGTATCCATGCTGGGCGGCTGCTCCATCTCCTGGGACGGCCGCTGCATCGACGATGTGTCCTACCGCTCCCGGAAGCCCTGGCTGCTGCTGGAGTACCTCATCACCTTCCGCAACCGGGAGATCTCCCAGGAGGAGCTGGTGGACCTGCTCTACCCCAACGAGAAGGGGGCCAACCCCACCGGGGCCCTGAAGACCCTGGTGTACCGGGTGCGCAGCATGCTGGAGGAGCTGGACTACCCCGACAGCCGGAACATGATCCTGGTGACCCGGGGCAGCTACGCCTGGAACACCAGCCTGCCCATGGAGCTAGACGTGGACCGGTTCGAGCTGGCCTGCCAGAAGGCCAGCTCCCCCTGGATCACCCCCGACGAGAAGCTGGAGACCTGCCTGGCCGCCACCGACCTCTATAAGGGTGACTTCCTCTCCCGCACCGCCGGGGAGGCCTGGGTCACCCCCCTGTCCACCTACTACCACTCCATGTACATCCACCTGGTTCAGACCACCGTGGACCTGCTGATGGCCCGGGACCGCTGGGTCGAGGTGGGCCGGCTGTGCGACCAGGCCATCGCCATCGACGGCTACGAGGAGTTTTTCCACTACCACCTGATCCGGGCCCTGGTCCGCACCGGCCAGACCCAGCTGGCCCTGGAGCAGTACAAGAAGATGTACAGCCTCTTTTACACCGAGCTGGGGGTCACCCCCTCCGCGGACCTTACCGCCCTCTACCGGGAGATCATCAAGACCACCAAGCACCCCACCAGCGACCTGCCCGCCATCAGCCAGTTCCTCCGCCAGGAGGACCGGCTCACCGGCGCCTTCTTCTGCGAGCTGGAGGTGTTCAAGGATATCTACAACCTGGAGGCCCGCTCCGCCGCCCGGTCCGGCCGGTCCATGTACCTCTGCCTCATCACCGCCACCATGCGGGACGGCACCGTGCCCCCCCTGAAGCTCCTCAACGGCTATATGGACAAGCTGGCCGACTGCATCCAGGGCACCCTCCGCCGGGGGGACGTGGTGGCCAAGTACAGCATCTCCCAGTACATCCTCCTGCTGCCCACCTCCTCCGCCGAGAACGGCAACCTGGCCCTGGGGCGGATCCTGGACCGGTTCCTGGAGCGCTACCCCCGCTGCCCCCTGGCCCTGGAGTCCGCCATCCAGCCCATGGATATCCTGGAGTGAGGGCTGGTATTTCATATCAAAACCGGTATATTTCTGCAACGTCGAAAGGGAGCCGGGGCACAATGCCCCGGCTCCCTGTTGTCGTTTTGCTGATATTACTCGTCCAGCTTCAATACCGTCATGAATGCTTCCGTCGGCAGCTGCACCGTACCCAGGTTCCGCATCTTCTTCTTGCCTGCCCCACAAAGCCTCCGGCTTTGCGGGGGCCCCTCACAAATTTCACTTGCTCGGGCGGAGTGAATCCGCCCTGCGCCAAGGTTTTTGCCTCCGGCAAAAACCCTTGTACGGCGCAAAGC
>CALXGG010000098.1 GCA_944387785.1 uncultured Oscillospiraceae bacterium | reverse complement strand
TAGCTTTTGTGTATCTTGCATCTGTGGCTATTTTGGTGATGTAGCACATTAATTCTGATTTTTCAAACAGGACCTAGGCAAAAAAGGGGGACCGGGGTCTCCCCGGCGCGCTTTTGCCTACTTTTCCCGCGCAGGAAAAGTAGGCCGCGGTCGGCATACCCCGCCGGGGCGCGGAACGCCCCAAAGGAAAAAAGAAATTTCCCCAGCCCGAGGGGCGTCAGCCGAAGTACAGCAGATCGCCGCACCGGTTACGAGGTGGCCGGAGGCCCAAAGGAGATTCAGTGGCAACTGGGTATCACCCCAGATACTGACCGATTAAATAAAAAAGGGGGTTCGGGGTCTCCCCGGCGGTTTTTCCGCCCACTTTTGGGCGGCCAAAAGTGGGCCCGCCGGAGGCAAAGCCCGGGGCGCGGAAGGCCCCCAGAGGAAAAGAGAACTTCCCCGGCGGTCGGCCCCGCCAAATATGAACGGGCTGTAAATTCCCCTGGATTTTCTTGACATGTGACAACTTGTCATGTATAGTGGGCGGAAGATTGCATTATACCGGGAAGGGGCGGCCGCCCCGCCCGGATGCCCGAGGAGGAAGGCCATGCCCACCAGTACCTTTTTCAACCTCCCGCCGGAGAAGCGGGCCAAGCTCCTGCGCGCGGCGGTGGGGGAGTTTTCCCAAAAGCCCTACGGGGAGGTGCCCCTCAGCCGGATCATCGCCGGGGCGGGGATCCCGCGGGGCAGCTTCTACCAGTATTTCAGCGACAAAACGGACCTTTTCGTCTACGTCCTCAGCCACTACGGCGGCCGGCTCAAACAGCTGGTGCTGCGGTGCCTGGAGGACTGCGGCGGGGACCTGCTGGCCCTGCCGGCGGCCCTGTTCGACGCCATGACGGCGGCCTTTGCCGGTGCCGGGGAGGAGATCCGGGCGGTGATGGCCATTGTGCGGCACAACGCGGGCTTTGACGCCGGGCGGCTGTGCCAGCCCCCGGGGCTGGCGGAGGCCCTGCTGGCGGCGGCCAGGACGGATACCCTGGCCCTGGAGGATGACGAGGACCGCCGCTGCCTGGCGGAGATGCTGCTGACGGCCACAGGGCAGGCGGTGGCGGCGGCGGCCTGCGGCCAGGACCCGGCGCTCTGCCGGGAGCGTCTGGAAAGAAAGGTGGCCCTGCTGCGGCGGGGCGTGGCAAAACAGGAGGACATCACACCATGCTGCAAGTAAAAGACATCGTAAAGGTATACAAGACCGGGAGCGAGGACGTCACCGCCCTGCGGGGGGTGAGCCTGAGCTTCCGGGAGAGCGAGTTCGTGGCGGTGCTGGGCCATTCCGGCTGCGGCAAGACCACCCTGCTGAACATCATCGGCGGCCTGGACCAGTACACCAGCGGCGACCTCATCATCAACGGCCGCTCCACCAAGGAGTACACCGACCGGGACTGGGACGCCTACCGCAACCACTCCATCGGCTTCGTGTTCCAGAGCTATAACCTGATCCCCCACCAGAGCGTGCTGAGCAACGTGGAGCTGGCCCTGACCCTCTCCGGCGTCAGCAAGGGGGAGCGCCGCCGCCGGGCGGCGGAGGCCCTGGAGCGGGTGGGGCTGAAGGACCAGATGAAAAAGCGGCCCAACCAGCTCTCCGGCGGCCAGATGCAGCGGGTGGCCATCGCCCGGGCCCTGGTCAACGACCCGGACATCCTCCTGGCCGACGAGCCCACCGGCGCCCTGGACAGCGAGACCTCTGTTCAGGTCATGGATATCCTCCAGGAGATCGCCCGGGACAAGCTGGTCATCATGGTCACCCACAACCCGGAGCTGGCGGAGCGCTACGCCACCCGTACCATCCGGCTGCTGGACGGCCGGGTGGTCAGCGACAGCGGCCCCTGTGACGCCGCCGCCCAAAGCCCGGCGGCCCCGGCGGGGAAGAGGGAGAAAAAGCCCTCCATGTCCTTTGCCACCGCCTTTTCCCTCTCCCTCAACAACCTGATGACCAAGAAGGGCCGCACCATCCTCACCAGCTTTGCCGGTTCCATCGGCATCATCGGCATCGCCCTTATTTTGTCCCTTTCCAGCGGCATCAACGCCTATATCAACCAGGTCCAGGAGGACACCCTCTCCAGCTACCCCATCACCATCGAGGCGGAGAGTGTGGATATGTCCGCCATGGTGTCCTCCCTCATGGGGGTGCGCCACCAGGAGGAGAGCGGGGAGCGGGAGGCCGACCGGGTCTACGCCTCTACCATCCTCTACGACATGCTCAACTCCATGATGAACGCGGAGACCACCACCAACGACCTGGAGGCCTTCAAGGCGTACCTGGACGAGGGCGGCGGCGGTATCGCCGACCTTGCCACCATCCGGTACAGCTATGACATCCCCTTTGACGTGTATACCAAGGACGCCGACGGGAAGATCGTCAAAAGCGACGTCACCGCCATGATGGAGGAGGCCATGACCGCCCTCTACGGCGGGGATTATACCGCCTATTTCGACAGCATGGGCGGTATGTACCAGCAGATGAACGTCTGGGAGGAGCTGCTGCCCGGAGCGGACGGGGAGCTGGTTTCTGACCAGGTAAAGGAGCAGTACGACCTGCTCTACGGCCAGTGGCCCCAGGCGGAGGACGAGGTGATCCTCTTCGTGGACCCCAACAACGAGCTCTCCGACCTGATGCTGGGGGCCCTGGGCCTTATCTCCTCCCGGGAGATGACGGACAACCTCAGTGCCCTCCAGAGCGGGGAGACGGTGGAGGCCCAGGAGCGCAGCTGGAGCTATGAGGAGCTGTGCGAGACCACCTTCCAGCTGATCCTCCCGGCCCGGCGCTACCAGGCCGACGGCCAGGGGGGCTATACCGACCTGGGGGCCACCGATTCCGGCTTGCAGCTGCTCTATGACAGCGGCGAGGCGGGTATCCGGCTGAAGGTGGTGGGCGTGGCCCGGCCCAGCGAGGAGGCCACCGCCACCATGGTCACCGGTGCCATCGGCTACACCAGCGCCCTGACAGAGCGGGCCATCGCGGACACCACGGACACCGAGGTGGTAAAGGCCCAGCTGGACAATCCCGATACCGACGTGCTCACCGGCCTGCCCTTCCCGGAGGAGAATGCCCAGGAGCCCACGGCGGAGGAGAAGCGGGCGCAGCTGGAGGAGACCCTGCCCGGCCTCACTGTCCAGGAGAAGGCGGCGGCCTATACCGCCGTTATGAGCCAGCCGGCGGAGGACTATGTGGCGGAGACCGTGTCCGCCCAGATGGAGGGCATGACCCGGGAATCCATCGAGGAGATGATCTCCCAGCAGTACGCCGGGGAGATGGGCGTGGACGCCCAGCGGCTGAGCGACTATATCGCCGGCATGAGCGATGAGGAGCTGTTTGCCCAGGTGGAGGAGGCCATGGCCCAGCAGATCCGCCAGCAGTACGCCGCCGCCGTGGAGGCTCAGCTGGGGGCCATGAGCCAGGAGCAGCTGGCCCAGATGCTGGACGCCGCCCTGGCCGGGGACGCCCTCACCGAGGAGCAGGTCCTCTGGCTCTACGACAACGCCATGCCCCCCACGGTGTCCGATTCCACCTATGAGGAAAATCTGGAACTGCTGGGCTATGTGGATCGGGACAGCCCCGCCTCCATCAGCCTCTACGCCGCCACCTTCGCCGACAAGGACGCCATCGCCGACCTGATCCAGGACTATAACGACGGCGTGGCCGACGAGGAGGACGCCATCACCTACACCGACTATGTGGCCCTCCTGATGAGCTCCATCACCGGTATCATCAGCGGCATCAGCTACCTGCTCATCGCCTTCGTGTCCATCTCCCTGGTGGTCAGCTCCATCATGATCGGCATCATCACCTATATCTCCGTTCTGGAGCGGACCAAGGAGATCGGCATCCTCCGGGCGGTGGGCGCCTCCAAGAAGGATGTGAGCCGGGTGTTCAACGCCGAGACGCTGATCGTGGGCCTGGGGGCCGGGATCATCGGCATCGTGGTGACGCTGCTGCTGCTGATCCCCATCAACGCCGTTTTGCTCCACTTCACCGGCCTGGTGGGCCTGAAGGCGGCCCTGCCGCCGGTAGGCGGCGGCGTGCTGGTGGCCATCAGCGCCCTGCTGACCATCGTGGCCGGGCTCATCCCCTCCCGGATGGCCGCCCGGAAGGACCCGGTGGAGGCCCTGCGCACCGAGTAATGAAAAAGGGAAGCCCGCGGCGTATGCCGCGGGCTTCCTGCATTTTCGGGGCCGGCGGGCCCACTTCTGGGCGGCGGTTTCCGGGGCTCCCCGCCCCGGACCCGGGCTTTGCCGACCGCGGGCCCACTTTCTCTCATTTGAACGCCATGCGGGCGGCAGTGAGGATAGAGGCCTACGGGCTGGCCGCCCAAAAGTGGGCGGAAAAACCGCCGGGGTTCCCCCGGACCCCCTTTTGTCTAATCGGTCCGGGGGTAATTTGCGGCCCGGCTGCCGCTGAATCTCCTTTGGGCCGATGGCCACCTCGTAACCGGCGGGGCGGGTATCCGACTTCGCCTGACGGCCCTCGTGCTGAAAGTAGTTTCTGATTTTCTTTCGGCAGAGCCCTCGGGCTGAGGGGCGTGCAGCGGGAGCTCCCCGCCCCGGACCCCGGGCTTTGCCGACCGCGGGCCCACTTTTGGACGCCCAAAAGTGGGCGGAAAAACCGCTGGGGAGACCCCAGACCCCCTTTTTATCCAATCGGTTCATATCAGGGCTGATGCCTGGCAGCCACTGAATCTCTGCCGGGCCTGCGGCCGCCTCGTAACCGGTGCGGTGCGTCACGCACTTCGCCTGACGGCCCTCGTGCTGAAAGTGGCTTCTGATTTTTTTCGGCAGAGCCCTCGGGCTGAGGGATGTTTCTGTTTTTGTTGATGGGAGCCGGAGCGGTTCCCACAGCCGCAGGTAGTCCGATACAGGAAAAGAGATGCATGTATCTCTTTAACAGGGCCATACCCGCAGGGCACAGGCCGGCCGAAGCATCGACGAGAAACCCGGTACAGATCGGATCCCCGGAGGACTTTTGCATTCAGTGGCAGCGCACCGGCCCCATCTGATGCAGACCGATTGGACAAAAGGGCGGGGGTCCAGCCCGAAGGGGGCTGGCGCCCTTTTGGGTACTTTTCCGGCGAGGGAAAAGTACCCCGGGGTCCGGGGGCGGAGCCCCCGCCGAGAACCGCCCGGGCCCGGGCAGGAAGCCCCGGAGGCGGGCCCCGCCGAGCGCCGGGGCACCCGCCCGGCGGCAAAAAAAGGGAGCCGGCGGTCAGACCGCCAGCTCCTTCAATACATCCTTATTGACGTCGTTGCTGGCCCAGACGGAGCAGCGCCCCGTGACGGTCAGCGGCCCGCCCGCCATGGTGGACACATAGCCCCCCGCCTCGGTGACGATGAGGCTGGCGGCGGCGAAGTCCCAGGGGCAGAGGCTGTACTCAAAGAACACCTCCGTCCGCCCGCAGGCCACGCAGCACAGGTCCAGGGCCGCCGCCCCCAGGCGGCGGAAGTCGCAGGAGCGGGCCATGAGCTGCTCCGTCACCCGCAGGCTGGGGGCCAGGTACTCCCGCTTGTAAATGGCGGTGCCCATGCCGAAGATCCCCTGGCTGAGGGGCAGGGGGCTGACGTGGATGGCCTTGCCGTTGAGGAAGGCCCCACCCCCCCGGCTGGCGGAGAACAGCTCGTCCTTGTAGGGGTCATACACCACGGCGTGCTCCACCCGGCCGTCGTGGGCCAGGGCGATGGAGATGGCGCTCTGGGAGAGGCCCCGGACGAAGTTGGTGGTGCCGTCGATGGGGTCCACGATGAACACCCAGCCCCGGCTGGGGTCGCAGTTCTCCTTCTCCTCCTCGCCGAAGAACAGGGAGCCGGGGAGGAGCCGGGGCAGCTGTTCCTTCAGGAAGGCCTCTACCGCCTCGTCGAACTCCGTCACCAGGTCGGCGGCGGAGGTCTTTTCATGGGTGTGGGACCAGACGTCCCGGGCGGAGAGGACGATCTGACCCGCCTGACGGGCCAGGGCTCCCATATCGTCAAGAATGCTCATAGACAGGATGCTCCTTTTTACTATAATGTTGGTCCGCGTCCGCCGCCCTTACAGCAGCGTCCACGCAAAGTTTTCCCACAGCAGGCGGCTGCCCACGTCGGTGCCGTCGGGCAGCAGGAACATGGCCACCTGGTTGTCCACGCCGTCGTCGGAGACCAGGTAGGCGTAGTCGCCGTTGATGGTCCGTACCGTGTAGTACACAGGCTCCATGGGGGAACCCCTCCTCTCGGGCCGCCGGCAGGCGGCGTTCTGGCCCCAGTGTAGCACGGAAAAAAAGTTTTGACAAGAAAGCAAAAAAACTTCTTGACATCAGGAAGGAGATGTAGTATATATTATTTAGGACGTAGTCCTAGTTAGGAGTTGGACCGATGGCTGATAGACGAAACACCCTGCAAAAGGAGATCATCCACCGGACCCTGTGCGACATGGGCTGCCATCCCACCGCCGCCATGGTGTATGAGGAGATACACCGGCAGCACCCCACCATCAGCCGCTCCACGGTGTACCGTGTGCTGGGGCAGATGGCGGAGGAGGGCCAGATTCTGCGGCTGGGGCTGGTCGGCAGCGACGACCGGTACGACGGCAATATCCACCGTCACGGCCATGTCCGATGCCGGCTGTGCGGCGCGGTAGCGGATATACCGCCGGTAGCCATGGGGGAGCCGGAGGATACTGCCGGCTTTTTGCTGGAGGACTGCGCCGTGGAGTACTGCGGCCTGTGCCCGGACTGCCGGAAGCAGTGCCGGGAAGAAACGTTGACCCCGCCGGAAGGCGTGTGCAAAGTATAAGGAACAATTCAAAAATGTTATGATTAAAGGAGAAACGACTATGAAAAAGTGGGTTTGCCCTGTTTGCGGTTATGTTCATGAAGGCGATACGCCCCCCGAGTTCTGCCCCCAGTGCAAGGTGCCCGGCTCCAAGTTCACCGAGATGAAGACCGAGATGACCTGGGCCGCCGAGCATGTTGTGGGCGTGGGCAAGACCTTCGGCGCCGATGTGCCCGCCGATGTCCAGGAGCAGATCATCGAGGGCCTGCGTGCCAACTTCAACGGCGAGTGCACCGAGGTGGGCATGTACCTGGCCATGAGCCGTGTGGCCTATCGCGAGGGTTATCCCGAGATCGGCGACTACTGGTACAAGGCCGGCCTGGAGGAGGCTGAGCACGCCGCCAAGTTCGCGGAGCTGCTGGGCGAGGTCATCACCGATTCCTCCAAGAAGAACCTGGAGATGCGGGTGGAGGCCGAGAACGGCGCTACCCTGGGCAAGTTCGAGCTGGCCAAGCTGGCCAAGCAGTA
>CALXGG010000097.1 GCA_944387785.1 uncultured Oscillospiraceae bacterium | reverse complement strand
AGCTTTTGTGTATCTTGCATCTGTGGCTATTTTGGTGATGTAGCACATTAATTCTGATTTTTCAAACAGGACCTAAATTGGATAAGGCCATTAGACGGGGTCGGAGCGTCCCGCGCCGGAACAGGGAGCCTGGCGCAGATGGAGCTTCAGAACGATCTCACTGCCGTTCCATTGGCCGTTCTCCCGGAAGCCGAACCGGTGGTACAGGGACAGCGCGGCGGCGTTGTCCGGTTTGGTGGACAGGGTGATCTGGTCGGCACCCTGGTCTTCAAAATAGCGGATGATCGCGCGGAGGGCGGCGGAGCCGTATCCTTTGCCCTGATGGCTTGCGTCAATCATGAAGCGCCACAGCCAGTGGCGGTCGGCGGGTGGGGCCTCCCGGTCAAAGGCAAACATGGCAAAACCTACCATCCGGTCATCGATATAGATGGCGAAGGGACGGGCGACCGCGGCATGTTCCTCCGCGGTGCGCAGGGAGCTTTCGTTGGAGGCGATATATTCGGACTGCTCAGGGGTCACTCCCAGAGCGGCGCAGGCGGCGCGGTTGTTCTGGGTGATCGCTCTCAGTTCCGCGCTGCCCATGACGCACCTCCCCCCATGCAACAAAAAAGCCCTCCGTCCGCAAACCTGGGACGAAAGGCAAGCCTTCCGCGGTACCACCCGCATTCGTACATCCAAACTGTACGCACTTTCCCTCCTGATAACGGCGGAGCAGGCCGTCCCCGTCTCCGGGGCCGCTCCCGGGCGAACCAAGCGACACGGTCCAGGCAGGCTTTCAGCCGGCGGCCTGCCCTCTCTTGGGACCGCAAACACGCTATTTTCCCGTTCAACGCACTGTAATCACTACTTATATCACAAAAAAAGCCTGAAAGCAAGAGGGGAAAGCCAAGAAAAATAGGCGGGACCGGGGCAATGAGGAAAAAGGCAGGGCGCCGCCGGGGCGGAGACGGCGGCTGCCGCCCCGGCGGCGGCGGGAGCGGTGGGGCGGACGACCTGTGATTTCTGTGCAAGATGGGCGGAGGCGTCCCCATAATCAGGGTCAGTCCATGAGGATATTCGGCAAAATGACCAAATTTCCAGAAAAGAGCGGACGGAAGTAGGGAGTTTTTTCCAGCCCCTCTTGTGAGAAATGTAGGATTTTGAAAATTCCATCAAAATATCATTGCTTCACAGAAAATTTACACTTATAATTAGGGTGACGAGGAAGTCAGGGGCCGTGGCGGACTGGCGGAGCCGTCGATCTTATTTTTAGGAGGAAAGGTATATGTTGTTTGCGAACCCCCTCATTGCGGCCGACAACACATGGGGCCTGATGTGCGTCATGTGTCTCTCCGTCGCGTTCTCCATTTGGCTGGAGCAAAAGTACAAATGGGCTTCCAAGGTTTCGGGCGCGATCCTCGCCCTGATCTTCGCTATGGTCATGGCCAACATCGGCATCATCCCCACCAGCTGCGCCCTGTATGACGACATTGTCTGGGGCTATGTGGTGCCCATGGGTATTCCTCTGCTGCTGCTGCAGTGCAACCTCAAGCGGATCTGGAAAGAGACCGGCCGTTTGGTGACCATCTTCCTGATCGGCGCTGTGGGCACCATCGTGGGCGCGCTCATCGCCTTCTTCGCCCTCAACGGCGTCTATGAGGCCACCGGCGGGAGCGTCAAGGACCTGGCCGCTGTGGCGTCCATGATGACCGGCTCCTACATCGGCGGCGGCGTGAACTTTGCCGCCATGGCCGCCACCCACGGCCTCCAGGGCACCGACGTGGCCGCTGCCGCCACGGTGGCGGATAACCTGCTGATGGCGCTGTACTTCTTCGTGCTGATCGCCTTTGCGGGCATGCGCTTCTTCCGCAAGAACTTCAACCATCCCCTGATCGACGAGGTGGAGAAGGGCGCCGGCAAGGATGCCGCCCAGACCCAGGCTGCCGCCTTCTGGAGCCGCAAGGACATCTCCCTGAAGGACATCGCCTTCAACTTCGCCTACTGCATCGCCGTGGTGTGGGCCTCCAAGCTCATCGCCGGCATTTTCTCCCCCTTTGCCATTGCTGATACCCCCGCCAATTTCCAGGAAGTCCTGCTGGACTTCGTGGGCAAGTTCTTCGGCAGCGAGTATGTGTGGATCACCACCATTTCCATTATCGTGGCCACCTTCTTCGATAAGAGCGTGGAGAAGATGCACGGTTCTCAGGAGATCGGTACCTATCTCATCTACCTGTTCCTGTTCGTCATCGGTGTACCTGCCAACATCTACACGGTTGTCACCAAGTCCCCGCTGCTGCTGGTGTTGACCTTCATCATGGTCGTGGTCAACATGCTCTTCTGCTTCGGCGCGGCCAAGATCTTCAAGTTCAACCTGGAGGACGCCATCATCGCGTCCAACGCCAACATCGGCGGCCCGACCACCGCCGCCGGCATGGCGATCTCCCAGGGGTGGGCGGCTCTGGTCGGCCCCGCCATGCTGATCGGTACCCTGGGCTATGTTATCGGTAACTACGCCGGTACCATCGTCGGCATCATCCTGGGCGCCTGATCGCCTTGCCATTTCGCAGCATGGGGAACGCCCTGCGGGGCGTTCCCCATTATAGATACCGGCGGTTTATGCCGCCGTGCCGCACCGTGACTGTCGGATTTTGCCGAAGATCCGGGGCGGCGGGAAACCGGGAGGGACACGGCCCTCCCGGCGGATAGGCCTCCGACGGAGAAGAAAGGAGCGATTTATGAACCAAAGTACTGCCTGCGTGCCCAAGGCCCGGGAGCTGCCCGAGGGGTTCGTCTACCTGGATGAGCTCATCGAGGACTGCATCATCGACGCCAAGTACGCCGGAACAGACAATTTCATGGGCCGTCCCGCCGACGGCTACGAGCAGCCCCTGGTGGTGGCCAGCCGTCAGGTGGCGGAGGGCTGCGTCAAGGCGGCGGACATTCTGCGCAAGCAGGGCTATCTGCTGAAGGTATTCGACGCCTTCCGCCCCCAGCGGGCGGTGGACGATTTCTGCCGCTGGGGCGAGGACATGGCGGACCAGCGCCGCAAGCCGGTCCAGTACCCCAAGATCGAGAAGCTCAAGATGTTTGACGACGGGTATATCGCCCGGAAGTCCACCCACACCCGGGGCTGCTCCGTGGACCTGACCATCGTGGACAGGGAGACCCACCAGGAGCTGGACATGGGTTCCATTTTCGACTATATGGATCCCCGCAGCTGGCCCGACAGCCCGGAGGTGACGCCGGAGCAGCGGAAGAACCGCTACATCCTGCGGGACGCCATGATCGCCAGCGGCTTTGAGCCCTATGAGTTCGAGTGGTGGCATTTCGCGGTGTCCCCCGAGCCCTATCCCGACACCTATTTCGACTTCCCCATCCGCTGACAGGCGGTGTGAAAGCCCCCGGCAGCCACAGGGCCGCCGGGGGCGTTTCGTTATGGAGAGGGTCTCAGAAGAAGGTGGGAGTCATGGCCCACACGGAGACGCAGTCCTCCTGGTCGTTGTTCAGGTATTTGTGGGGGATGGTGCTGCGGAAATAGATGCTGTCCCCCTCGTTCAGGCGGTATTCCTTGCCGTCCAGCAGCAGGGTCAGCGTGCCCTTGAGTACGAAGCCGCACTCCTCCCCCTCGTGGGTGACCATCTCGTGGGAGTAGGACTCGCCGCCCTTCAGGGTGACCCTTACCAGGTCCAGGATGTGGCCCAGGCGGCTGGAGGTGAAGAGCTCGTAGATCCCGTGGCCCTGGTCGGTGATCATCTTCTTGTGCTCACCCCGGCGGGTGATGGTGGCGGTGCGGGCGTCGTCTGTTTCAAAGAAATAGTTGATATCCGTGCCCAGGGACTGGGCGATGCGGTAGAGGTTGACCACGGAGGGGACCACCAGGTTCCGTTCGATCTGGCTGATAAGGCCGGTGCTGACGCCGCTCCGCTCCGCCAGCTCGGTAATGCTCATCCCCTTGGTTTTGCGCAGCTCCTTGAGCCGTGTGCCTATGGAAAACTCCATGCTCCGACACTCCTTCTTACAGGATCCCGCCATTGAGATCATCTATAAATTATAGTTTAACCGAAAAGCGGGGACAGGTCAACCCGCCAGATAAAAAATTCACGGGTTCCTGCCCCGCCCTTCCCTCGACAACGGGCGGCGGCTGTGATAGGATAAGCTCAGAGAAGGGGGGGCGGCGCCCATGGAGAGGATAACCGCGGAGCTGGCGGCCAGCCTGCTCCCGCCCCGCCGGGAGGCGGGGCACAAGGGGGATTTCGGCCGGGTATACATCGTGGCGGGGGCCGTGGGGTACACCGGCGCGCCGGTGTACGCCGCCGAGGCGGCCTGCCGCACCGGCAGCGGCCTGGTGTTTGTTGGCGTGCCCCGGGAGGTATACCCCATCGTGGCCGCCCGGTGCGCCGCGGCGATGGCCCAGCCTCTGCCGGAGGACCGGGAGGAGCTGCTGGCGCGGATGAGCCGGTGCGACGCGGCGGTAATCGGCCCGGGGCTGGGCCGCTCACCGGAGGCGGAGGCCCTGGCGCTGTTCCTGCTGGAGAACCTGCCGGTGCCCGTGGTCCTGGACGCCGACGGAATAAACGCGGCGGCGGCGCATATAGATGTGCTGAGAGGCCGGCGCTGGCCCACGGTGGTGACCCCTCACGAGGGGGAGTTCCTCCGCCTGGGCGGGGATTTGTCCCCGGGCCGGGAGGCGGCCGCCCTGGCGGCGGCCCGGGCCCTGGGCTGCGTGGTGGTGCTGAAGGGGCCGGGGACGGTGGTGGCCGGGCCCGACGGCCGGGAACGGGTCAACACCACCGGCAACTGCGGTATGGCCAAGGGGGGCAGCGGCGACGTCCTGGCCGGGATGATCGCCTCCCTGGCGGGCCAGGGGGCGGACCTCTTCGACGCCGCCGGCTGCGCCGTGTGGCTCCACGGACGGGCGGGGGATCTCTGCCGGCGGGAGATGACGGCCTACGCCATGACCCCGCCGGACATGGTGGACCGCCTGGGGGCCGTGTTCCGGGAGCTGCTGAAGGCCGAAAACCAATAAGGAGGAAGGATCCCTGTGCGAAAAGCCCTGCTTTTTGCACCAATGCTGATGCTCCTGCTCACCGCCTGCGGCGGCGGGGCGGAGAAAGACGCGGCCGCCGCCCTGCAGCAGGAGTACGCCGCGGTGGCCGAGGCCACCCTGGAGGCGGACGTCACCTGCCACTACGAAGGGGAGGAGCGGACCTATACTCTATTGTGCGCCTACACGCCGGAGAGGAGCACCGTCACGGTGCTGGCCCCCGACGACCTCTCGGGGATCTCCGCCACCCTGGAGGGAGAGGAGCTGACGCTGTCCTACGACGATATCTCCCTGGACGCGGGCAGCTACTCCGCCGCGGCGGTGTCGCCGGTGGCGGCGCTGCCCAAGCTGATGGCCGCCGCCGCGGGAGGCTATCTCACGGAGCAGAGCGAGGAGACGGTGGGGGAGCGGCCCTGCCTGCGGCTGGCCTTTGACCTGTCGGAGGAGGAAGAGACGCTGTATACCACCTGGTTTGACCGGGAGACCCTGCTGCCCCTGCAAAGCGAGATCAGCGTGGACGGGGCGGTGGTGTTCGAGGTGGCCTGGAGCCGCTTTGAGATCACCGCCGCGGAGCAGCCCGCCGACGGCGGGGAGGAAGCCGATGCCGGAACCCGGGCGGAGACGGCGGAGGAAACGGAAGCAACAGCGGAAAGCTGACGTATATGCGGCAGCCATACAGAAGAAAAGGATGGGAAAACGCTATGAACAGTACACTGAGGAGGACCTGGGCGGAGATCGACCTGGACGCTCTGGCCCACAACTACCACGCCCTGTGCAAGCAGATGGGGCCTCACTCCCGCTTCCTGGGGGTGGTGAAGGCGGACGCCTACGGCCACGGCTCCATCCAGGTGTCCCGCACCCTGGAGGAGCTGGGGGCGGGGTACCTGGCCATTTCCAACATCGACGAGGCCCGGGAGCTGCGGCTGGGGGGCATCACCCTGCCCGTCCTGCAGCTGGGCCTGACCCCGGCGGACCAGACGCCGGAGATCCTGAAGAACAACGTGACCCAGGCGGTGTACAGCGAGAGCGCCGCCCAGGGCTTCTCCCGGGAGGCGGTGGCCTGCGGCGGGAGGATGAAGGCCCACATCAAGATCGACACCGGCATGTCCCGCCTGGGCTTCCAGTGCGACGAGGCCCACTTTGCGGACTCCCTGGAGGCCATCTGCCGGGTGTGCGCCCTGCCGGGGCTGGAGGTGGAGGGCATCTTCACCCACTTCGCCGTGTCCGACGAGAGCGAGGTCTCCTGCCGGGAGTACACCCAGCTCCAGCACAGCCGGTTCGAGGCGATGATCCGCCGCCTGGAGGAGCGGGGCGTCACCTTCGCCATCCACCACTGCGCCAACAGCGGCGCCACCGTGGGCTATCCCCAGTTCGCCCACGACATGTTCCGCCCGGGCATCATCACCTACGGCATCGGCGACCAGGCGGATCTCCTGGGCCTGAGGCCGGTGATGACCCTCAAGACCACGGTGGGGGTCATCAAGGACTATGTGACGGACACCACCGTCAGTTACGGCCGCACCTTCACCACCCGCCGGCCCAGCCGCCTGGGGGTGCTGCCCATCGGCTACGCCGACGGCTTCCACCGGTGCCTGTCCAACAAGTGGCGGGTGTGGACCCCCTACGGCACGGCCCCCATCGCCGGGCGCATCTGCATGGACATGTGCATGATCGACCTGACGGACCTGCCCCAGGTGAAGGAGGGGGACGAGGTGGAGGTCTACGGCCCCCACAACAGCGTCAACGACGCGGCCCACCTGGCGGGCACCATCTCCTATGAGCTCACCTGCGCGGTGAGCAAGCGGGTGCCCCGGATCTATTACAAGGGCGGGAAGGAGATCGCCCGGGAGCTGCTGCTCCGGGGCTGACGCCTGTGCAGCGGGACCTCAAGGGCCCCGCCGGCCATATCGGCCGGCGGGGCTTTTTTCCGCCCGCCCGGGACGCGGGGGCCGGCCGGCGCATAGAATGATCTGGGGCGGGAAAACCCCGGTATAAATTCCGCGGTTGCGTGGGAGAATGATAGTGGTCCGTCTGAGGCGGGCACTTCTTCCGGCGGAGTGTGAACTTTGTGGATACAAGCGTAAAACGCGGCGACATCTATTACGCCGACCTCAGCCCGGTGGTGGGGAGCGAGCAGGGCGGCGTCCGTCCCGTGCTGATCGTTCAGAACGATACAGGGAACCGATACAGCCCCACTGTGATCGCGGCGGCCATCACATCCCAGACGGGAAAGGCGCGCCTGCCGACGCATATTGAACTTGCAGCGCAAAACTATGGACTTACCCGGGATTCTGT
>CALXGG010000096.1 GCA_944387785.1 uncultured Oscillospiraceae bacterium | reverse complement strand
GGAGGGCCATCAGATCGGCAACCATACCTATGACCACACCCGGCTGCTGACGGCGGAGCCGGACAAGGTGGTGGAGGAGATCCACAAGACGGAGGTGCTGCTGACGGAGCTGCTGGGGGAGGGAGACTACTGGCTGCGTCCGCCCTACGGCTCCATCGGCAGGACCCGGGCGGCCCTGGTGGAGACGCCCATGATCTACTGGACCGTGGATCCGGAGGACTGGAAGACCCTGGACGCCGCCCAGGTGACGGAGCATGTGGTGAGCCACGCGGAGCCCTGGGGCATCGTCCTGCTCCACGACTTCTACCCCACCAGCGTGGAGGCGGCCCTGGCCATCGTGGACCGGCTCCAGGGGGAGGGCTACACTTTCGTCACGGTGGAGGAGCTGTTCCGGCTCCGGGGGGTGGCGCCCCAGGCCGGGTGCCTCTACGCCTCACCGGACAAGCTGCGGTCATTGGGTTGAGCGCGCCGCCGGGAAAACAGGGAAGGACCGCCGCCCCATGGGGCGGCGGTCCTTCTCGCGCGGCAGGCGATCAGTGCAGGATGTTCAGGATCAGGGTGAGGATGATGAACACCGCGCCGATCCACTTGGTGGCCTTGGCCAGCTTGGCGTCAAAGCTCTTGGCCTTGCCCTTGGCCATAAAGGTGTCGGCCACGCCGCCGATGGCGCCGGAGAGGCCGGCGCTCTTGCCGGACTGGAACAGCACGGCCAGGATCACGGCCAGGCCGCACAGCACCAGCAGGATGGTGACGATGATGGTGAGAACTTCCATGAGAGAATACCTCCAGATGTGTGATGGAAGTGCGGCAAAGCGCACGAAGTTCATTTTCGCAGGTATTCATGATACCATAAGCCCATCCCGATTGCAAGAGGGAATCCGGGAGAATTTCCGGCGGTTTTCCGCCGTTTCCCGGGCCGGGCGGGGAAATCCGGAAAATAAGAGAACAGGCGTTGCATTTCCCGGCGGGGTGTGGTAAAATGGCCCAAAGAGAGGAACGCCGGGGCGGGCCGGACCGCGCCTGCCCGCCAGTCCACAGGAGGGGCCGCTATGCCGAAGAAAACCCAGATGACAGACCAGATCTACGACTACCTGCGGGAGGTGATCCCCCGGCAGGGGTACGCCCCCTCGGTCCGGGAGATCTGCGAGGCGGTGGGCCTCAAATCCCCCTCCACGGTCCACTTCCACCTCAAGCGCCTCCAGGAGCGGGGCCTCATCGAGAAGGGGGACTGCAAGGGCCGGGCCATCGTCCTCACCGGGGGACAGGAGCGCTGCCGGATCCCGGTGGTGGGCACCGTGGCCGCCGGCGCGCCCATCCTGGCCCAGGAGTGCATCGAGGACTACCTGACCTTCGACTGCGGGGGCCGGGAGGACGAGTATTTCGCCCTGCGGGTCCGGGGGGAGTCCATGCGCAAGGCGGGGATCCTGCCCGGGGACCTGGTGGTGGTCCGCCGCCAGCAGACCGCGGAGAACGGGGAGATCGTGGTGGCCCTGCTGGAGGACGAGGCCACGGTCAAGCGCCTGTCCCGGAAAAACGGGGAGATCTGGCTCCTGCCGGAGAACGACGCCTACCAGCCCATCGACGGCACCAACGCCCAGGTGCTGGGCAAGGTCACCGCCGTGGTGCGCCAGTACGGCTGAGGCGGTAGGAGACGGCGGCCGGGGCCCGCGGGAGCGGCGGGGCCGTTCCCAGCGATGAGACAGCAGCGCCCTTCGGGAGTATGTCCCGAAGGGCGCTTTTTTCGCGGCGGGGGAGGGCCCTACTGGGCCAGGTGGATGGTCCATTCCTCCAGGCCGGAAAAGACGGAGGTGACGGTGGGGGCCATGCCGCTCACCACGCCGGTGTGGGTCAGCAACACGTCCTGCTGGAAGCAGATGGGGGCGATGGGGGCGGTGCCCAGCAGGTGGGCGCACAGCTGCCGGGCGGCGTAGGCGCGGTCCCCGGCGGCGGCGAAGGACTGGAGCAGGCCGTCGGTCACCGTGTTGGCATAGCCCCCGTAGTTCAGGGCGCCGCCGGTGCCGATAAGGGCGGCCATGTCCCAGTCGGCGGTGAGGCGCACCTCCCCGTAGTAGAGGTCAAAGTCCCCGGCGGCCAGGGCGGAGAGGTACTCCTCCCAGGGCAGGGCGCTGACGGTAATCTGCCAGTCCAGCAGGGACAGCTCCTGGGCGATGAACTCTGCGCAGGTCACATGGAAGCTGTTGTCGGCGTTGACCACCAGGGTGAGGGCCTGGGGCTGTCCGGCGTCGGCCCCGGCGGCGGCCAGGTCGGCCAGGGTGCCCTCGTAGCTATACGACGGCGCCAGGTCCTGGGGATACAGGCCGGAGAGGGGGGAGATGGGGAAGGCGGCGGCCAGGGCGTTGCCGGAGAGGAGGGCGCTGGCCACCATATCCCGCTGGATCCCCCGGCTGAAGGCGGAGCGGGCCCCGGCGGCGGCAAAGACGCCCCGGGTGGTGTTGAAGGCGATGAACTGGAGGCGGCAGGTGGGCACAGGGGTGCTCTCCGCCGGGCCGCTGGCGGATACCAGGTCGCTGGTGGGATCCGCCCGCAGCAGCTCGATCCGGTGGGAGGAGAAGAGGTACATGGCGGTGTCCTTGTCCTTGGCGTGGACCAGGGGGATGGTCTCCGCCGGCAGGGACTTCTGCCGCCACCAGCCGGGATTGGCCACCAGAGAGTCGCTTTCGCTGCCGGTGACCAGGACGTAGGGGCCGGTGCCGATGGGCACGGTATGGCCGGCGGTGTTGCGCTTGACCACCGGGATGTCCAGCAGGGCAGGGAAGCCCTGGTTGGGGGTGGTGAGGGTGATGGTCACCTCCCCGGCGCTGTTGCTGGAGGTAATGGAGGCCACCTGCCGCAGGCGGTAGCGGTAGCGGTCCGAATCCGCCGCCCGGCGGAGGGTGTCGGCCACGTCGGCGGCGGTGAGGGTGGAGCCGTCGCTGAAGGTCACGTCCTGGCGGATGGACAGGGTGAGCACCAGGCCGCTCTCGTCCCAGCGCCAGCTCTCGCACAGCAGGGGCTGGGGCTCCAGGTGCTCGTCCAGCTCCACCAGGGGCTCGTAGAGCAGGGCGGCCACGTCCTGCTGGATCCCCTCCCCGCAGGTGATGGGGTCCAGGGTGTGGCCCTTGTGGTAGGCCAGGGAGAAGGCCTCAGGGTAGGCGGCCTCCTCCTGGGCGTCCGCGTCCTCCGTGCTGTCCTGGGACTGGCTCTGCTGGTACTCCTCCCAGCTGATGCCCGGGCCCTCCTCATAGTTGGCGCCGCAGCCGGACAGGACCAGCAGCAGCGCCAGCAGAAAGGGAACGATCCGTTTCATAGAACGCCTCCCTTCTCAGGGCACAAGGCCGATAAGGGCCCCCTGGACGCCCCGGCGGTCCCCCATCTTCCGGTGGCTCCAGTAGAGGTCGGGGCGGCAGGCGGTGCAGAGGGGGCACACGTCGATCCGCTCCCCGGGGACGCCGGCCTCCCGCAGCCGCCAGGCGTTGACGGCCTTCAGGTCCACCGTCCATTTCTCCCCCAGGGGGGCGATGAAGGGCTTCACACCGCCGCCGAAGGCGGCGGCCATGGCGTCGGGCACGTCGTCGTGGGTCTCAAAGAAGCACGGGCCGATGCCGGCCCCGATGGCAACCCGGATGTTTTCGGGCCGGGCGCCGAAGAGCCGGCCCATCTCCTTTACCGTTTTGGCGGGCAGGTCCAGGGCGGCGCCCCGCCAGCCGGCGTGGACCGCCCCGATGGAGCGGCTCACCGGGTCGTGGAGCAGGAGGATGATGCAGTCGGCGGAAAAGACCATGAGGCTGAGCCCCGGCTCGTTGGTCACCAGGGCGTCAGCCTGGTAGTCGGTGGGGAAGGTGAGGCCCTTGCCCCGGTCCGCTGCCGTTACATGGCGGACGGTGTCCCGGTGGACCTGGACGGAGAGGACCAGCCCCTCCGGGTCCGCCCCCAGGGGGGCGCAGAAGCGGCGGAAATTTTCCCGGACGCTGTCCATGCTGTCGGGCTCCGGGCCGCTGCCCCGGAAGTTCAGGGAGGCGTGGAAGCCGCCGCTGACGCCCCCCAGCCGGGTGGAAAAGCCGTGGCGGATCTGGGGGTGGAAAAGGAGGTCGGAGGTGTGGAACACCACGCCGCCGTGATCCTGCTGGATAAAAGCCATAGTCGTGTCTCCTTAAATAGGCTCCGCGGATATGCCCATGGCGGGCGGTATCCGGTCAGGTGGCTGCCGGAGGGGGAAGGACCCGTTTTTCCCGGAGGATGCCCACATAGGCCCCGTCCACGCACTCCCCGGCGGGAAAATAACCCAGAGCTTCGTAGTAGCGGCTGAGAGCGTGGTTCACCTTCTGGGAGTCCAGCCGCAGGAAGGGCCTGCCGTGTTGGCGGGCGCAGCTCTCCGCGTAGGAGAGCATTTCCTTTCCCAGGCCGGGACAGGCGGGATCGGTGGCCAGGTGGTGGACGTAGTAGGCAAGGCCGTCGTCCCCGTTGGGCCACCGGGGATCCCGGGAAAGAAGGAACATGATGCCGGTAAGGCGGCCGCCCTCCCGGGCGGCCAGCGCCTCCTCCTCCCGGATCAGCCGCCGGAAGTGCTCCGGCGGATAGCAGGTGAGGTACCCGGTCTTGTTCCACTGGTAGAGGCCCTTCTCGTCCATCCAGTCGATCCGCCGCTGGAGAAGGTCGATGATGGCGGGGACGTCCTCCTCACCGGCGGGGCCGATGGCGCCCGGCAAATACATCTCCGCTTCCAAACTGTGCAGCAGCATAAGAGGACCTCCTTTGAGGAGCGCTGGCGGGTCAAACCGCCAATCACCCCTTAATTTCGACTCCAAAGCGTATAATGCGAGCTGTAATATACTGATCGTATGCGAAATTGCAGGGGTATATACCAAAAGAAAGGGCAGTGGGTGAGAAAATATGGGGCGGGGAGGCTGCTGCCTGGCAGCGGCCTCCCCGGGCTTGTGTCTATAAGAGGTCTCCAACTGGAACCGAAATGGGCGGCATGTGGGAAAGGGGAAAACCTTTACCGGCCGCAGCACTGCTTGTACTTCTTGCCGCTGCCGCAGGGGCAGGGGTCGTTCCGGCCCACTTTCTGGACCCGGCGGGGCTGCTTTTTCACGGTGCCGTCGCCCCGGCCCTCGGTGATGCCGGTGGCCACCCGCTCCCGCTTGACCTCCTGGTTGCTCTTGAGCCGCACGGAGTACAGGCGGCGGACGGTCTCCTCCTGGATGGCCGCCACCATCTCCTCGAACATGTGCATGCTCTCCTTCTGGTAGGCCTTCACCGGGTCGTTCTGGGCGTAGGCCTGGAGACGGATGGCCTGGCGCAGCTCCTGCATGGCGTCGATGTGGTCCATCCAGTACTCGTCCACCACCCGCAGCATGATGACCCGCTCCAGCTCCCGCATGATGGGGGAGGTGATCTCCTGCTCCTTGGCGGCATAGACCTCCAGAGCCTTGTCGGTGAACTGCTGGATGAAGGTGTCCGCGTCGGTGCGGGCCACCAGGTCGGGGTCGTACTTGAAGGAATACTTGGGGAAGAAGGTGCCCTCCAGGGTATTCATCATGGCCCGGTAGCCGTCGCTGTCCAGGTGCTTGCGCTCGCCGAAGGCGGTGTGGACGTTGTGGGTGATGATGGTGGAGATCATGCCGGCGATGAGCTCGTGGATGTCCCGGCCGTCCAGGACCTCCTTGCGCTGGCCGTAGATCAGCTCCCGCTGCTTGTTCATCACGTCGTCGTATTCCAGGGTGCTCTTGCGGGCCTGGAAGTTCCGGGACTCCACGCTGGTCTGGGCGTTCTCGATGGACTTGGTGAGCATCTTGTTCTCGATGGGCATGTCCTCATCGAGATCCAGCTTGTCCATCAGGCTGGTGATCCGCTCGCCGCCGAACAGCCGCATCAGGTCGTCGTCCAGGGAGAGGTAGAACCGGGTCTCGCCGGGGTCGCCCTGGCGGCCGGCGCGGCCCCGGAGCTGGTTGTCGATCCGGCGGGAGTCGTGACGCTCGGTGCCGATGATGAAGAGGCCGCCGGCGGCCCGGACGGCGTCCGCCTCCCCGGCGATCTCCTCCTTGTGCTTCTGGAGGCTCTCGGCGAACATCTTCCGGGCGTCCAGGATCTCCTGGTCGTCGGTCTCGGCGTAGCCGGTGGCCTCGGCGATGAGCTCGTCGGTGAGGCCCGCCTTCCGAAGGTCGTTTTTGGCCATGTACTCGGCGTTGCCGCCCAGCATGATGTCGGTACCGCGGCCGGCCATGTTGGTGGCCACGGTGACGGCCCCCAGCTTGCCGGCCTGGGCCACGATCTCCGCTTCGCGCTCGTGGTTCTTGGCGTTGAGGAGGTTGTGCTTGATGCCCTCCTTCTGGAGGAGCTTGCTCAGGTGCTCGTTCTTCTCGATGGACACGGTGCCCACCAGCACCGGCTGGCCCTTGGCGTGGCACTCCTTGATCTGGGCGATCACCGCCCGGTACTTGGCGGCCTCGGTCTTGTACACCACGTCGGAGTCGTCCTTCCGGGCCAGGGGGCGGTTGGTGGGGATCTCCACGATGTCCAGCTGATAGATGGTGCCGAACTCCTCCTCCTCGGTCAGGGCGGTACCGGTCATACCGGAGAGCTTGTTGTACAGGCGGAAGTAGTTCTGGAAGGTGATGGTGGCCAGGGTCTTGCTCTCTCGCTCCACCTTCACCCGCTCCTTGGCCTCGATGGCCTGGTGGAGGCCCTCGTTGTACCGCCGGCCGAACATCAGGCGGCCGGTGAACTCGTCCACGATGACCACCTGGCCGTCCTTGATGACGTAGTCGATGTCCTTCTTCATCACGCCGTGGGCCTTGATGGCCTGGTTGATGTGGTGGGCCAGGGTGGCGTTCTCCGGGTCGGAGAGGTTCTCCACGTGGAAGAACTCCTCGGCCTTCTGGACGCCCCGGGCGGTGAGGGTGGCGGTGCGGGCCTTCTCGTCCACGATGTAGTCCGCGTCGATGTTCACATCCTCCTCGGCCTTCTCGTCGGTCTCCTTGATGACCAGCTTCTTCAGGGGCCGGACGAACATCTCCGCCATGTCGTACATCTGGGTGGACTTCTCCCCCATGCCGGAGATGATGAGGGGGGTCCGGGCCTCGTCGATCAGGATGGAGTCCACCTCGTCCACGATGGCAAAGTTGTGGCCCCGCTGGACCAGCTCGCTGGCGTAGAGGGCCATGTTGTCCCGCAGGTAGTCGAAGCCCATCTCGTTGTTGGTGCCGTAGGTGATGTCGGCGGCGTAGGCCTTCTGCCGCTCGGACTTGTCCATGTCGTGGATGATAAGGCCCACGCTGAGGCCCAGGAAGCGGTAGACCTTGCCCATCCACTCGCTGTCGCGCTTGGCCAGGTAGTCGTTGACGGTGACGATGTGGACGCCCTGGCCGGTGAGGGCGTTGAGGTAGGCGGGAAGGGTGGCCACCAGGGTCTTGCCTTCACCGGTCTTCATCTCAGCGATGCGGCCCTGGTGGAGCACCACGCCGCCCACCAGCTGCACCCGGTAGGGCCGAAGGCCCAGCACCCGGACGCTGGCCTCCCGGACGGCGGC
>CALXGG010000095.1 GCA_944387785.1 uncultured Oscillospiraceae bacterium | reverse complement strand
ATGCCCTTGGCCATGCGGCCCAGGGCCTGGCCGATGCGGCCGAAGCCGATGATGCCCAGGGTCTTGCCGCCCAGCTCAAAGCCCTTGCCGTAGGCCTTCTTCTCCCACTTGCCTTCCCGCATGGTGTGGCCGGCCACGGAGAGGAACCGGGCGCAGGAGAACATGTGGCCCATGGCCAGCTCCGCCACGGAGTTGGAGGAGGCCCGGGGGGTGTTCTTCACGGTGATGCCGGCTTCCTCGGCGTACTTGACGTCGATGTTGTCCACGCCCACGCCGCCGCGGATGATGAGCTTGAGCTTGCCGCCCTTGGCCTCGTCGATGTGGTTGGCGCGGACCTTGGTGGCGCTGCGGACCACCACCACGTCGAAGTCACGCAGGGCGGCGCCCAGCTCCTCGGGGGCGTAGAACTGCTCCACGACCTCGTGGCCGTTGGCCTTCAGCTGCTCCAGGGCGGTCTTGTCCATGCCGTCGGTAACCAGAATTCTCATAGTATATCGTCTCCTCAATCAAACGGTATTCATTCTTTTTCTTGAAAGAAAAAGAATCAAAAAGAACTTTTGCGCGAAATTTCATTTCGCGGATCTCTTTTGTGCCGGCTGTTTCGGGCACAGAGCCCCACAGCGAAACAGAGTTTCGCCGCAAAGTTTTTCTTTTGCTTCTTTTCTTTGTTCACAAAGAAAAGAAGGTCTGTCCCCGTACAGGATCAGGTGTTCTCCGCCTCGAACTTCTTCAGGAACTCCACCAGGGCTTCCACGCCCTCCTTGGGCATGGCGTTGTAGATGCTGGCCCGCAGGCCGCCCACGCTCTTGTGGCCCTTCAGGTTGTCGTAGCCGGCGGCCTTGGTGGCGGCTACCACCTTGGCGTCCATGTCGGCGTCGCCGGTGACGAAGGGGACGTTCATCAGGGAACGGAACTCCTTGTCCACGGTGCCCTTGAAGAGCTTGGAGCTGTCCAGGAAGTCGTACATGACCTTGGCCTTCTCCATGTTGATCTGGTTCATGGCCTCCAGGCCACCGATGCTCTTGAGGTACTTGAACACCTTGCCGCAGCAGTAGATGGCCCAGCAGTTGGGGGTGTTGTACATGGAGTCGTTGTCGGCGTGGGTCTTGTAGCTCATGTACAGAGGCACCTTGGGATCCAGGTCCTCCCGGATCAGGTCCTCCCGCATGATGACCACCACCATGCCGGCGGGGCCCACGTTCTTCTGGACGCCGGCGTAGATGAGGCCGTAGTCAGACACGTTGCAGGGGCGGGAGAGGAACATGGAGCTCTGGTCGCTGACCAGGATGTGGCCCTTGGTGTTGGGCAGCTTGGGCCAGGTGACGCCGTGGATGGTCTCGTTCTCGCAGATGTAGACGTAGTCCGTGTTCTCGGGGATGTCCAGGTCGCTGCAGTCGGGGATGTAGCTGAAGTTGCGGTCCTTGCTGGAGGCCACGATGTGGACGTCGCCGTACTTCTTGGCCTCGGAGATGGCCTTCTTGGACCAGGCGCCGGTCTCCACATAGCAGGCCACGCCGTTCTTCATCAGGTTCATGGGGATCATGGCGAACTGCAGGGTAGCGCCGCCCTGGATGAACATGACCTTGTAATTGTCGGGAATGCCCATCAGGTCCCGCAGGTCCTGCTCAGCCTCGTCGATGATCTGCTGGAACACCTTGGAACGGTGGCTCATTTCCATGACGCACATGCCGGAGCCGCGGTAGTTCATCATCTCGTCGCGGATCTCCTCCAGAACGGGCTCCGGCATGGTGGCAGGGCCGGCAGAGAAATTATAGGTGCGGTTGTACTTCATCGTTTTTTCCTCCTCAATCGTTGGGAACAGGCGAAACCTCCCCCAGTTGCTTTCAGTATAGTATAGATTTTTGAAATAATCAACTGCATTTTACAAAAATTCAGCTCGCCTAACAAATTTTAAGGTAGTTACAAATTTATTGGGGGATCCACAAAAAGAGGAGCTGCCGCCGGGGGATTTTAAGTGGGGATCTTGGAGAAAACTGTTGAAAAGTCGTTAAGATTCCGATATACTTACTATGTATGACGACCAGCAGGAGGTGCGGAAATGAGAGCAGACGGCCGCCGGGCGAAAGGGCTCACCGCCATCGAGCAGGCGATCCCCCACATCATGCCCAAGCGCGTGGACGCGCAGAACTATGTGACAGAGTACGTGGACGAGGAGATCATCAAGGATTACATCCGCCGGGTACGGAAGGAGAAGGGGATCCGCCTGACCCGCATGTCGGTGGTCATCGCGGCCTACTACCTGGCCTCCCTCCAGCACCCCTATGTGAACCGCTTTGTGATGAACAGCCGGATCTTTGACCGCAACCATTTCTGCGTCAGCTTCGTGATGCTGAAGAAGCGGGCGGACGGCACCCCTGACGAGACCACGGTGAAGATCTTCATGACCCCGGAGGACGACATCTTCTCCATCAACCAGCGGATCAACGATACCATCGAGCGCAACAGCGAGCCCAAGCACAACAACAACACGGACAAGTTCGCCAGCTTCATGTTTTCCGTGCCGGTGCTGCCCTATCTGGTGATGGCCCTGGTGCGGCTGCTGGACCGCTGCGGCCTGCTGCCCCGGTCCATCATCGACCTGAGCCCCTTCCACACCAGCATGTTCATCACCAACCTGGCCTCCATCAACACCACCCACATCTTCCACCACGTCTATGAGTTCGGCACCACCAGCGTGTTCCTCAGCGTGGGCAAGTCCATCCCCAACTACCTCACCGGGGAGCTGGACAAGAAGCTCATGCCCATCAGCGTGGTCATGGACGAGCGCATCTGCACCGGCCACGACTACGCCCTCTTCAACAAGACCCTCCAGCGCTACCTGAAGAACCCGGAGCTGCTGGAGAAGGAGAACCTGCCCCAGGCAGAGGCGGCGGCCCTGGCGTGACGCCGGGAACGGGAAAGCCAGGCGGGCCGCGGAACGAAAGTTCCGCGGCCCGCCTGGCTTGTATCACGGGGCCGATGTGCCCGGGCTTATTTCAGCAGGTAGTTCCTGACCAGGATCTGGAGAAGCTCGTCCCGGTCCACCTTCCGGATCAGGGTCCTGGCCTGGTTGTGGTTGGTGATGTAGGTAGGGTCCTCCGAGAGGATATAGCCCACGATCTGGTTGATGGGGTTGTAGCCCTTCTCCTCCAGCGCCCGGTAAACGGTCAGCATGATCCGGTGGATTTCCGCATCCTGTTCGCCGGAAAAATCGAATTTGCGGGTATAATCGTCCACTCCTGCACCACCTTTCCAAACTTCTGTCGTATAGTATACTCACTTTTCCCCCGCCTGTAAAGAGAAAAAGCGGGAATGTTACAGAGATGTAATATTCGACAGATGTATCCTGACGCGCCGGAGGAGGAGGTACAGCAGCACCAGCCCGGCGGTCCAGGGGACCATGGGCCAGGTGAACCGGCCGAAGGGGACGTAGCGGGGAGAGACGGTGTCCGTAAAGAGGATCAGGCAGCTGGCCACGGACCAGGAGCAGCTGCGGTCGGCCAAAAACCACAGCCTGGCGGCCAGGGCCGCCAGGAGGGGGATGGCCGGGACCAGGGTCCGGCGCTCCTTCCGCCACAGGGCCAGGAGGCAGATGAGGCAGCTGAGCACAGCCAGCGCGATGTAGGCCGGGAGCTGGCAGCGGTAGAACCACCCCGGCATATCCCTGTACGGGATCCGGTAGGCCCCCCAGAACAGAAGGGGCAGCAGGGCCAGGGCACAGGGCACGGCGTCCCAGGGGGAGAGCCTGCCGTCCCAGGACAGCCGGAGCCGCCGGCCGCCGGAGGAGAGGTGCAGGATCCAGCCGGTCAGGGCGGTGAGGAGGCCGGCCAGCAGGGCCTGCCCGGCCATGGCGAGGACCGGGGGGAGCGTCAGGCCGGAGAGGAGGCTGCCGTCGGCGGTGAGGGACAGGCTGCCGGCAGCCAGGGAACCGGCGTACCACTGGGCCAGGGCCAGCTGGACGGCCGGTGCGGCGAACTGGAAATTGACGAAGAAGTTCATCGCCAGGCTGGCCAGGCGGAACCAGCGGCTGTGGTAGGTGTAGCGGTTCTGGAGGTACGCGCCGTAGGCCATGGCCCCCAGGTACAGGAGGTAGCAGGCCGGCGCGGGCATAAAGAGGTCCAGCAGGAAGAACAGCGCGCCGCCGCCTACGGCGAAGGCGAAGCTCAGGAGGTTCTGCCAGTCGGCGGCGCCCAGGGTGCGGAGGGGCGGGTCGTCGCACAGCAGGTCGTCCACCGTCACGCCCAGGGCCCGGGCCAGGGGGGCCAGCAGGGCCACGTCCGGGTAGCCGCCGCCGCTCTCCCAGCGGGAGACGGACTTGTTGGATACCCCCAGCAGGTCGGCCAGCTCCTGCTGGGTCAGGTTTTTGGCCTTGCGGAAGCGCTTGAGGCGCTCGGCAAATTCCATCTCAGTCATAAAGGGGTCCTCCTTCTTGGGGGAAAATAGAGGAGACAGGCCTGTTTCCATGGCCTCAGTATAGCGGAAAACCGCTCCCGTGACCACCCCGCGGCCCTGGAATTTTGTCCCGAAAGGCGAGAACCCCGGGAAAAAGCCGCCGCGAGGGTCCGAAAGCAGGAAACAGGCCCGGCAGAAACACGACGTTTCTGCCGGGCCTGCGGCTTTGCCGGAAAGCGTATCATCTGCGCGCGGCGCGCTTTGCTGCGCGGGGCCATGGGGGCCAGGGCGGTCTTACCGCAGCACGGCCCCCAGGTCCTTCTCCAGGGTCTCCAGGATGCTCTTCACATCCGCGTCGGCCTCCTCGCTGGTGAGAGAGCGGTCGTCGGCGCGGAGCACCAGGCTGAAGGCCACGGACTTCTTGCCCCCGGGGATCCCCGCGCCCCGGTAGATATCAAAGAGGGTGACCTCCTTGAGCAGGCCCTTGGCGCCCTTGCGGATGGCGTCCTCCAGGGCGCCCACGGTCACAGCTTCCTCGCACACCACGGCGATGTCCCGGGTGACGGCGGGGAACTTGGGCAGGGGGACGTACTCGGAGGCGGCGCGGTCCATATACAGCAGCTGGCTGAAATCCAGCTCGGCGCAGTACAGTTCCCCGTCCACGCCGTAATTCTGGGCCACCAGGGGATGGACCTGGCCCAGCACGCCGATACGCCGGGCACCGGCGTACACGTCCGCCACCCGGCCGGGGTGGTAGGAGGGGTTGGGCACGCAGGGCACGCTGAAGGTGACGTCCACCGCCCGCAGGTCCTTCAAAATGGCCTCCACGGCCCCCTTCAGGGAGAAGAAGTCCATGTCGCTGCCGTAGGCGCCCAGGGTGAGCACCCGGTTTTCCACCGCCAGGCCGTCCTCGCCGCCCTCCAGATAGATCCGGCCCACCTCATACAGCCGCACGTTCTGGTTGCGGTAGTTGTAGTTCCGGGTCAGGATCTCCAGCATGGAGGGCAGGGTGGTGGTGCGCATGATGGAGGTGTCCTCCCCCAGGGGGTTGAGGATCCGGAAGGATTGGCGGCGGGGGTCATCCGCGCTCCAGCGGATCTTGTCGTAGCAGGTGGGGGAGATGAAGGAGTAGGTGATGATCTCGTCATAGCCGAGGCTCCGGCACATGGCGCCCAGCTGCCGCTCCAGCTTCTCCTCGGCGGAGAAGCCGCCCAGGGTGGTCTGGCCCCGCATGAGGGTGGTGGGGATCCTGTTGTACCCGTAGAACCGGGCCACCTCCTCGGCAAGGTCCGCGATGCCCTCCACGTCGCCCCGCCAGGAGGGGATGACCACGTCGGCGGGGCCGTTGGGGAAGTCGTGGTTCTCCGTGACGATACTCACCCGCTCCAGATACTGATACTGGTCCACGGCGGGGATGTCGGTGCCCAGCAGGGCGTTCACCCGGTCGGGGTCCATGCGGATGACGTGGGGCTGGGGCACGCAGTTGAGGATGTCGATGACGCCGTCCAGAACCTCGCCGGCGCCCAGCAGCTCCACCAGCTCACAGGCGCGGTTTACCGCGGGCAGGGTGTTCATGGGATCCAGGCCCTTTTCGAACTTGGCGCTGGCTTCGGTACGCATGCCCAGGGCCAGGGCGCCCTTGCGGATGCAGGTGCCGTCAAAGCAGGCGGACTCGAATACCACGTCGGTGGTATCGCTGACGATCTCGCTGTTCTCGCCGCCCATGATGCCCGCCAGGCCCACGGCCCGGGTCTCGTCGGCGATGACCAGGTGGTTGGCGGTGAGGACATGCTCCTTGCCGTCCAGGGTGGTGAGCTTCTCGCCCTCCGCCGCCCGGCGGACGATGATCTTCCCGCCCTTTACATAGCGGTAGTCGAAGGCGTGCATGGGCTGCCCGTACTCCAGCATCACATAATTGGTGATGTCCACGATGTTGTTGATGGGCCGCACCCCCATGGCCCGCAGCCGCTCCCGCATCCACTTGGGGGAGGGGGCGATCTTCACGTTGCGGACCATCCGGGCGGTGTACCGGGGCACCAGGTCGGCGGCGGGGGTCTCCACATCCAGCAGCTCCAGAAGGCTGCCGGGGCCGCCGCCCTTCACCACGGGTTCGTGGAGGGCCATGGGCACGTCGTAGGTGGCGGACACCTCCCGGGCAAGGCCGATCACGCTGAGGCAGTCGGGACGATTGGGGGTGATCTCAAATTCCACCACGTGGTCGTCGGCGTTGATCACGGGCTTGATGTCGTCGCCGGGCTTTACGCCCTCCTCGTGGAGGATGAAGATGCCGTCGGGGATGCAGTGGGGGAACTCCGCCTGCTGGGCGTGGAGGTCCTCCAGGGTGCAGATTCTGCCGGACTTGGTGTTGAAGGCCACCAGGTCGCCCACATGAAGGTTGGGGCAGGGGGTGGTGACGACGGCGCCGGTGGGGCCGTCCTTCTCCGCGTAGGAGAGCCGGCAGGTCCAGCCGCTCTCGGCGGCCTTCACCGCCTCCACCCGGGCGGCCACCACCGGGCCGTAGATCTTGTCGCCCGGCTGGATGTCGGCGGAGATGGAGGGCTTGTCCTTGTCCAGGGGATGGTAGTCCCCCAGGATGGCGGCGGGGGTGATGGCGGCGTAGGGGAAATCCCGCTCGTCCAGCCCCAGCTCATAGAGGCCGCACATCATGCCGTCGGAGAGGACGCCACGGAGCTTGCCCCGCTCGATCTTCTTGCCGCCGGGGAGGGTGGACTTGTGGAGGGCCACAGGGACCATGTCCCCCACGTGGACGTTCCAGGCCCCGGTGACGATCTGCACCGGCGCATCCCGGCCCACGTCCACCTGGCAGACCCACATGTGGTCGCTGTCGCTGTGGCGCTCCATGGCCGTTATCCGGCCCGCCACGATGTTGGAGATCTCCGCCCCCAGGTCATGGGTCAGCTCCACCTTGGAGCCGGAGAGGGTCATGGCCTCGGCGAACTCCTTATCATTGGCGTCAACGGTGACGAACTCGCTGAGCCATTTTCTGCTTATATTCATTGGTAAATTCCCCCTCTCTTAAAACTGCTCCAGGAACCGCACGTCGTTTTCAAAGATCAGCCGCAGGTCGGCGATCTTGAAGCGGCGCATGGCGGTGCGCTCCAGGCCGATGCCGAAGGCCCAGCCGGAGTACACGTTGGGATCGATGCCGCTCATCTCCAGCACCCGGGGGTGGATCATCCCGGCGCCCAGGAGCTCGATCCAGCCCTCGCCCTTGCAGGTGGGGCAGCCCACGCCGCCGCACTTGTGGCACTGGACGTCCATCTC
>CALXGG010000094.1 GCA_944387785.1 uncultured Oscillospiraceae bacterium | reverse complement strand
CGGCGGCCCTGGAGTGGCTGTCCATCACGGCGGCCACGGCCATCGTGGCGGCGGCGGTGTACTTTTTCCTGATCCCCAGCCAGGTGCCGGTGGGCAGCGTGTCCAGCCTGGCCATGGTGCTGGGGACGGTGATCCCCCTGCCCATCTCGGCCATCACCATGATCCTGAACGTGACGCTGCTACTGCTGGGCTTTCTGTTCATCGGCCGGGAATTCGGGGCCAAGACGGTGTATACCTCCCTGCTGCTGCCGGTGTTCCTGGGGGTGCTGGAGCAACTGTTCCCGGATTTCACCTCCCTGATGGGGGAGCCCTTCCTGGATGTGGCCTGCTATATCTTCCTGGTGAGCGTGGGGCTGTCCCTGCTCTTCAACCGCAACGCCTCCTCCGGCGGCCTGGACATCGTGGCCAAATTCCTCAACAAGTTCCTCCACATGGAGCTGGGGAAGGCCATGTCCCTGTCGGGGATGTGCGTGGCGCTGTCGGCGGTGCTGGTCTATGACGGGAAAACGGTGGCCCTCAGCGTCCTGGGCACCTACCTCAGCGGCCTGGTGCTGGACCACTTCATCTTCGGCGCCAACGTGAAGAAGCGGGTATGCATCATCTCCGACAAGGAGGAGGAGATACGGGACTTTATCCTCCACGGCCTCCACAGCGGGGCCACCATCTATCAAGCCGTGGGCGCTTACGACGGCCAGGCCCGCCGGGAGATCATCACCATCGTGGACAAAGGGGAGTACCGGCAGCTGATGGACTTTCTCGGCAAAGTGGACCGGGGGGCCTTCATCACGGTCTACACCGTCAGCGAAATGTTTTATCGCCCGAAGCCCAGGCAGTCCGCCCCGGACCGGCAGTCCGCCCCGGACCGGCAGCTGTCCCGGGACTGAGCCCGAACAGGAGCTCCGCCGCGCCGCTTCTCTGGCGCGGCGGATTTTTTTGCCTGTTTTGGGGGATAAGACCTTTACAGATCCGGCGCGGGGGGATATACTAATAGTTGCGCTCGCAACGATTAACGGAGGGATGAAGCCATGTATACCATTACCGCGCGGATGAACGACCTGATCCGCTGCATGAACCGCTACCGGGCGGAGCGGCTGGCGCCCCTGGATCTTAAGTCCTGCCACGCCGGCTATCTCCTGGAGATCTGCGCCTGCCCCGGCATCACCCAAGAACAGCTCTCCCGCCGGATCTACGCCAACAAGAGCAACGTGGCCCGGCAGCTGGCGGCCCTGGAGGAGGCGGGGTACGTCCTGCGCCAGCCCGGGGAGGCGGACCGGCGGGTGATGCGGGTCTACCCCACGGAGAAGGCCCTGGCGGCCCTGCCCCGGATCCAGGCCGTCATGGACGGCTGGGAGGCGGCGGTGGCGGCGGGGCTGTCGGAAGAGGAGCGGCGGCGGCTGACGGCGCTGCTGGAGGAGATGACCCGCCGGGCGGCGGCGCTGGTGGAGGAGCGGCAGGATGGGAAGGCTGAGTAACTATATCCGCCCCTATGTGGGCTATATCGTCCTGAGCATGGTCATCAAGCTGGCGGCGGCGGTGATGGAGCTGTTCGTCCCCTACCTGATGGAGGTCATCCTGGACGACGTGGTGCCCTCCGGCGGGAGGGAGTGGGTGTTCATCTACGGCGCCCTGATGCTGCTGTGCGCCGGCGGGTGCCTGCTGGCCAACATCATCGCCAACCGGATGTCCGCCATCAGCTCCGGTAAGATCACCCTGGCCATCCGCCATGACCTCTTTGAGCGGCTCAGCGGCCTGTCCGCCCGGCAGATGGATCAGCTCACCGTGTCCTCCGCCGAGTCCCGGCTCACCAGCGACACCTATAACATCAACCAGCTGCTGGCCCGGATCCAGCGCCTGGGGGTCCGGGCGCCCATCCTGCTGCTGGGGGGCATCGTGATGATGCTGGGCATGGACGCGCCCTTGTCCCTGGTGCTCATCATCATGCTGCCGGCCATCGCCCTCATCGTCTACTTTGTCACCAGGGCCAGCGTGCCCCTGTACACCAAGGAGCAGGGGGTACTGGACAAGGTGGTGCGGGTGCTCCAGGAGAACATCACCGGCATCCGGGTCATCAAGGCCCTGAGCAAGACGGAGTATGAGAAGGGCCGCTTCAACCAGGTGAACCAGGAGCTCACCGACGTGGACCAGAAGGCGGGCATCATCTCCGGCATCACCAACCCGTCGGCGTCCCTGATTTTGAACCTGGGGCTGACGGTGGTGGTGGTGGCGGGGGCCTACCGGGTCAACGCCGGCAGCTGCCAGAGCGGCGTGATCGTGGCCTTCCTCCAGTACTTTGTGATGATCCTCAACGCCATGCTGGGCGTCACCCGGATCTTCGTCATCTGGTCCAAGGGCGAGGCCAGCGCCCAGCGGGTGGCGGATGTGCTGGCTACCCCGGCGGACCTGACGGTGCTCCCCGCCCCGGCGGAGGAGGCTGATGAGGAGAGCCGTGAGCCCGTGCCCCACGTGGAGTTCCGGGATGTGAGCTTCTCCTACACCGGCATTGGGGAGAACATCAGCCATCTCAGCGTCCGCCTGATGCGGGGGGAGAGCCTGGGGATCCTGGGGGCCACCGGCTCCGGCAAGTCCACTATCCTGAACCTCCTCATGCGCTTTTACGACCCGGACCAGGGCCAAGTCCTCATTGACGGCCGGGACGTGCGCACCATACCGCCGGAGGAGCTGCGGCCCAAGTTCGGCGTGGTGTTCCAGAACGACTTTGTGGCCGAGGGTACGATCGCGGATAATATCCGCTTCTTCCGGCCCCTGGAGGACGACTCTCTCCGGCGGGCGGCGGAGGACGCCCAGGCGGCGGAGTTCATCGCCGCCAAGTCCGGGGGCATGAACGCGCCGGTGGCGGTCCGGGGCAACAACCTCTCCGGCGGCCAGAAGCAGCGGCTGCTCATCGCCCGGGCCCTGGCGGGGTCTCCGGAGATCCTGGTGCTGGACGACGCCTCCTCCGCCCTGGACTACCGCACCGACGCCCGGCTCCGCCGGGCCCTGCGGGGCGGCTACCGGGACGTGACCACCATCCTGGTGGCCCAGCGGGTCAGCTCCATCCGCCACTGCGACCACATCCTGGTCCTTGCCGACGGCCAGGTCATCGGCAGCGGCACCCATGAGGAGCTGATGGAGGGCTGCGAGGAGTATCGTATGATCGCCCACACCCAGATGGGCGAGGAAAAGGAGGGAGCGTAATGGGGCGGAAACATCCTGCGGAGGAGCCGGGAAAGGGCCTGCGGGCCGTTTCCAACGCCGTCCAGCAGCCCCGGGGCCGGATCCTGTACCGCCTGTGGCGCTATATGGGCCGCAGCCGGCTGCTGCTGGTGCTGGCCCTGGTGCTGTCCTTTTCCAGCAGCCTCCTGTCCCTGTACGGCCCCAAGCTCTCCGGCGAGGCCATCAACGCCATCGACCTGGGGGCGGGGAAGGTGGATTTCGGCGTGGTGTGGCGGTGCGCGGCCCTGATGGCCGCCTGCTACGTGTTCTCCAGCCTCTTCAGCTTCCTCCTCAACGTGGTGATGGTCCGCCTGTCCCGGCGGGTGTCCCGGCAGATGCGCCATGATATTTTCGAGAACCTGGCCGCCCTGCCGGTGGGCTTTTTCGACCGTTACCAGACCGGCGACATCATCAGCGTGGTGACCTACGATGTGGACACCGTGAACCAGTCCCTCTCCGCCGACCTCCTCCAGATCCTCCAGAGCGTGGTGACGGTGGTGATGTCCTTTGTGATGATGCTGACCATCGCCCCGGAGCTGGTGCTGATCTTTGTGGTGACGGTGCCCGCCACGGCGGTGTTCACCAAGTGGCTGGCGGGGAAGGTGCGGCCCATGTTCCGCCGCCGCAGCGCCCGGCTGGGGGCCCTCAACGGTTTCGTGGAGGAGATGCTCTCCGGCCAGAAGACCACCCGGGCCTACGGCCGGGAGGCGGCGGTGCTGGAGCGGTTCGACGAGAAGAACAAGGCGGCGGTGGACGCCTACACCGTGGCGGAGGCTTACGGCACCATCACCGGCCCCTCGGTGAACTTCATCAACAACGTGTCCCTGACCCTGGTGTGCGTGTTCGGCTCCCTGCTGTTCCTCCAGGGGAAGGTGGGCCTGGGGGACCTCTCCAGCTTTGTCCAGTACTCCCGGAAGTTCTCCGGCCCCATCAACGAGGTGGCCAACATCATCTCCGAGCTCCAGAGCGCCTTCGCGGCGGCGGAGCGGGTACTCTCCCTGATCGACGCCCAGCCGGAGGCGCCGGACGCCCCGGGGGCGGAGGAGCTGGGGGAGGTGAAGGGGGATGTGGAGATCCGGAACGTGGATTTCTCCTACCTCCCCGGCCAGCCCATCATCCACGACTTCAGCCTTCACGCCCGGCCCGGCTCCCTGACGGCCATCGTGGGCCCCACCGGCGCGGGCAAGACCACCATCATCAACCTCCTCATGCGCTTCTACGACGTGGACGGCGGGGCCATCTATGTGGACGGCAAGGATATCCGCACCCTCAAGCGGGACTCCCTCCGCCGGGCCTATACCATGGTCCTCCAGGACACCTGGCTCTTCCACGGCACCATCTACGACAACATTGCCTACGGCAAGCCGGGGGCCACCATGGAGGACGTGGTCCGGGCCGCCAAGGCCGCGAGGATCCACTCCTATATCTCCCGCCTGCCGGAGGGCTACAACACCATCCTCTCCGACAACGGCACCAGCATCTCCAAGGGGCAAAAGCAGCTGCTCACCATCGCCCGGGCCATGCTCCTGGACGCCCACATGCTGATCCTGGACGAGGCCACCTCCAACGTGGACACCCGAACGGAGCAGGAGATCCAGGCGGCCATGCGGGAGCTCATGAGGGGCAAGACCTGCTTCGTCATCGCCCACCGGCTCTCCACCATCCGCAACGCGGACCACATCCTGGTCATGCGGGACGGCCGGGTGGCGGAGCAGGGGACCCACGAGTCCCTGATGGCCGCCGGCGGCTTCTACCACCAGCTGTACCTGGCCCAGTTCGACGCGGCCTGAGGTCGCCGCCCCGGTGCTCTGCGGCGGAGGCTTTCAGGAGCGGCACATACAAAAAACGCTGAGACAGAGTTTCTGTCTCAGCGTTTTTTTCTGATGGGGGCGCGCCGGAAGGGAAACCCCTTTCCCGCGGCCCGGCGCCGGTTTACGCCGGCTCCTCCGCAAAGTTCCCGGTGTAGAGCTGGTAGTACTTGCCCTTCTTTTCGATGAGCTCGTCGTGGGTGCCCCGCTCGATGATCCGGCCCTGCTCCAGGACCATGATGCAGTCGGCGTTGCGGACGGTGGAGAGCCGGTGGGCGATGACGAAGGTGGTGCGGCCGCACATCAGGGCGTCCATGCCGTCCTGGACCAGCTTCTCGGTGCGGGTGTCGATGGAGGAGGTGGCCTCGTCCAGGATCAGCACCGGGGGGTCCGCCACCGCCGCCCGGGCGATGGCGATGAGCTGCCGCTGGCCCTGGGAGAGGTTGGCGCCGTCGCCGGTGAGCATGGTGTTGTAGCCGTCAGGCAGGCGGCGGATGAAGCCGTCGGCGTTGGCCAGCTGGGCGGCGGCCATGCACTCCTGGTCGCTGGCCTCCAGGTTGCCGTAGCGGATGTTCTCCAGCACGGTGCCGGTGAAGAGGTGGGTGTCCTGGAGGACCATGCCCAGGGAGCGGCGGAGGTCCGGCTTCTTGATCTTGTTGATGTTGATGCCGTCGTAGCGGATCTTGCCGTCGGCGATGTCGTAGAAGCGGTTGATGAGGTTGGTGATGGTGGTCTTGCCGGCGCCGGTGGCGCCCACGAAGGCGATTTTCTGGCCGGGCTTGGCCCAGAGGCTGATGTTGTGGAGCACCAGCTTCTTCTCATCGTAGCCGAAGTCCACGTCGTCAAAGACCACACCGCCCTCCAGCCGCTTGTAGGTGACGGTGCCCTCGGCCTTGTGGGGATGCCGCCAGGCCCAGACGTTGGTGCGCTGCCGGGACTCCGTCAGCTGGCCGTCGGGGCCCTCCTTGGCGTTGACCAGCTCCACATACCCCTCGTCCTTTTCCGGCTCCTGGTCCATGAGGTCAAAGACCCGCTGGGCGCCGGCGGCGGCGTTGACGATAAAGTTCACCTGCTGGCTCATCTGGGAGATGGGCTGGGTGAAGCTCTTGTTGAGGCCCACGAAGGTGATGACGGTGGCCAGGTCCACCCCGGCCATGTTGTTGTTGATGGCCAGGATGGCGCCCACGATGGTCACCAGGACGTAGCTGACCCAGCCGATGTTGACGTTGATGGGCATAAGGAGGTTGCCGTAGCGGTTGGCCAGGTTGGCGCTCTGGCGCAGGGACTCGTTCACCTTGCGGAAGTCGGCCTTGGCCGCCTCCTCGTGGCAGAACACCTTGACTACCTTCTGCCCGTCCAGCATCTCCTCGATGAAGCCGTCCACCTCGCCCAGGCTGCGCTGCTGCTTGACGAAGAAGCGGCCGGAAAGGCGGGTCACCTTCCTGGTGACGGTGAGCATCACCAGGCCGGTGATCAGGGAGATAATGGTGAGGACGGGACTGAGGATGAGCATGGTCACCAGGGTGGCCACCATGGTGATGGAGGAGTTGATGACCTGGGAGGTGCTCTGGCTGATGAGCTGGCGGAGGGTGTCCACGTCGTTGGTGTACACGGACATGATATCGCCGTGGGCGTGGGTGTCGAAGTACTTGATGGGCAGGGCCTCCATCCGCCGGAACAGGTCGTCACGCAGGCGGCACATGGTGCCTTGGCTGATGTTGACCATGATGCGGTTGTAGGCAAAGGAGGCCGCCACGCCCACGGCCATGAAGCAGCAGAGCCGGATGATGTCCTGGAGCAGGCCGGAGAAGTCCTGGGAGCCGCTTGCCAGCATGGGCTCCAGGTAATTCCGGATCAGGGTCTGGGGGAAGGTGGCCGCGGTTACGGTGCACACGGCGGACACCAGGATGCACCCGATGACCAGGATGAAGAGATATCTGTAATAGTGGAGCATGTACCCGATGACCCGCTTCAGGACCGCCAGGCCGTCTCCCTGCTTTGCGTTGGAGCGCATATGTGTCATTCCTCCTTTCACGCGGGCTGGTCGAAGTCGCCGCCGCCCTTGACCTGGGACTCGTAGATGTCCTGGTAGATGGCGTTGGTCTTGATCAGGTTCTCATGGGTGTCAAAGCCGTCGATGCGGCCGTCGTCCAGGACCAGGATGCGGTCGGCGTGCTCCACGCTGGAGATCCGCTGGGCGATGATGATCTTGGTGGTGCCGGGGATCTTCCGGGCGAAGGCGGCGCGGATCTTGGCGTCAGTGGCGGTATCCACGGCGGAGGTGGAGTCGTCCAGGATCAGCACCTTGGGCTTTTTCAGCAGGGCCCGGGCGATGCACAGGCGCTGCTTCTGGCCGCCGGAGACGTTGGCGCCTCCCCGCTCGATGCGGGTGCGGTAGCCGTCGGGCATGCGGTCGATGAACTCGTCGGCGCAGGCGGCCCTGCAGGCCTCGATGCACTCCTCGTCGGTGGCGTCGGGGTCGCCCCAGCGCAGGTTCTCCAGGATGGTGCCGGAGAAGAGGGTGTTCTTCTGGAGCACCACGGACACCTGGTTGCGCAGGGCCTCCATGTCGTACTGGCGCACATCCAGGCCGCCCACCTTCACGCAGCCGGAATCCACGTCGTAGAGCCGGCAGATCAGGTTCACGAGGCTGCTCTTGCCGGAGCCGGTGCCGCCGATGACGCCGATGGT
>CALXGG010000093.1 GCA_944387785.1 uncultured Oscillospiraceae bacterium | reverse complement strand
CTGCCGCTTTTCCTCCAGCTGCTCCCGCTCCAGTTTGATCCGGCCGAAGATGCGCTGGAAGTCCGCCTCCGGCAGCAATCCGCTGAGCCGGTCGGTGTACATCCGGTCCAGGTTGGCGGTGAGGCTGTCGATCCTGGACTGGAGGGTCTGGAGCTCCGTCTCCAGGCCGCTCTGCTTTCCGGCGTTCTCCACGGCCTCCTTGGCCACCGGCAGCAGTTCGTCGGGGTGCAGGTAAGCCTCACAGACCTCCCGTACCTTGGCGATCACCGCGTCGGTCACCGTTTTTTCCTTGATGGAGTGGCAGGTGCAGACGCCCGCTTTGGTAAAACGCTGGTAGGTGCGGCAGACGAAGTACAGCACATCCTCTCCCCTGGCGTTTTTTCGATTGAGCACCGCCAGAGGGTATCCGCACTCGTGGCAGAAGATCAGCCCTTTCAGCAGAAAGTCATAGGTCCGGCTCCGGGTGTGCTTGCGGCTTTTGACCAGCAGGCGCACTTTCCGGAAGGTCTCCCCGTCCACCAGAGGCTCGTGGGTGCCTTCCACCACCACCCAGTTGGCCGGGTCCTGGCGCAGGCATTTCTTGGATTTGTAGCTGATCTTCACGCTGCGCCCCTGGACCATGTTGCCCATGTAGGTCTCGTTTTGCAGCATGTCGGAGATCCGTTCGCTGCTCCACAGGCCCGTGTAGGGGCCGGGCCGTGCAACCGGGAGGTTTGCGTAGGTGGCCGGGGTGGGCACCCCCTCCTGGTTGAGGAGGGCGGCAATGTTCCGGCAGCTCATGCCGGAGAGGGCCAGGGAGAAGATCCGCCGGACAACAGGCGCCGCTTCCTCGTCGACGACGATCTTGTTTTTCTCCGTGGGGTGCATCTTATAGCCGTACACCGGCTTGCCGCCGATGAACTGTCCCTTCCGCTGCTTATCCCGCTTGACGCTCTTGATCTTTTTGGAGATGTCCTTGGCGTACATGTCGTTCATGATGGCCCGGAACGGGGTAATGTCGTTGGCGGTGGAGTCCACGCCGGTATCAATGCCGTCCAGCAGGGAAATGTACCGCACCCGGTGCTCCGGGAAGTACCGCTCCATGTAGTGGCCGGTCATGATGTAATCACGGCCCAGACGGGAGAGGTCTTTGGTGATGACCATGTTGACCTTCTTGGCCTCAATATCGGCGATCATCCGCTGGAAATCCGGGCGGTCAAAGTTCGTGCCGCTCCAGCCGTCATCTACATAGGTGTCGTAGACGCTCAGCCGGTGCTGCTCCACGAACTCCCGCAGCAGGGATTCCTGGTTCTGGACGCTCTGGGAGGGGCCCTCGCTTTCATCCTCCTTGGATAGTCTGATGTATAAAGCCGCATGGTAATCCATGGGATTGCTTATCTCCAAGTACATGTCATACCTCCTGAGATAAGCGGCCATTCATCATAGATATTATTATATTTTGCGGCCATATCGTCAAATTTTTGCCGCATTCCGGAGATTTCTCTCTACAAAAAGCCGCAGCGACTGCGCCAACAGCTCCGGCAGCTTTTCTCCTTCTTCTGTGAAAAAACAATGGACAACCGGCACCCGTCCATCCTTTTTCACGGGCATCCCCTCCCTTCTTATTTGGTAAAGTCTATGCAGAGAGTTAATAATTTTTGCTTGGCACGACATACCAGCATCGTGTCGACCATTGGCAGCGTGGATTTTGCTTTATGTAGCAAGCACAAAGGCACGGCAGACGGCGGCAGGCGCTGAAGCTGCGGCAGGTCTGGATCGAGGGCACCTTTGCCGCGCAAAAGCGCGGCCACAATTTGACACGCGTCTTGCGACGAGGCTTAGAGGCAGCGGAGGACCACTGTCTCCTGTCAGCGACCGCTTTGAACCCGAAACAGATGCTACAGGCCGCAAAATGACGCCAAAAGGCGTCTTTTTTTCTGACCAAATCCACATTGCGGATTTTCAAGGGTCACTTTGTCAACAGCTCCAAGTTGGGACAGATTTCGCGGTGCAAAGCAAAAAAGAGGGACGGCACGAAGCCGTCCCTCCACTGTGGGGTAAGTGGTCCTTGCTTTACGGTCAGTCCTGAACATTTCCGCAGAACCGCATAAGGATGACAGCCACCTCCATGCGGGTGGCGGAGGCGGCGGGGTTCAGCTTCCCGGCGTCATCCCCCTGGAGCAGGCCCGCCTGGACGGACCACAGCATGGCGTCCTCCGCCCAGGCGGCCACGCCGGCGCCGTCGGGATAGGAGGACAGATCGCCGCTCACCGCGGGGCTGCCCACATACCGGTACAGCATGGTCATGAGTTCCTGGCGGGTGATGTCCCGCTCCGGGGCGGTGCCGTCGGACACGCCGGCGGCCACGGCCCAGGCCAGGCCCTTCTCGTACCAGGTGGCCCCGCCCTCGGTATCCACCCCGGCCAGGCGGGCCAGCATGGTCATGAGCATGGCCCGGTTGAGAGGCATGGCGGGGCTGAAGGTGGTGGCGTCCCCGGTGCCCTTCATGATGCCGCGCACATAGGCAAACTGTACGCCGTCATAGTACCAGGCGTCCTCGGGCACATCGGTAAAGGGCAGCTCATGGCTCTTGCTGTCCAGCACAAGGGCGTACTGGCTGGCGTGGTCAAAGGACAGGGCCACATTGCCGTCCTCGTCCACCAGGGCGGCGCTCTGATAGGCCAGCTTACCGGCGTCCTCGTCGTAGCGGTAGAGATTGGCCCACAGACCGGCGTTCTTCGCGCCCAGCGGGGCAGAGAGCGTCATGGTGAACCCAAATTCCCCGTCATGTTTGAGTGTGAGCTGCACCGTACCGATCTCCCCGGTGACGGCGTTGATAAGGTCTACCGGGATGGTGCTGGTGTTCATGGACACGCCCAGGTCCAGGTCGGTCAGGTCGGCGTCCGCCGGGATGTCCTGACCGTTGACGGTCCAGGTGACGCCGCCGGGCATGCTGATCTCCAGGGTCACATCCCGGCCCGCCAGCTCCTCGAACACTTCCTTGTCCAGCTTGGTGCTGCCGCTGGAGAGGGTGATCTCCACCGTCGCGCCGTCCTTGGCGCTCTCGATCTTGTTAATGGCCTGCTGGCTGGGGGTCTTGGTGGAGCTGGACGAGCCACCGGAGCTGTGGCCGGTGGCCGGAATCACGGTGCTTTCATAGGTGATTTCATTTACACCGTTTTCATCGCTGAAATACTTTCCGCAGTTATTGCAGACCCAGTATTCGATATTTCCCGCTTGGGTGCTGGTCGGCTCTTTCGCCGCCACCTTAGTCAGCTCATGGCCGGTGGCCGGAATCACGGTGTCTTTAGCGGTAATTTCATTCACACCGTTTTCATCGCTGAAATATTTATCATAGTTTTCGCAGTACCAGTATTCGCTGTTTCCTTTCTCCGTACAGGTGGCGGCTTTCGCAGGGATCTTTTCCAGCGTCATGGTTTCGGCATAGATCGTGGTGTCGGAGTCATAGGTCTGCGTCCCCTGGTTGATCCATGTTTGCGTTCCGTTCTCTTTGAAGAAGAACGCATACCCGGTGGGATACTCTGTAAAAGTGCTTCCCTTTGCCGAATAGTAAGATTTTTGTGTATTATCCGTCATAACAATTCGTGCCAATCAGTTCGATGGTCAGGGCAACTGATTGATTGCTGCTACACGGAGCATAGATCCCGGCGCCATAAGAAAGTGAGGTGGCATCATAAGCTCCATTGATGGTTGCCCCGTTTAAGGTCAGGGTGGCGGTGTTTGGGTCGTATTTGACATTCCAACTGTCGCCTTCTGAGGCTGTAACCAGCCCTCCACTCGTATCCGTAGTCCAGTAGGTGGTGATATCATTCGCTTGCCGACGCTCACCCCCGATCACAGAACGAAAATTATGTGACCACCAGCCCCAGCCGCCCGATCTGCCGGGCGTGGACGGCCCCGCTCTCCGCCGTATAAATCCGGGTAGTGGTCACATTGCTGTGGCCAAGGATGTCCGCCAGCCGGGACAGGTCCTTTTCCAGAGAATAAAAGGTGCGGGCAAAGAGATGGCGCAGGTTGTGGGGGAACACCTTGGAGGGCTCCACTCCCGCGCTCTCGCACAATTTTTTCATGTCCCGCCAGATGTTAGACCTGTCCAGGGGCCTTCCGTTCCGGCTGACAAACACCGCTCCGGCGGTGATTTTTTGTTTCTGGAGATAGTGCTTCAAAAGCCTGCGCAGCTTGTCCGGCAGGAAAATGACCCGCCGCTTCCCCTTGTTGGCGACCTCGGCGCGGCCTGTCTGGACGGCCTCGGCGGTAATAAAACGCAGCTCCGATACCCGGATGCCGGTGGCGCAGATGGTCTGGATGACCAGGGAAAGGCGCTGGTTTTCCGCGCGCTCGGCGGCGCGGACGAGGCGCACATACTCGGCGCGAGTCAGCTCCTTGTCCTCGTTCAGAAACAGCGCCTTTTGGATCTTCAGCTTCCGCAATCGCAGCTCGTTCAGGCCGCAGAAGGCCAGGAAACCATTGACGGCGGCCAGCTTGTTGTTGACACTGGCCGGGGCGCAGCGCCCGATCAGGTCCTCTTTCCACTCCAGCAGCACCCCCTTGGAGACGGGCCGCCCGGCCAGAAAAGCGGAAAGGACGGTCAGTTCATGGACATACTTCGCAACCGTCGCCGCCGCCCGCTCCTGCTCACGGAGAAAGGCGGCGTACTTTTTGATCCGCTCCGGGGTGATGGTCAGATCACGATGTTTCATGGTAGCATCCTCCTTGGCAGGTGATACCATTATTTTACCAAAGCGGCCGGACACTATACACCGGGCAGGACTGTGACACGCATCCGCCCCCGCCGCTCCCGGCGCCGGGCGTATTCCAGGACATCGCGGGCATTGCCGGCCATGTGCCAGACATAGGCGATCAGGCAGGAACTATGGGCCGCCATATAACGGTTGGCCTTGACGATGGCGGCCCGATGGGGCGTCCCCTCCATGCCCGGCGGATAAACGGTGCCGTCATAGCCTTTTGGGGCCGCAATGGGCCGGTCACAGGGATGATAGGGCAGCAGCAGAAACAGCGTCACCTCCGGGTGGCGCTGGTTTGCCGTCTTGACAGCCCTGGCCGCCAGCGCGTCAAAATGCCGGTAATGGCCTACAACAAAAGAAGTTACACCGTATTCCATGAGGTGACGCTCCACCTCGTCCATCTGATAGCCGTAGTCGGCGGTGCCGGTGGAGTAGCGGAAAGCCTGGCCCGGCTCCGACAAGATCGGGAGGCTGAGAATGTGGCCGATCCAGTCGTCAGACTGAGGCCACTCCTTTCCGGGTATGTCCAGCGCATCGATACATCTCCCTCCTCTGGCGATACCAGATAAACGCCGCGCGGTTCCAACAGATTCCGGGCATATAAAAGCCGCCGTGGGCAGGATGCCTCGGCGGTTTCGCTTACAGTAAAAACGCCATGGTTTTTGCCAGAGCGTTTGGCAGGGAAAAGGGTGCTGATATTTTACATCAGCACCCTTTTCTGCCTGTATGAAATTTATTGATTCTACATCTTGGACGGCAGGAAGCAGCACGCCTCCTTTGGGGAAATCATTCGAGTTCGAAGGCACCGGTATACAGCTGATAGTACTTGCCCTTCTGGGCGATCAGCTCATCGTGGCTGCCGCGCTCGATGATGCGGCCATGCTCAAGGACGATGATGGCATTGGAGTTCCGGACCGTGGAGAGCCGGTGGGCGATGACGAACACCGTCCGGCCGTACATCAGCGCGTCCATGCCCTGCTGTACAATGGCCTCGGTGCGGGTATCGATGGAGGAGGTGGCCTCATCGAGGATCATGACCGGAGGATCGGCCACGGCGGCCCGGGCGATGCTCAGCAGCTGCCGCTGGCCCTGGCTCAGGTTGGCGCCGTTGCCGCGGAGCACAGTGTTGTAGCCCTCGGGCAGACGGCGGATGAAGTCGTCGGCGCCGGCCAGCTTGGCCGCCGCGATGCAGTCGTCGTCGCAGGCCTCCAGATTGCCGTAGCGGATGTTCTCCATGACGGTGCCTGTGAAAAGGTTGGTGTCCTGAAGCACCATACCCAGGGAATGCCGCAGGTCGGCCTTCTTGATCTTGTTGATGTTGATGCCATCGTAGCGGATCTTGCCGTCATCGATGTCGTAGAACCGGTTGATGAGGTTGGTGATGGTGGTCTTACCGGCACCAGTGGCTCCTACGAAGGCGATCTTCTGACCGGGCTTGGCGTAGAGGGAGATGTTATGGAGGACGATCTTTTCCGGCGTGTAGCCGAAGTCCACGTCGAAAAACCGCACGTCGCCGGTCAGCCTGGTGTAGGTGACGGTGCCGTCGTGGTGGGGATGCTTCCAGGCCCAGACCATGGTGCGCTCGGGGCACTCGGTCAGGGTGCCGTCGGCGTTCTCCTTGGCGTTGACCAGGGTCACATAGCCGTCGTCGGTTTCGGGCTCTTCATCCAGCAGGGAGAAGATCCGGTGGGCGCCGGCCAGACCCATGATGACCATGTTGATCTGGTTGGACACCTGGCCGATGGAGCCGGCGAACTGCTTGGTCATATTCAGGAACGGCACCACGATGCTGATACTGAAGGCCATGCCGGAGAGGCTGATGTTGGGGGCGCCGGACAGCAGCAGGGCGCCGCCCACCAGTGCCACGACCACATACATCACGTTGCCGACATTGCCCAGCAGCGGCATGAGAATGTTGGCGAAACGGTTGCCGTTGCGGGCGTTGAAGAAGATCTCGTCGTTGACTTTGTCAAAGTCGGCCTTGGCGGCTTCCTCGTGGCAGAAGACTTTGATGACCTTCTGGCCGGTCATCATTTCTTCCATAAACGCCTCGGCGTTGGCCAGAGTGATCTGCTGGCGCAGGAAGAAGGCGGAGGAGCGCTTGGTGATGGCCCGGGCGGCGAATACCATGCAGATAACGCCGACCACCACTACGAAGGCCAGGATGACGCTGTAGTAGACCATAATGCAGAACACCACGAACAGCGTGATGGCGGAGATGAGAATATTGGGAAGGCTCTGGCTGATGAGCTGGCGCAGGGTGTCGACATCATTGGTGTAGTAGCTCATGATGTCGCCGTGGCCATTGGTGTCAAAATACCGGATGGGCAGATCCTGCATGTGGTTGAACATCTTCTGACGCATCTTTTTCAGAGAGCCCTGGGTGATGATGGCCATCATCTGCGTGTAGAAGGCGCCGGCGATGAGGCTGACCACATACATGACCACCAGGATTCCTACAAGACCGAGAATTTTCCCGGAGATCGCCGACCAGTCGCCGCTCTTGTAGCTTTGGTCTACCAAGGCGATGACCTTCTGGAGGAAGACCGCCGGCAGGGAGCTGACGAGAGCGTTGATCAGGATGCACACCAGCGTGACCGGCAGCAGCACCGGGTAGAATTCAAACAGGGTTTTCAGCAGCCTGCGGAGTACGCCCTTGGGGGCGCGGCGGCCGCGTTTGGTGGTGGTACGGGTCGCAGCGGGGGCGGCGTTTCTCTCTTCTATCGTGTTTTTACGCTTCATCATGATCACCTGCCTTCGTCTGGGACATGTACACTTCGCGGTAAATATCGCTGCTCTTCAAAAGCTCTTCGTGGGTGCCGATGGCGCTGATACGGCCGCCGTCCATGACGATGATGCGGTCGGCGTCCTGAACCGAGGCCACCCGCTGGGCAATGATAATTTTGGTGGTATCCGGGATGAACTGGCGGAAGCCCTGGCGGATCAGGGCGTCGGTCCGGGTGTCCACAGCGGAGGTGGAATCGTCGAGGATCAGAACCTTGGGCTTCTTCAGCAGGGCCCGGGCGATGCAGAGCCGCTGCTTCTGACCGCCGGAGACGTTGCTGCCGCCCTG
>CALXGG010000092.1 GCA_944387785.1 uncultured Oscillospiraceae bacterium | reverse complement strand
TGGTGCTGGTCAGCAGCAACTTCTCCACCCAGACCAGCTACGAGAACCAGACCAAGAAGGCCATCACCAACAAGTTCATCCAGGAGGCCATGACGGAGTTCCTCCGCAGCCGCCTGGAGATCTACTTCATCGAGAACCCCGCCGACGCCGAGCGGGTGGCGGGCCAGGTGCTGGTGAACAAGCGCAGCCGGGAGCGGGCGGAGCAGACCCGGCTGAGCATCAAGAAGAACCTCTCCGGCACCATCGACATCGCCAACCGGGTCCAGAAGTTCGTGGACTGCCGGACGAAAGATGTGAGCCGCCGGGAGCTCTATATCGTGGAGGGCGACAGCGCCCTGGGCAGCGTCAAGCTCAGCCGGGACGCGGAGTTCCAGGGGATCATGCCCGTCCGGGGCAAGATTTTGAACTGCCTGAAGGCGGACTACGCCCGGATCTTCAAAAGCGAGATCATCACCGACCTCATGAAGGTGCTGGGCTGCGGCGTGGAGGTCAGGAACAAGCACGTGAAGGACCTGAGCGCCTTTGATCTGGGCAACCTCCGGTGGAACAAGGTGGTCATCTGCACCGACGCCGACGTGGACGGCTTCCAGATCCGGACGCTGATTTTGACCATGCTCTATCGCCTCTGCCCCACCCTCATTGAGGAGGGGTATGTGTATATCGCCGAGTCCCCCCTCTTTGAGATCAACTGCGGCGACAAGACCTGGTTTGCCTACTCCGAGCGGGAGAAGGCGGAGATCATGAAGGAGCTGGAGGGGAAAAAGGTGAAGGTGGACCGGAGCAAGGGCCTGGGCGAGAACGACCCGGACATGATGTGGCTGACCACCATGAACCCGGAGACCAGGCGGCTCATCAAGGTGATGCCCGAGACGGCGGAGGCCACCGCCGCCATGTTCGACCTGCTCCTGGGGGACAACCTCCAGGGCCGCAAGGAGCACATCGCCGAGAACGGGTACAAGTTTTTGGACCTGGCGGATATTTCGTAAGGGCCGCCTTGCCCCGGCGGGGGGCTGCTTTTCAGAGGGATTTTCCTCTGAACTTCTCTTTATCGGCCCTCGGCCTCCCGGGGCTCCCCGCCCCGGACCCGGGTAACTTTTTGTACGCACAAAAAGTCACCAAAAAAGCGCTGGGGGCACCCCAGACCCCGGTTTGCCCAATCGGCCAGGCGCAGACTTGGCCGGTGCGCAGCCACCGAATTCCTGCCGGGCCTCCGGCCGCCTCGTAACCGGTGCGGTGCTCTGTCCCACTTCGGCTGGCCTGTGCCCTGGGGGTACGCCCCTCGGGATGAGAGATATTTCTTTTTTACTGACGGAAGTCGGATGCTTTCCGCAGCCGCAGGCAGTCCGACGCAGAAATAATAGATGGTTCTATCCCTTCAAAAGGGCGACAGCCGAAGCCGGACAAGAAACCCGGCAGAGATCAGATGCCAAAGAATCTGGTTCAGTGGCTGCGCAGAATCAAATTTGATAGGGACCGATTAGACAAAGGAATCCAAAACCTTGGTTTTGGCGCTTTTTCGGTTCACTTTTGTGCGTACAAAAGTGAACCCGGGGACCGGGGGCGGAGCCCCCGCTGATAAGTGACCCGGGGCCCGGGGCCGGGAAGCCCCGCGGAAAAGCTGCCTCACCTGGCCAGACGCAGGCCCAGGCGGAAGCTTTTATGAAACAGGTACTCCAGCTCAGCGGACGAGACGGCGTTGCACCGGGGCTCATAGGCCATGTACAGCCGCCGCTGCTCCGGGGTAAAGGTGGCTGTCAGGGCATCCAGCGCCTCGTCCCGGCGCTCCGCCAGCAGCCGATACCCCTCCTGCCCCAGCAGATGGGGCCACTCATGTTCCATGATATAGTGAAACAGACATTCCTCGTATTTGTTCATCTGATTCCACCCTCTAAAAAATAGATTTATTGTCTATTTACAGTATATAGACAAATTGTCTATACGTCAAGCCTTTTGGGAGGTTCCATGTCTATTTTTTCTGAAAGATTAAAAGAGTTGAGGCAGGAGCAGGGCATGACCCAGGAGGCGCTGGGTCAGATCATAGGTGTAAAGAATTATTCCGTTTACACCTATGAAAAAGGCCGTTCCTATCCGGATGTGGCAGGCCTGATCGCCATAGCCGACCACTTCAACGTGTCCATCGACTATCTTGTAGGCCGCACGGACCAGCGGGAGGTCAACCGCTGACAGCTGACGGTTTCCGTGCAGCGGCAAGTAAGCAAAAAAAAGAAACGCCTCCCAGCCCGAGGGCCGTCAGGCGAAGTCCGTAAAGCACCGCACCGGTTACGAGGCGGCCGAAGGCCCGGCAGTAATTCGGTGGCTGCGCACCGGCCAAGTCTGTGCCTGACCGATTGGACAAAAGCGGGGGTCCGGGGTCTCCCCGGCGGCGTTTTGGTCACTTTTTCGCCGAGGAAAAAGTGACCCGGGTCCGGGCCGGGGAGGCCCGGGAGCCACGTCCCGAAGCGGCTGGCTTCGGGCGCACCCAGCCCGGCAAACAAACAAATAAACAACAAGGAAAAAACCGATGGCAAAGAAGAAAACCCCCTCCGAGGGGAGCAAAAAAGTCAACAACCCCAACGTTATGGGCCTCCACGCCGCGGTGGTGGAGCAGCCCATCACCGACACCCTGGAGCAAAACTACATGCCCTACGCCATGTCGGTGATCGTCTCCCGGGCCATCCCGGAGATCGACGGCTTCAAGCCCTCCCACCGCAAGCTCCTCTACACCATGTACAAGATGGGCCTCCTCACGGGGGCCAGGACCAAGAGCGCCAACATCGTGGGCCAGACCATGCGGTTGAACCCCCACGGCGACGCGGCCATTTACGACACCCTGGTGCGCCTGAGCAAGGGCTACGGGGCCCTGCTCCACCCCTTTGTGGACTCCAAGGGCAACTTCGGCAAGGTCTACTCCCGGGATATGGTCTGGGCGGCCAGCCGGTATACCGAGGCCAAGCTCTCCCCCATCTGCCAGGAGCTGTTCCGGGACATCGACCAGGACACGGTGGACTTTGTGGATAACTACGACAACTCCATGAAGGAGCCGGCCCTCCTGCCCACCACCTTCCCCAACATCCTGGTCAGCGCCAACCAGGGCATCGCCGTGGGCATGGCGTCCCAGCTGTGCGGCTTCAACCTGGGGGAGGTCTGCGACGCCACGGAGGCCTACCTGAAGAACCCCCAGTGCGACCTGGGCGCCATTTTGCTGGCCCCGGACTTCCCCACCGGCGGCGAGGTGATCTGCGACGGCGCCGCCCTGGAGGAGATCTACCGCACCGGCCGGGGCACCATCCGCATCCGGGGCCGGTACCGGTATGTGAAGGAAGAGAACGTCATCGAGATCTACGAGATCCCCTATACCACCACCACCGAGGCCATTCTGGACAAGGCGGCGGAGCTCATCAAGGCGGGGAAGCTGAAGGAAGTCAGCGACATGCGGGATGAGACGGACCTGGGGGGATTGAAGATCGCCATTGACCTCAAGCGGGGGGCTGACCCGGAGAAGGTCATGGCCAAGCTCTACCGCTCCACCTCCCTCCAGGACGCCATGGGCTGCAACTTCAACGTCCTGGTGGCGGGCACGCCCCGGGTCATGGGGGTCCGGGAGCTCCTGGAGGAGTGGTGCGCCTGGCGGACGGAGTCCGTCCGGCGGCGGGTGTACTTCACCCTCAATAAGAAAAAGGACAAGCTCCACCTCCTCAAGGGCCTCAAGCGGATCCTGCTGGACATCGACAAGGCCATCGCCATCATCCGGGAGACGGAGGAGGAGAGCGAGGTGGTGCCGAACCTGATGATCGGCTTTGGCATCGACGCGGTCCAGGCGGAGTACGTGGCGGAGATCAAGCTGCGCAACATCAACAAGGAGTATATCCTCAAGCGGGTGCGGGAGGAGGAGGCCCTCCGCGCCGAGATCGAGGATCTGGAGGACCTGGTGGGAAGCCAGAAGCGGATCCGGCAGGTCATCATCGGGGAGCTGCGGGAGGTCAAGAAGAAGTACGCCCAGCCCCGGCGCACCGCCATCGTCTACGGCCACGAGCTGCCCGAGGAGGAGGAGGCCGACGAGGCGCCGGACTACCCCGTCCATGTGTTCCTCTCCCGGGAGGGGTACTTCAAGAAGATCACCCCCCAGTCCCTGCGGATGGCGGACACCCAGAAGTACAAGGAAAACGACGGCCCCAGTCAGAGCTTTGAAACCACCAACCGTGCCGAGGTCATGTTCTTCACCGACCGCCAGCAGGTGTACAAGTGCCGCCTCAGCGACTTTGACGACACCAAGGCCAGCGCCCTGGGGGACTACCTGCCCACCAGGCTGGGCATGGACGGCGAGGAGAGCGTGGTGGGCATGGTGCTGCCCGGGGACTACGGCGGGTGGCTGCTGTTCGTGTTTGCCAACGGCAAGGCGGCGAGGGTGGAGCTGAAAAGCTACGCCACCACCTCCAACCGCCGCCGCCTCACCGGGGCGTACAGCGACAAGAGCCCCCTGGCGGCCCTGCTGTACCTGACGGAGGAGCGGGAGGTGGTCCTCACCTCCACGGAGCGGCGCTCCCTGGTGGTGAACACCGCCCTCCTCTCCCCCAAGACCACCCGGGGCACCCAGGGGGTCCAGGTCATGGCCCTCAAGCCCAAGTACCAGGTGGCGGAGGCCTGCTTCCTGGAGGACAGCCCCATCACCAACCTGGGCCGCTACCGCTGCCGGAGCCTGCCGGCGGCGGGGGCCCTCCTCAAGGAGGAGGACGGCGGCCAGCTGCGGCTGCTGTAAGGCAGCGGGAACCAGACGAGAAAAGAAAGGACGACTTTGCCTATGCGGATCAAGAACCCGGCGCTGCGCAAGCTCTGGGAGTACGCCGTCATCACCTTCGGCAGCGCGGTGTACGCCCTGTGCTTCAACTGGCTGTTCCAGCCCAACGGCATCTCCATGGGCGGCTTTACCGGCGTGGCCCAGATCATCAACCGCTTTCTCCCCGCGCTGCCGGTGGGCGTGACGGTGATCGTGCTGAACGTGCCGCTGTTCATCCTGGGGGTGAAAAAGACCGGCCTCCACATCCTCATCTCCTCCCTGTACGCCATGGCGGTGGGGGCCCTGATGATCGACGGCGTGGCCATGCTCTGCACCTTCCCCCCCATGGAGCCCCTGCTGGCCAGCGTCTACGGCGGCGTGCTGCTGGGCTTCTCCCTGGGGCTGCTGCTGATGGTGGGGGCCACTACCGGCGGCACGGAGCTGGCGGCCCGGCTGCTGAAATTCAAGCTGCGGCACCTGTCCATCGGGCGGCTGTGCATGAGCATCGACCTCATCGTGATCCTGCTCTACGCCCTGGCCTTCAACAACCTGTACAACGCCCTTTACAGCATCATCGCCCTGTATATCTCCAGCCTGGTGATGGACGCGGTGATCTACGGCTCCGTCAACGCCAAGATGGCCTACATCATCAGCGACCACAGCAAGGACATCACGGAAAGGCTCCTGGAGATGGAGCTGGGGGTCACCCTGCTCCAGGGCCAGGGGGCCTGGACCGGCGGGGAAAAGACGGTGGTGCTCTGCGCCTTCAAGCGCAGCCAGATCGCCGCCATCAAGGCTACGGTTACCGCTGTGGATCCGGCGGCCTTCATTATCGTGTGTGACGCCCACGAGGTGCTGGGCGAAGGCTTCGGGGTGTATACGCCGGACAGTCTGTGACCTTGGCCCGGTTTGAAGGGCGAGGTCCGTGAAATATGACAGAAGGAGGAACATTGGGTATGGCATTTGAAAAACTGAAGGAAACGTTGGAGAAAAACGGCTTCACGGTGTCGGTATTTGCCAGCGGCGAGGAGGCGGCGGCCTATCCCAACCGGGAGATTGACGGCGTTACCGTGGGCTTTGGCGGCTCCATGACCCTGACGGAGCTGGGGCTCCACCAGAGCATCAGCCAGCACAACACCCTGTACAGCCACGGCTTCACCCCCGGCGACCCGGCGGAGGTCATGGCCAAGGCGGCCGCGGCGGAGGTCTATGTCCTCTCCGCCAACGCCATCGCCGGGGATACTGGGGAGATCCTGAACATCGACGGCACCGGCAACCGGGTGTCCGCCTCCCTGTTCGGCCACCGGAAGGTGTACTTGGTGGCGGGGAAGAACAAGGTGTCCCCGGACTATGACAGCGCCCTGTGGCGGCTGCGGAACGTGGTGGCCCCCAAGAACGCCCAGCGGCTGGGCCGCAGGACCCCCTGCGCGGAGAAGGCGGACAGGTGCTATAACTGCAGCAGCCCCGACCGGATCTGCAAGGGCCTGGTGGTGCTCTACCAGAAGATGCGGGCCATGGATATGGAAGTGGTGCTCATCGACCAGGAGCTGGGGTATTAAACGCGGACGGGCCGGGAAGGGCCGGAGAGGAGGCGGAGCGGATGAAAAAAGGGATACTGGCCCTGGGCCTGGCGCTGAGCCTGTGCCTGGCGGGCTGCTCCGCCCTGCTGGAGCGCTCGTACAGCGTGGTGGAGCCCTACGCCGACCGGTACTGGGACGCCAGCGCCGAGGACACCCTCCGGGCAGAGAACTACCAGGACCTGGTCAACTCCCTGCTGCTGCTGGTGGAGCAGCGCTCGGAGGAGGGCGTGATCCGGTACTACACCGACGGCAGTGCCTATGACATGGCCCGGCAGGCCGCCGACGAGGTCCGCCGGGACACCATGCTGGGCTCCTACCTCCTGGAGGACGTGTCCTTCGATTACAAGGCCGGGGAGGGCTACGGCATCCTCACCTACCAGCTTTCCTACCGCCAGGACGCGGAGGACGTGGACACCCTGATGGTGCTCTCCGACAGCCAGTCCCTGGTGGACCTGCTGCGCCTGGCGGTCCGGGAGGGCCACGAGAAGCTGACGGCCCGCTTCGCCTACGACATGCCCCGGGAGGACGTGGAGGCGGCGGCAGCGTCGCTGTGGCAGGAGATCTGCGCCGGCGAGGACGGCGAAGCCCCGCCGGAGACGGCCCCGCCGGAGGAGGAGCCGGCGCCGCCGGAGGAGGCCGCCGTCCCGGAGGGGGAAGCCCAGGAGGCGGCGGAGGAGGGCCAGAGCCCCGGCGGCGGGGAGGAGGCCCCGGCGGAGAGCGAGCCCCCGCCCCCCTGCCCCTGGGAGATCCGGTTCTACCCGGACCAGGAGGCGGCGGAGCTGGTGGAGGTGTGGCTCCAGCCATAAAGGGGCCCGGAGGGGGCGGCGCGGCGGCGCCGTCCCCCCTTTTTTTGACGGCGGCGGCGTCCCGCTTCCGGGACGGCCCTGTGGCGGGGCGGTCCCCTCCCCGGCGCGACCTTCTCCCGGCGCGACCTTCTCCCGGCGTGGCCTTTCTCACGGCGTGGCCTTTCTCACGGCGGGGCCTTCCCCTGACGGAGCCTTCTCCCGGTCCGCGCCGGGGCCCGGAGGCCGGTCCCCCCGGCGGAGGATAGAAAAATGAAATAATTTCGGTTTGGGATTGACAAACAGGGGGATGTTTGCTATAATCCTCATTGTTCTGCGGGCGTAGCTCATCTGGTAGAGCGCCACCTTGCCAAGGTGGAGGTAGCGGGTTCGAGCCCCGTCGCCCGCTCCAGAACAAAAGCCCCCAACCGTGAGGTTGGGGGCTTTTGTTCTGGAATGGATAATGTGCATCGAACCCGCTGCCTCCACCTGCGCCGAAGGCGCGTTCAATCCGAGGCCGGCAGGGCTCCTGCGAAAGGCCCTTGGGCCTTTCGTGGGATGCCGGGAAGCGGGTTCGAGCCCCGTGGGGGTCCAGGGAAGCACCCGCTGCCTCCACCTGCGCCGGAGGCGCGTTCAATCCGAGGCCGGCAGGGCTCCTGCGAAAGGCCCTCGGGCCTTTCGTGGGATGCCGGGAAGCGGGTTCGAGCC
>CALXGG010000091.1 GCA_944387785.1 uncultured Oscillospiraceae bacterium | reverse complement strand
AAGTCCGAAACGATCATTTTCGCTGAAAGGATGTCTTCCATGATAAAATTACAAACCAACAAAGGCGAGATCAGTATCAGCGACGCCGTATTCACCAACATCACCGGCAACGCCGCCACCAACTGCTTCGGCGTCAAGGGCATGGCGTTCCGCTCCATGACCGACGGTCTGGTCCACCTGCTGCGCAAGGAGGCCATGAGCAAGGGCGTCCAGGTCATCTATAACGAGGACAACACCGTGTCCATCCGGCTCCACATCATCGTCGAGCACGGCATCAACATCACCGCCGCCTGCCGCTCCATCATGAGCGAGGTGCAGTACAAGGTCAGCAAGTACACCGGGATCCCCGTCAAAAGCGTGGATGTCTGCGTTGACTCTGTGGTGTCCAATTCCAAGGGGGTATAACGGGCCATGATCCAGACTATCGACGGAATCCAGTTCAAGCAGATGGTGCTCCACGGCGCCGCTGCCATCACCCTGCAGAAGCAGCAGATCAACGACCTCAACGTCTTCCCCGTGCCCGACGGCGACACCGGCACCAACATGAGCCTCACCATCGGCACCGCCGCCTCAGAGCTGAAGAAGAAGGATGACGCGGGGATCGACCAGGCCGCCGCCACCACCGCCGGCGCCCTGCTCCGGGGCGCCCGGGGCAACTCCGGCGTGATCCTCTCCCTCCTCTTCCGGGGCCTGAGCAAGGCCCTCAAGGGCCACAAGAACGCCGACGGCGCCCTGATGGCCGCCGCCATGCAGGAGGGCGTGGCCGCCGCCTACGGCGCTGTGATGAAGCCCGCCGAGGGCACCGTCCTCACCGTGTCCCGGCTGGCCGCCAAGCGGGCCGTGGAGGCCGCCGCCGAGAACGGCGACGTGGATTTTGTACTGGAGGAGGCCATTCGCGTGGGCTACGACGTGCTGGCTCAGACCACGGATATGAACCCCGTGCTGAAAAAGGCCGGGGTGGTGGACGCCGGCGGCAAGGGCTACCTGGTGATCCTGGAGGGCATGCTGGCCTCCCTCAGGGGCGAGGACATGCCGGAGATCCCTGAGGAGGAGCCCAAGGAGCAGAAGGCCGACTTCCAGGTCTTTTCCGACCAGGAGATCACCTTTGCCTTCGACACCGTGTTCATCGTCCGCAAGAACAGCCCCGACGTGAACCTGGGCCATCTGCGGGCCTATCTGGACAGCATCGGCGACAGCCTGGTCATCGGTGAGGACGACACCGCCTTCAAGGTCCACGTCCACACCAACATCCCCGGCAGCGCCCTCACCGAGGCCCAGAAATACGGTACCCTGGAGCTGGCCAAGATCGAGAACATGCGCACTCAGTACGAGGACGTCAAGGCCGGGCGGAAGGCCCAGAGCGTGGACGACCTGGAGGAGGATGAGGCCCGGGAGGCCCCGGACGACGGTGTGGCCGTCCCGGAGAAGCGCTATGGCTTCCTCTCCGTCTGCGCCGGCGAGGGCCTGGCCAACGTGTTCCGGGACCTGGGCGCCGACGGCATCATCTCCGGCGGCCAGACCATGAACCCCTCCACCGAGAGCATCCTCAAGGAGATCAACAAGGTCCCCGCCGAGGTGGTATTCGTCCTGCCCAACAACAAGAACATCATCATGGCCGCCCAGCAGTGCGTGGGCCTGACCGAGAAGGAAGTGGTGGTGGTCCCCACCGCCACCATCCCCCAGGGCATCACCGCCATGATGGCCGTGGACCTGGAGCTGGAGCCCCAGGAGATCCTGGAGGCCATGACCGCCTCCATCGAGAACGTGGCCACCGCCCAGATCACCTACGCCGCCCGCAACAGCGACTTCGACGGCTTCGCCATCAACGAGGGCGACTACCTCTCCCTGATGAACGGCAAGCTCTTCGGCACCGACAAGGACATCGCCGTGCTGCTGGAGAAGCTGGCCAGAGAGGCGGCGGACCGCGGCGCCGAGTTCGTTACCGTGTTCTACGGCGAGGACGTCTCCGAGGAGCAGGCCGCCCAGGCCGAGGAGATCTTCTCCCGGACCTGCCCCGGCGTGGAGCTGTCCGTCCTCCCCGGCGGCCAGCCCGTGTACTACTATATCATCAGCATCGAATGATTTTCGGAAGGCCGCAGACAGCGAGGCCGGCGGAACAGATTCCGCCGGCCTCTTTTTATTCCTGTGCCCGGCATGGGCCGCGGCCCGGGAAAAGCGTCAAAGCAGCCCCCGCCGCTTCGCTTCCTCCAGCAGCTTCGGCTGGATCAGGGGATAGGTCCAACGGTCAACCAACGTGTCCGTGATAAGGATCGTCTCGATCTCGCTGTGGAGTTCACCGGCAAGGGATTTCACCTCCGCCGTAAACAGCATCCCGAAAGCCTCCCCGTCTGAATCGCCGCTGACGCCGGTCCGGCCCTTTACTCCGTACACGCAGACTGGCCGGATCGTAAAGTCGATCGCCCCCGTTTCCTCCCTCAGCTCCCTCGCCGCGGCCGCGCCGATGCTCTCGCCTTCCTCCCGGTGGCCGCCCGGGATCTCGTAGGTATCCCGGTCTTTGTGCTTGCAAAAGATCCACTTCCCCTCTGTCCTGGCAATGATCACAGCAAATTTCAGCCATTCGTCCGGAACCTGCTCATAAAAATGTACTTCCGGCATCTCTCTCCCCCTTTTCAAACATTTGTTTTATTCTACCACACATGTCCGAAGTCGGCAAGGATCCAATTCCTTCCCCGGCCTTCAAAATTCGCCATTGTTTTTATCCAGGAAATGTGGTAAAGTATAAAAAGGTGTGGGCATTTTTCCCACGCCGCTATGTGTACCTAGCATTTGAAAGTTTACGATATTTGGGGGACAAGAACATGTTAACGGCAATCGTGGGCATCAACTGGGGCGACGAGGGCAAGGGCCGGATGGTGGACCTGCTCACCAGCGAGTACGACGTGGTGGTCCGGTACCAGGGCGGCGGCAACGCCGGCCACACCGTGGTCAACGAGCTGGGCAAATTCGCCCTGCACCTGCTGCCCTCCGGCATCTTCCGCAAGGGCGTGGTGAACATCCTGGGCAACGGCGTGGCCCTGGACTGCGAGAGCCTTTGGACCGAGATGCAGGACGTGGCCGGCAAGGGCGTGGCCATCACCCCGGAGAACCTGAAGATCAGCGACCGGGCCTCCCTGCTGCTGCCCTGGCACCGGGACCTGGACGGCCTGGAGGAGGCCCGCCTGGCGGACAGGAAATACGGCTCCACCAAGCAGGGCATCGCCCCCTTCTACTCCGACAAGTACCAGAAAAAGACCGTTATGGCCGGGGAGCTCCTCTACCCCGACAAGCTCTGGGAGCACCTGGAGGGGATCCTGGAGTGGAAGAACCTGACCCTGGAGCGGGTCTACGGCGCCAAGCCCTACACCATGGATGACCTCAGGGCCTGGGTGGCCGACTACGGCGAGAAGATCAAGCCCTTTGTCTGCGACACCGGCGCCTTCCTCCGTCAGGCCCAGGCCGCCGGCAAGAGCATCCTCTTCGAGGCCCAGCTGGGCTCCCTGCGGGACCTGGACTACGGCATCTACCCCTACACCACCTCCTCCAACGCCATCGCCGCCTACGCCCCCGTGGGCTCCGGCCTGCCCGGCGCCCACGTGGAAAAGGTCATCGGCGTGGTGAAGGCCTACTCCTCCTGCGTGGGCGAGGGCCCCTTCACCTGCGAGTGGTTCGGCGAGGAGGCAGAGAAGCTCCGGGAGGCCGGCGGCGAGTACGGCGCCAAGACCGGACGGCCCCGCCGGGTGGGCCCCATCGACATCGTGGCCACCCGCTACGGCGTCCAGTGCCAGGGCGCTACCGACATCGCCCTGACCAAGCTGGACGTCCTCAGCTATATGGACAAGATCCCCGTCTGCGCCCACTACGAGCTGGATGGCCGGCAGATCGACTACTTCCCCTTCCCCACCATCCTCCCCGACGCCAAGCCGGTCATGGCATATATGCCCGGCTGGAAGCGGGACATCTCCGGCGTCCGCAGGTGGGAGGACCTCCCCGAGGCCGCCCGGAAGTATGTGGAGTACGTGGAGCAGCAGATCGGCTGCCATATCACCTACGTCTCCGTGGGCCCCGAGCGGGATTCCATCATCATCCGGTAAAAACGGGAGATTCTCTTCTTTTTCTTGAAAGAAAAAGAAGCAAAAAGAACTTTTGCGCGAAACTCCGTTTCGCTTGTCCTGGCTTCCATACAGGACACCGCCGTATAACAACAGCCCCGGATGCAGCCGCATCCGGGGCTGTGTCATGTCTTGACGAGGATAGGGCAAGCCGCCGATCCCTTGCCCTCCGGCAAAACGGCGTTTTGCCGGCAAACGTTTTGGTCAAGCTTTTACAAAAGCTTGCGGGGTCCAGGGGCGGCGCCCCTGGGGCGCTCACTGCTTTTTGGCGTTCTTGATACCGTCGATAAGGGCCTGGAGCTCCCGGGCGGTAAACGTATGGACCTTGTCGCAGAACTGGCAGGTGAGCTCGCAGCCCCCCTGCTCCGCCAAAATTTTCTCCAGCTCCGCCGCCCCCAGGCTGATGAGGGCCCGCTCCACCCGCTCCCGGCTGCAGTAGCAGCGGTACTCCACGGGCGACGTCTCCAGGATCTCCACCTCGAAATCCGAGAGCACCGTCCGCAGCAGGGCCTCCGGGTCGTCGTTTTTCTCCAGCAGGGCGGTCACCGGCCCCGCGGCCATGACGCCGCCCTCCACCTTGGTGATAACGTCCTCTCCCGCGCCGGGCAGGAGCTGGACGATATAGCCGCCGGCGGCCTTCACGCTCTGGTCCCGGTCCACCAGCACCCCCAGGGCGCAGGCGGTGGGGATCTGCTCGCTCTCCACGAAATAGGCCGCCAGATCCTCGGCGATCTCGCCCCCCAGCAGCTGGACGCTGCCCACATAGGGCTCCTTCATGCAAAGATCCTTGATAACCGTGAGGGTGCCTTCGCTGCCCACGGCCCCGCCCACGTCCAGCTTTCCGTCGGGCCGGAGGGGCAGGTCCACATGGGGCTGCTGGACATACCCCCGGACGTTGCCCCGGGCGTCGGACACGGCGAGGATGGCGCCCAGGGGGCCGCCGCCCTTGATCTGGAGGGTGAGGCTGGCGTCCTCTTCCTTCAGGGCGTTGCCCATCATGGAGGCCGCCGCCAGGGCCCGGCCCAGGGCCGCCGTGGCCACCGGCAGGGCGGTGTGGATCTGCCGGGCCCGCTCGGTCAGGTCCCGGGTGGACACCGCCACCGCCTGCACCATGCCGTCTGTTGTAATTGCTCGTACTAACTTATCCATGTTTCTGTTGATCCCTTCCTATGCTCTCCCCGTGGCGGGCGCCATTACGCCTTCCCCCGGATGGCTGTAAAGCAGATCCGCCGGGCCCCCTCCCGGGGGGCGCTCATCCGGCAGTCGCCGTAGGTGCGGACATGGGTGAAGCCCGCCTCCATGAGCCAGGCCCGCAGCTCCTCCACCTCGTAGGCCCGCTCCCGGTGCTCCTCCACGCCCCGGTCCCAGGCCCCGTCCTCCCGCCGGGTGAAAATGTCCATCCAGTAGGTGCAGATCCGGCTGCGCTTTTCAAAGTCCGCCCGCCACACGCAGTAGACGTCCTCCCGCTCGTCCAGGAACACCTGGCCGTCCAGCTCCCGGAGGCCCGAGGGGGTGAGCACGTCGAACGCCAGCAGCCCCCCCGGGGCGATGAACAGACGCAGCCGCTGGAAGGTGCGCTGTACCTCCTTGGGACTGGTCAGGTAATTGAGGCTGTCCAGACAGCACACCGCCGCGTCCACCGTGCCGTACAGGTCCAGCTCCGGCATGGACTGGCAGAGGTACACCGGCGCAATCCCCGGTTTTCCCTCCGTTTTCTCCCGGGCGGCGGCCAGCATGTCCGGGCTGGCGTCCGCCGCGATCATCTCATAGCCCCGCTCCATGAGCAGCGCCGTGATGGAGCCGGTGCCGCAGGCCAGATCCAGCACCGTGCGGACCGGGATGCGGCTCTTCTTGAACAGCTTCTCCAGATAGTCCGCCCGGCGCTCATAGCCCACGTCCTCCGTGAGCCGGTCGTACACCCCCGCCAGGGCCTCGTAGGCGCTCATTCCTTCCCCTCCCCGGCCTCCGCCGCCCGGTCAAAGAACACCTGGTAGCCGCCGTGGCCGAAGGCCAGGGAGCGGTTCACCCGGCTGATGGTGGCGCTGGAGGCCCCGGTGCGTTCCAGGATGTCGTTGTAGATCATCCCCTCGTTGAGGAGGACCGCCACCTCGAAGCGCTGCTCCATGGCCCGCAGCTCCGTCACCGTACAGAGGTCCTGGAAGAAGTTGTAGACCTCCTCCTCGGTCTTCAGCGTCAGGATCGCCCGGTACAGGCCGTCGCTCTTCTCTTTCATCGCTATCCGCGCCATCGCTCTACCTCCACGGTCAATGATAATGCCCGTATTTTAACACTTCACCCCATGAAAGTAAACACTCCGGGTGAAAAATTCATGCATTATTCATCTTCTTCCCCGGCTCCGGGGTCCTCCTCCCGCCGGTGCCGCCGGCGGTACCACAGGAAGCTCATCACCACCGCCGCCCCGGTGGAGAGGGCCAGCCCGCCGCCAAAGACCATGCCGAAAACCCGCTCCGGCAGCAGCAGGGCGCAGGGCACCGTCACCACCCCCACCAGGAACCACAGCCGCCCGGCAAAGCGGTGGGTCCGGTTCCACACGTCCGGATCCGCCAGGGTCCAGGGGGTGCGGATGCCCAGGAAGTAGTTGTGCTTGATCTTGCCCATCATGTTGCCGATGAAAATGAACAGCAGGGCCGCCGCCACCGTGACCGCCCGGCCGATGGACACAGTGCCCGGCGCCAGGCACTCCGCCAGGGTCATGGCCATGAATACCGCCAGGACCAGCTCTATCAGCAGGGCAAAGCCGTCATAGTATTTCTGAAAAACGGCATAGCTGCGGCGCTTGGGATCCGCGAAGGGCAGGAACTGGAAAAGCGGCGCCATCAGAAGGCACGCCAGGGCGATGATCCCGTAGCTGCCCTTTCCGCCCCAGGTGTTCACCTGCCCGTCAAAGCCCCACTGGATGGGCACCCGCTCCGGCAGGCGGCCGTACACCGCCGCCAGCATCAGCGCCGGCAGCAGCGCCAACACCCACAGCAGGGCGATATTCCGCTTACTGCGCATGGTCCTCTCCTCCCTTCAGCCCGGCGATCCAGCCGGTGATCTCATCCAGCACCGACAGGTTCAGCTCGTAATAAATATTCTTCCCCCGCTTCTCGTCCGTCACCAGCCCCGCCTGCCGCAGCACCGACAGATGATGGGACACCGTGGCCCCCGTCATGGCAAAGTGGGCGCCGATCTCCCCCGCGCTCTTCGCCCCGTCCCGAAGGATCCGCAGGATCTCCCGCCGGGTGGGATCCGCCAGCGCCCGGAACGTCTCCTGAAAGCCCATGGCGCACCGCCTTTCTTATTTAGATATATGTCTAAATCTGAGTATACACGCCCCGCCGGGAGACTGTCAAGGATATGTACCCTTTTAAACTGGACAAATTCGTTTGATATGGAGAAAATAGCCATACAAATCAAGAATATTGCCCAACTTTTTGGTAAAAACAACGTTATTGGGGCGGTTTTTTTGTGGCTTTTGCCGTGGAGAAACTATCCAGTGTTGCCTTGACGTTGGGTGAAAAGTTAGAGTATAATGTCTCTAACATGGTCGTATGCTTTTTCTTCCCTGCGGCCAATACTACGGAGGATTGCTATGCCCTACAGAGATGCTGACCAACTGAATACATACCTCTTCCACGAGGGAACGGCCATAAGCGCTTACGAGTTCATGGGCGCGCATGCTACCACCCACGACGGAGTTTCCGGCTATATGTTTCGCGTCTGGGCGCCGCGGGCAAAGGCTGT
>CALXGG010000090.1 GCA_944387785.1 uncultured Oscillospiraceae bacterium | reverse complement strand
TCGATCCGCAGGCGGCACAGCGCCACCGCCGCCTTGGGGAAGGTCTCGCTCTTCCCGTTGACGGTGATGGTGATGTCCCCGTCGGCATAGCCCTCCAGATAGCCGGGGAACTCCTTGCGGCCGTTCCTGGCCTTGTAGAGCTTCACCAGCACAGGGCTGCCCATGAACTTCTCAAAATCCCCGGGGCGCTTGAGGACCCGCTCGGCCCCGGCGGAGGACACCTCGAAGGTGTAGCTGCCCTCGATGGGATCCGCCTCGTCCAGCAGGTCGCTGACCACCCGGCTCACCGCCTCGCAGTCCCGGATATCCACGCCGCCCTCCTTGTCGAGGTACAGCCGGAGGAACCACTCCCCCGCCTCCCGGACATACTCCACGTCCCACAGCTCACACCCGGCCGCCGCCACCGCGGGGGCCGCCAGCCGCGCCACGATCTCCGTTACCTTCGCCATGATCCACTCCTCGCTTTTCCCCTTCTCCGGGGCCTTCCCAAATTTTGCCCGAGCAAATTAGGTCAAGAAAAAGAGCGGACATAACGTCCACTCTGGTCTACTACTCTGACAGTAAGATACTATCACACTATTCCCGTAAGCGCAAGAGTTTTCTTGTAATTTTTGGCACTTTTTCTTCAGTTTTTTCGTCAAAAGGCCCAAAATTCATCCCTCAGCGCCGCCATGAGGGGGGCGGGAGGGGGAAATCCCCCTCCCTGCCCCTCCGGACGGCCTCCGGATGGGCCCCTCCCGGCGCCGCCGCCGGGGCCCCTCAGCCGCGCTGGAGGCCGTCCAGGGTGAGGCCGAAGGCCCCGCCGAAGCGCTCCAGGAACCAGTCCACCTCCGGCATCTCCATGGCCTTCAGGGCCGCCAGGGTCTCCCGCTCCGCGTCGGCAAATTCGCTGTTGCCCGCCGCCAGCTCCTCCCGGCACTTGATGTAGGCCGCCAGCTTGTCCGCCGCCTTCACAATCTTCCGGATCTCCGGGTCCTCCTCCCGGAGGAGGGGCTCATAGGCCCCCCGCAGCTCCTCCGGCAGCAGCCCCAGCAGCTTCTCCGCCGCCGCGTCCTCCACCCGGTGGTAGGCCGAGCGGATCTCCGGGTCAAAATACTTGATGGGGGTGGGCAGGTCCCCGGTGAAGATCTCCGTGGCGTCGTGGAACAGGGCCGCGCAGGCGCAGGCCTCCACGTCGCAGGGCTTACCGAACACCTCCCGGCGGATCACCCCCAGGCCGTGGGAGAGCACCGCCACCATGTGGCTGTGCTCCTGGATGTTCTCCGTGACGCTGTTGCGCATCAGGGACCACCGGGCGATATACTTCATCCGGGCCATATAGGCAAAAAAGCTGTACATTCCCTTCTCCTTCCCGGGGCCGTGCCCCGTCTGTCTCCGCCGCCTTATTCCCCCGGCAGGGGCTCCCCGGTGAGAAGCCCCTCCGCCGCGCCGGTGATTCGGGTGGGGATGACCCGGTTGTGGAGGTCCTTCCCCGCTTCAGCCGGGACCGTCACCGTCATATAGTTGGGGGCGTGGCCGTGCCAGAGGCCCTCGTAGGGCTGCTCGTAGAGCACCGGGTACACCTGCCCCACGCAGCCGGAGAGATAGCGTTGATGGAGCTCCTCCGCCACCGCCGCCGCCCGGGCCGCCCGCTCCTCCTTCACCGCCTTGGGCACCTGCTCCATCTCCGCCGCCGGGGTGCCGGTGCGGATGGAGTAGGGGAAAATATGCATCTCCGCAAAGCCGCAGGACCGGACGAAATCCAACGTGGCGGCAAACTCCTCCTCCGTCTCCCCGGGGAACCCCACAATGAGATCCGTGGTGATGGCGGGGCGATCAAAGTATCCATTCAGTAGATCCACGCTCTCTTTATACCGTTTGCTATCATATTTCCGGTTCATCCGCCGCAGCGTGGCGTCGCAGCCGGACTGCATGGACAGGTGGAAGTGGGGGCAGAGGCCCGGCAGGGCCGCCGCCCGGCGGCAGAATTCCTCGGTGATGGTCCTCGGCTCCAGGGAGCCCAGCCGCAGCCGCATATCTCCCGCCTGACGGCTCACCGTCTCCAGCAGGTCGATGAGGCTGGCGCCGCCTCGGAAATCCTGGCCCCAGGAGGAGATTTCGATGCCGGTGAGGACCACCTCCCGGTAGCCCTCCTCCCGGAGCTGCCGGGTCTGCTCCGCCGCCGCCTGGAGGGGCAGGGAGCGCACCGGCCCCCGGGCATAGGGGATGATGCAGTAGGAGCAGAAATTGACGCAGCCGTCCTCCACCTTCAGCATGGCCCGGGTGCGCTCCGCCATGCCCCCGGCGGGCAGCACCTCGAACTGCCGCCGGCGGAGGGCCTGGTCCATACTGACCACTGGCTCCTTCTCCCGTACCGCCTGCTCCAGCAGGTCCAAAAACTTCATCCGGTCCCCGCTGCCGGAGATCAGGTCCACGTCCAGCTCCCGGATATCCTCCGGCCTGGTCTGGGCGTAGCAGCCGCACACCGCCACCACCGCGCCGGGGCTCTGCTTCCTGGCCCGGCGGATCATCTGCCGGGACTTCTTGTCGCTGACGGCGGTGACGGTGCAGGTGTTGACGATGTAGGCGTCCGCCTCCCCCTCAAAGGGGACCAGGGTGTGGCCCCGGCGGACCAGCTCCTGCTCCATGGCCTGGGTCTCATATTGATTTACCTTGCACCCCAGGGTGCAAATCGCGACGCGCAAACCGGTCCCCCCTTGTGTTTTTTATCCCTGTACGATATAATAAAAAATTGACTGCAAGCAACAGGCCGGCCTTTGGCGGCCGGCATACCGCATGATGTATTATACATATCCCGCCCCTGTCTGGCAAGGGGCGCTTTCTTCGGAGGTGGTCCCATGCCGATCCCCGGCATCGTCCAGCCGGACCTTTTGGAAATCGAACAGGGCCTGCGGCTGCGGCGGTTCGACGGCCGGTTCTCCTTCGCCCTGCCCTGGTACCGGGACAGGGAGACGGTCCGCCTGGTGGGTGGCAAGCAAACCCAGTATACAGAGGAATCGCTGGCGCAGATGTATGCCTGGCTGGACGCCCACGGCGAGCTGTATTTCATTGAGGTCCTGGCCGGCGGCGGCTATCTGCCCATCGGGGACGTGACCTTCTGGCGGGAGGACATGCCCATCGTCATCGGGGACCGCCGGTTCCGGGGAAAGGGGATCGGCGGAAAGGTCGTCGCCGCCCTGGTGGCCCGGGGCAGGGCCCTGGGCTATGACCGCCTGGGCGTGGCGGAAATTTATGACGACAACGTCCCTTCCCGGCGCTGCTTTGAGAAGGCCGGCTTCCGTTCCTGTGAGAAAACCGCCCGGGGAAGCCGGTACGAGCTGATCCTGTAAGGAGGATATGACCATGCACTATCTGGATTACGCCGCCACCACCCCGGTGCCCGCCCCGGTGGCGGAGGCCATGGCAAAGGTCTTGACGGAGGGCTTCGGCAACCCCTCCGCCCAGTACCCCCTGGGCCGGGCGGCCCGGGACCTGGTGGAGGAGAGCCGGGCCGCTGTGGCGGAGGCCCTGGGGGCCAGCCCCAAGCAGCTTCTCTTCACCTCCTGCGGCACCGAGAGCGACAACTGGGCCATCCGCGCCGCCCTCTGGCAGAACCGCCGGGTAGGCAAGCACATCGTGGCCACCGCCGTGGAGCACAGCGCCGTCCTCCAGTGCCTCAAGGCCCTGGAGCAGGAGGGCTGTGAAGTCACCCTGGTGAAGCCCGACGGCGCCGGCCGCATCACGGCGGAGCAGATGGCCGCCGCCCTCCGGGAGGACACCGCCCTGGTGTCCATGATGCTGGTGAACAACGAGACCGGCGTCCGCTTCCCGGTGGAGGAGGTGGCGGCCCTGCTGAAGGACCGGCCCGCCCTTCTCCACACCGACGCCGTCCAGGGCTTTTTGAAGGTGCCCTTCACCGCCGCCTCCCTGGGGGCGGACCTCATCGCCCTCTCCGCCCACAAGATCGGCGGCCCCAAGGGCATCGGCGCCCTGTATATAGGCGGGAAGATGAAGAGCCCCCGGCCCCTCCTCTACGGCGGCGGCCAGGAGAGCGGCCTGCGCCCCGGCACGGAGCCGGTGGCCCAGATGGCGGGCTTTGCCGCGGCGGTCCGCCGCCGGAAGGCCACCATGGCGGAGGACACCGCCCACATGGCCGCCTGCCGGGACTATGTGCTGGCCCGGACCGCCGACATCCCCGGCCTGGTGCGGATCGGGGCGGGCACCGCCCCCCACATCCTCTCCCTGTCCCTCACCGGTTACCCCAGCCAGAACATCGTCTCCGACCTGGGGGAGCAGGGCATCTGCATCTCCGCCGGCTCCGCCTGCCACAAGGGCAGGCTCAGCCACGTCCTCACCGCCATGGGCCTGCCCAAAAAGACGGCGGCGGGCACCATCCGGGTGAGCTTTGGCCCGGAGACCACCCGGGAGGACCTGGACGCCTTTGTTGCCGCCCTCCGGGAGCACCAACGCGCCCGCTTCCCCATGCTGTAATGAACCCCGAGAGGTACGATAACGAACCCCGCTGTGATAACGCCCCCTCGCTATATTATTTATTATAAATAAGGAGTCCGTTTTTCTATGGTCATCCGCAGTCTTCGCCGGGAGCCCGGCTTTTACCATCGTCTGTGGCGGCTGAGCCTGCCCATTATCCTTCAGAACCTTATCACCACCTCCCTGGGCTTTGCCGACACCTTTATGGTGGGCCTCCTGGGCAACGCGGAGATGGCGGCGGTCACCGCCGCCAACGTGCCCATCTTCATTATCCAGGTGGTGATCTTCGGCTTCCAGAGCGGCATGGCCGTGCTGGTAAGCCAGTACTGGGGCCGGGGGGACACCGACAACATCAACCGCTGTATCGGCGTGGCTCTCTACGCCGTCACCGGCTTTTCCACGGTGCTGGCCCTCATTACCTTCTTCTTCCCCGCCCAGGTGCTGGGCCTTATCACCCCCAACCAGGCCCTCATCGACCTGGCCACGTCCTACATCCAGATCGTAGGCTTCTCCTACATCTTCAACGGCATCAGCAGTATCTACGCCGGCGTCCAGCGCAGCACCGAGTATCCCGCCTTCGGCATGTTCCTCTTCGGCATCTCCATGTGCGTGAACACCTTCCTCAACTATGTGCTGATCTTCGGCAAGTTCGGCGCTCCTGCCCTGGGGGTCACCGGCGCCGCCATCGCCACTTTTACCTCCCGGGTAGTGGAGTTTCTGGTGGCCCTGGGCTTTGCCCTGTGCAACCGCCGCCTGCCCCTGCGGCCCCGGTACATCTTCCGGCCCGGCGGCTTCATCTTCCGCAGCTTCGTGAAGTACTCCACCCCCGTGGTGGCCAACGAGGCCATGTGGAGCCTGGGCACCTCCATGCTCACCGTCATCATGGGCCACATGCAGAACAGCCAGGACATGCTGGCGGCCTACGCCCTCATCGGCAACATCGACAAGCTCTCCACGGTGGTGTGCTTCGGCATCGCCGCCTCCGCCGCCGTCATCGTGGGCAAGGAGATCGGCGCGGGCACCGACTACCAGAAGGTCTACGAGATCGGCTGGACGCTGCTGCTGGTGTCCCTGATGATCGGCGGCGGGGTGGCCCTGGTGCTGCTGGGCCTTCTGCTCACCTTCTTCCGGCCGGTGCTGTTCCCCCTCTTCCAGCTCTCCTCCGGGGCCACCCTGGCGGCTACGGCCATGGCCATCGTCTACGCGGTGTTCATGCCCATGCGGGCCTTCGACATCACCAACATCACCGGCGTCCTCCGGGCGGGAGGCGACGCCCGGGTGGCCTCCGTCATCGACATCACCCCCCTGTGGCTGGCGGCCATCCCCCTGATGGCGGTGGCCGCCCTGGTGCTGGACGCCCCGGTGCCCCTGGTGTGCGTGGCCATGCAGGCGGAGAACCTGTGCAAGTGCCCCTTGGGCCTCATCCGCTTCCGCAGCCGCAAGTGGATCCACGACATCACCCGCATCGAACCCTGAGAAAGGAGCCGCCGCCATGACCATTTTCCGCTGCCCCCTCTGCGGCGGCCCCCTGTGGGAAGCGCCCCAGGGCCTGGGCTGCCCCAGGGGCCACCGCTTTGACCGGGCCAGGGAGGGCTATGTCCATCTCCTGCCGGTGGGCCGGAAGCACTCTCTGGCCCCGGGGGACGACAAGGCCATGGTGGCCGCCCGCCGGGCCTTCCTGGACAAGGGCTGGTACGCCCCCCTCCGGGAGGCGCTGGCGGCCCTGGCCGTGGAACACACCGGCAATGATCCGGTGGTGCTGGACGCGGGCTGCGGCGAGGGGTACTACACCGCCGGCGTCCGGGAAGCCCTGCTTGCCGCCGGGAAGTCCCCCCACGCGGCGGGCTTCGACATCTCCAAGTTCGCCGTCCAGAAGGCGGCAAAGCGGTGCCCGGCGCTGGACCTGGCGGTGGCCTCCGCCTATCACATACCGGTGGCGGACGAGGCGGCGGACCTGCTGCTGAACGTATTCTCCCCTCTGGCCATCGGGGAGTTCCGCCGGGTGCTGAAAAAAGGGGGCTACTACCTCTATGTGGTCCCCGCCGCCCGCCACCTCTGGGAGCTCAAGGAGGTGCTCTACGACGCCCCCTACCCCAACGAGGAGAAGGAGACGCCCTACGAGGGGTTCGCCTATGAGACGATCGTCCCCGTGTCCTACACCGTCCATCTCCCCGGCCAGGAGGACATCCAGGCCCTGTTCCAGATGACCCCCTACGCCTGGAAGACCCCCGGGGCGGGCAAGGCCCGGCTGGCGGCCCTGACGGAGCTGGACTGCCGGGTGGACTTCCGGATCCATGTATTCAAAAAGGAGGCCTGAGCCGCTACGGCTCAGGCCTCCTCGCTGTTCACCGCTGGTCCTCCTCCAGGCTCCAGCCGTAGAGGGGATAGCGCTGGATGGCCCCGAAGATCTTCTTGCGGAGGTTGGGGTAGCGCTCCTCCAGCTGCCGCAGCAGCACCTTCATCTCCTCCCGGCGGGTGGAGCCGTTGGCGGGGCAGGGGTTTTCCACCACCGGCAGGTTCAGCCGCCGCACCGCCCCCCGTACCTCCCGCTCCTGGACATAGAGCATGGGTCGGATCTGGGTGACGCCGGTGCGGTCCAGGTACGTCACCGGCTGGAAGCAGCTCACCCGCCCCTCCAGGAACAGGGACATGACCATAGTCTCCACCGCGTCGTCCTGGTGGTGGCCCAGGGCGATCTTATTGAGCCCCAGGCGGTTCATGGTGGTGCTGAGGGCCCCCCGGCGGAACTTGGCGCACAGGGAGCAGGGGTTTTTCTCCTTCCGGTGCTCAAAGACGATCTCGTAGATGGGCACCTCCTCCCGGTAGTAGGGCACCTTCAGCTCCCGGCAGAGGTCGGCGATGGGGGTGAAGTCCATGCCTGGGGTGCCGCTGTCGATGGTGATGGCCACCACGTCGAAGGGCTGGGGGTAGAACTCCCGGAGCCGGGCCAGGGCGCACAGGGTCAGCACGGAATCCTTGCCGCCGCTGACGCCTACCGCCACGGTGTCCCCCCGGTCGATCATATGGTAATCCTCCACGCACCGGCGGACCAGGGACAGGATGTGCTGCATGGCGGGGCCTCCTTCCGGGCCGTCGCAGCGGCCCTTTTTGAAAATCGAAAGTCAGAAATCACGAGAAAACAAGAGCTATCAAGAGCATACGCGAGCATTCTATAAGCTAAATTAAAATGTGGTTGACAAACGTCCCGGCGGATGCTATAAATATAACTGCTCGCGATATGGCATTGTACCTGATTGCGGGCAAAATTACAAGCCTTCCTTCGATGACGAGGGTGCAGGAGTTTCGGTTTCCTGTATTTTCGTAATCGAAGGAACGACGAAGAAGGAGAATGGAACCATGTCCACTTTTATGGCAAATAAGAGCAACATTGTCCGCAAGTGGTACGTCGTGGACGCCGCCGGCAAGCCCCTGGGCCACACCGCCGTCATCGTCGCCGACCTGCTCCGCGGCAAGCGCAAGCCCACCTATACCCCCCATGCCGACTGCGGCGACAACGTCATCGTCATCAACGCCGGCAAGGCCACTCTCTCCGGCAACAAGCTGGAGCAGAAGATGTACCGCACCCA
>CALXGG010000089.1 GCA_944387785.1 uncultured Oscillospiraceae bacterium | reverse complement strand
TTGGTGCCCGCCAGACGGGTGCAGTGGATGCGGCTCTGCTGGCCGGCGCCCACGCCGATGGCCTGGCCGTCCACCGCATAGCACACGGAGTTGGACTGGGTGTACTTGAGGGTGATGAGGGCCACGATCATATCCCGCCTGGCGCTCTCGGGCAGGACCTTGTTGGCGGTGACCACGTTCTCCAGCAGGTGGGGGCCGATCTTGAAGTTGTTGCGGCCCTGCTGGAAGGTGATGCCGTATACATCCTTGGTCTCCTGCTGGGCGGGGACATAGTCCGGGTCGATCTGCACCACGTTATAGCCGCCCTTGCGCTTGGTCTTGAGGATGGCCAGGGCCTCGGGGGTATAGCCCGGGGCGATGACGCCGTCGGACACCTCCCGCTGGAGGAGCCGGGCGGTGGTTTCGTCGCACACGTCGCTGAGGGCCGCCCAGTCGCCGAAGGAGCACAGCCGGTCGGTGCCCCGGGCCCGGGCGTAGGCGCAGGCCAGGGGGCTCTCGTCCAGGCCCGCCACGTCGTCCACGAAGCAGGCCCGCTTCAGCTCGTCGCTCAGGGGCAGGCCCACGGCGGCGGAGGTGGGGCTCACATGCTTGAAGGAGGCGGCGGCGGGCATCCCCAGGGCCTCCTTGAGCTCCTTGACCAGCTGCCAGGAGTTGAAGGCGTCCATGAAGTTGATATAGCCCGGCTTGCCGTTGAGAACGGTGATGGGCAGGTCGCCGCCGTCCTTCATAAAGATTTTGGCGGGCTTCTGGTTGGGGTTGCAGCCGTATTTCAGTTCCAGTTCGTTCATCGTCACATACTCCTCTCTCAAACACTCAGTTCCGCGCGGATATCCTCGTCGGGGTAGCGGCCCAGCAGCTCCGCCACCGGGCCCTCCAGGAACTCCGTCACCTGCTCCGGGGCCCGGCCCACATACAGGGCGGGGTCCATCTGGGCCTCGATCTCCTCCCGGGTGAGGGGGAAGAGGGGATCGGCCACGATCCGGTCGATGAGGTCGTTCTGCCCGCCCTCCAGCTTCACCCTGGCGGCGGCGGCGTGGGAGTGGGTCCGCAGGGCCTCGTGGAGCTCCTGGCGGTCGCCGCCCCGCTTCACCGCCTCCATCATCACGTTCTCCGTGGCCATGAAGGGCAGCTTCTCCATCACCCGGCGGCGGACCACCCGCTCGTAGACCACCAGGCCCGCGGTGACGTTGATATAGATCTCCAAAATGGCGTCCACCGCCAGGAATGCCTCCGCCACGGCGATGCGCTTGTTGGCGCTGTCGTCCAGCGTCCGCTCGAACCACTGGGTGGCGGCGGTCATGGCGGGGTTCACCGCGTCCTGGATCACATAGCGGCTCAGGGCGCAGATGCGCTCGGAGCGCATGGGGTTTCGCTTGTAGGGCATGGCGGAGGAGCCGATCTGGTCCTTCTCAAAGGGCTCCTCCATCTCCTCAAAGGACTGGAGGATCCGAAGGTCGTTGGCAAACTTGCAGGCGGACTGGGCAAAGCCGGAGAGGACCGCCAGGAAATAGGCGTCGGTCTTTCGGGAGTAGGTCTGGCCGCAGACGGGCACCCACTTGGCAAAGCCCATCTCCGCCGCCACCAGGCGCTCCAGCTCCTTGACCTTCTCCCCGTCGCCGCCGAAGAGCTCCATGAAGCTGGCCTGGGTGCCGGTGGTGCCCTTGACGCCCCGGAGGGCCAGGGCGGAGAGCTGGTACTCCAGGTTCTCCATATCCATCATCAGCTCGTTCATCCACAGGGTGGCCCGCTTGCCCACGGTGGTGAGCTGGGCGGGCTGGAGGTGGGTATAGCCCAGGCAGGGGAGGGCCCTGTACTGCCGGGCAAAGGCGGAGAGGTTGCGCAGCACCTGGGCCGCCTTCTTGAGCACCAGGCGGGAGGCGTCCCGGAGGATCAGCACGTCGGTGTTGTCCCCCACATAGCAGGAGGTGGCCCCCAGGTGGATGATGCCGGCGGCCTTGGGGCACTGCTGGCCGTAGGCGTAGACGTGGCTCATGACGTCGTGGCGGACCTGCTTCTCCCGCTCCCGGGCCACGTCGAAGTTGATGTCCTCGGCGTGGGCCTCCAGCTCCTCGATCTGCTCGGCGGTGATGTTCAGGCCCAGCTGCCGCTCGGCCCGGGCCAGGGCGATCCACAGCTGCCGCCAGGTGCGGAACTTGTGCTCCTCGGAGAAGAGGTACTGCATCTCCCGGCTGGCGTAGCGGGTGGAGAGGGGGGAGACATAGCCGGTACGGTTGGGTTCCATCGCCATCCTCCTTACTGGTTCTTGTTGAAGATCCGGACCGACTCCTCGCCGGCGGCAAGGTCGATCCAGTTGATATAGAGGGATACTTTATTATCGGCGTTGAGGCTGTCCCACACCTGGGCGGCAAAGGCCTCGGGGTCGTTGCCCACGGCTACCCGCTCCGGCTCCCCCTGGAAGGTGGGGATGACGGGATTGCCGTCGGTGACATAGGTGTGGAGGAAGTGGCCTACGCCGGGGAGGGCGGGGTAGCTGAAGGTGAAGCGGCTGCAGGCCGTCCCCTGGGCATCGGCGCTCTTGAGAATGCTCATCTCATAGGTGAAATCCCCGTCGGCAAAGGTCAGCAGGGCGCTGATGCGGGGGGTCCAGTTGGGGCCATCGGGCTCGAAGCACCGGCGGGAGAGGGCCTGGGAAAAGCTCTCCCCCTTGAGAAGGCCGTCCCGGACCGTGTCCGTCTGGTCGCCGTTGGTGACGATGAGCTGATTTCCCAGCCGCCGGACGGGGTGGTAGATGATGAGGCTGGGGTCCTTGACCTTGGCGGGGTCAAAGGCCTGGGTGCGGATGCCGTCCTCGGTGGCGGCGAACACCCGGTTGCGGCTGTTCTCGCTGCGGCCCATGATGAAATAGGCCACGGCGGCATAGCGGCCGTCGGCGCTCTTGCCCGCCACGATGCCCCGGCCGGGATAGGGGTTGCCGCCCAGCAGCGCCCCCAGGTCATGCAGTGCGTAGGTATCCATGGGACAACTTCCTCCTCGTATTCCTTATTCCTTGGCGGGGGAGGCGGCCCGGGCCGCCACCACGTCCGCCGCCACCCGCTCCGCCGCCGCCGGCAGGAGCTTCCATTCCGCCTGCTCCATCACCCGGCGCTGCAGCGTCTCCGCCGTGTCGCCGGGGAGGATGTCCACCGCCCGCTGGAGGAGGATCTTCCCTCCGTCGGGCACCTCGTTGACATAGTGGACCGTGGCGCCGGTGACCTTGACGCCGTAGTCCAAAGCGGCCTGGTGGACCTTCAGGCCGTAGAACCCCTTCCCGCAGAAGGCGGGGATCAGGGAGGGGTGGATGTTGATGATGGGGCCGGGGAAGCGGCGGATAAAGTCCGCCGAGAGGATCCCCAGGAACCCCGCCAGCACCACCATGTCGATCTGATAGTTCCGAAGGGCCGTGAGGACCTTTTCCTCAAAGCCCGGCTCCCTCCGGGGAATCACCGCGCAGGCGATGTCCCCCTCCCGGGCCCGCTCGATGGCCCGGATCCCCGGCTTGTCGGCGATGACCAGGGCCAGGGAACCGTGGGGCAGCTCCCCCCGGCCCCGGGCGTCCATGAGGGCCTGGAGGTTGGTGCCGCCGCCGGAGACCAGAACGGCGATCCGGGCGGTCAGCATAAAACCACCTTCTCTTCGCCGGAGACGATCTCGCCCAGGAGATAGGCGTCCTCGCCCTGGGCCCTGAGGATGGCCAGGGCCTTGTCCGCCTCCGCCCGGGGCGCCACCACGCTCATGCCCACGCCCATATTGAAGGTGTTGAACATATCCCGCTCGTCAATGTTCCCGGTTTTGGCGATAAGGTCGAAGATGGGCGGGACCCGGACGGCGGCGCGGTCGATCCTGGCGCACAGGCCGTCGGGGATGCTCCGGGGGATATTCTCATAGAAGCCGCCGCCGGTGATGTGGGAGATGCCCCGGACGGCCACCTGGGCCAGCAGGGCCAGGATGGGCTTCACATAGATTTTGGTGGGGGCGAGGAGGGTCTCGCCCAGGCTCCTGCCCCCCAGGGCCTCCACCGGGGCGCCCAGGTCGGCGTGCTCCACGTTGAACACCCGGCGCACCAGGGAGAAGCCGTTGGAGTGGACGCCGGAGGAGGGCAGGGCGATGACCATGTCCCCCGCCGCCATGGCGCTGTTGTCGATGATCTTCTTTTTGTCCACCACGCCCACGGAGAAGCCCGCCAGGTCGTAGTCGTCCTCGGCCATCATGCCGGGGTGCTCGGCGGTCTCCCCGCCGATGAGGGCGCAGCCCGCCTGGACGCAGCCCTCCGCCACGCCGCCCACGATGGCGGCGATCTTTTCGGGGTAGTTCTTGCCGCAGGCGATGTAGTCCAGGAAGAAGAGGGGCTTGGCGCCGCAGCAGATGATGTCGTTGACGCACATGGCCACGCAGTCGATGCCGATGGTGTCGTGCTTGTCCATGAGCTGGGCGATGCGCAGCTTGGTGCCCACGCCGTCGGTGCCGCTGACCAGGATGGGCTCCGCCATGGCGGCGGCGTCCAGGGCGAACAGGCCGCCGAAGCCCCCGATGTCGGAGGCCACCCCGGCGGTCATGGTCCGGGCGATGTGGGATTTCATCAGCTCCACCGCCTTGTAGCCGGCGGTGATATCCACGCCGGCGGCGGCGTAGGCGTCGGCGTGGGAAGAAGCGTTGTTCGTCATAGCTCTCATTCCTTTCCTGTCCAGCAGTAGGTGCAGATCTTGTCGCGGTCGATGCCGATGGCCTCCAGGACGCCGTCCAGGGACTGGTAGCCCAGGGAGGTGAAGCCGAACTTCTCACAGATGGTGCGCAGCAGGCACTTGCCCCGCTCCGTGGTGCCGTCGGCGTACTCGGCCAGGTGCTCCTGGCCCTCGTCCCCCTCCAGCTCCTGGACCACCCGCCGGGCCAGCAGCTCCATGTCGGAGTTGCTGCGGGAGAAGTTGAGGAACTTGCAGCCGTACATGATGGGGGGGCAGGCGGAGCGCATATGGACCTCCTCGGCGCCGCAGCCGTACAGGAACTCCACCGTCTCCCGCAGCTGGGTGCCCCGGACGATGGAGTCGTCCACAAAGAGGAGCTTCTTCCCCTCGATGAGCTCCGGCACCGGGATCTGCTTCATCTTGGCCACCTGGTTGCGGACCTCCTGGCTGTCGGGCATGAAGGACCGGGGCCAGGTGGGGGTATACTTCACGAAGGGCCGGGCGAAGGCCTTGCCGCTGCGGTTGGCGAAGCCGATGGCATGGGGCAGGCCGCTGTCCGGCACCCCCGCCACATAGTCCACCTTGGGCAGCATGCCCCGGGCGATCTCGTCCCGGGCCATGATCTCCCCGTTGCGGTAGCGCATGACCTCCACGTTGACCCCCTCGTAGTTGGAGTTGGGGTAGCCGTAGTAGGTCCAGAGGAAGGCGCAGATGCGCATTTTCTCCCCCGCCGGCACCAAGGTGCGGAAGCCCTCGGCGGTGATCTCCACGATCTCCCCGGGGCCCAGCTCATAGGCGTCGGTATAGCCCAGCTTGTGGTAGGCGAAGGACTCGAAGGACACGCAGCAGCCGTCCTTGTCCTTCCCGATGAGCACCGGCAGCCTTCCCAGCTTGTCCCGGGCGGCCACGATGGCCTCCGGCGTCAGCACCAGGATGGTGGCGGAGCCGTCGATGACCTCCTGGGCGTGGCGGATGCCCTCCGCCAGGGAGTCCTTCTGGTTGATGAGGGCCGCGGTGAGCTCCGTGGCGTTGACCTTGCCGGAGCTCATGGCCATGAACTGGTGGCCGTGGCCGTCAAAATACTTCTCCACCAGGGCCTCCGCGTTGTTGATGATGCCCACGGTGGTGATGGCGTACAGCCCCAGGTGGGAGCGCACCAGCAGGGGCTGGGGGTCCGTGTCGCTGATGCAGCCGATGCCGCTGCGGCCGCGGAACTCCCCCAGGTCCTTCTCGAATTTGGTGCGGAAGGGGGTATTCTCAATATTGTGGATCTGGCGCTGGAAGGTGCCGTCGCCTCCGTATACCGCCATGCCTCCCCGCCGGGTGCCCAGGTGGGAGTGGTAGTCCACGCCGAAAAAGATGTCAAGGACGCAATCCCGCCGGGAGATCGCTCCGAAAAAACCGCCCAATGCCGTATCCTCCGTCTACTTGCCAGATTACTTGCCGAACACCCGGCGCATCATCTCCTGATACGCCTCCTCCACGTTGCCCAGGTCCCGGCGGAAGCGGTCCTTGTCCAGCTTCTCGTTGGTCTTGGCGTCCCAGAAGCGGCAGGTGTCGGGGCTGATCTCGTCGGCCAGGACGATGGTGCCGTCGGGGAGGCGGCCGAACTCCAGCTTGAAGTCGATGAGCCGCACGCCGCAGTCGGCAAAGAAGGCCTTGAGGACGTCGTTGACCTTCAGGGCCATGGCGCGGATGGTGGCGATCTCCTCCTTGGTGGCCAGCTTCAGGGCCAGGGCGTGGGAGGTGTTGAGGAGGGGATCGTGGAGGTCGTCGTTCTTATAGGAGAACTCGAAGGTGGGCTCGTCGAACACGATGCCCTCCTCCACGCCGTAGCGCTTGGCGAAGGAGCCGGCGGACACGTTGCGGATGATGACCTCCAGGGGCACGATCCGCACCTTCTTCACCACCGTCTCCCGGTCGCTGAGCTCCTCCACGAAGTGGGTGGGGACCCCGGCGTCGGAGAGCTTCTTCATCAGGAAGTTGCTCATGCGGTTGTTCACCGCGCCCTTGCCCATGATGGTGCCCCGCTTGGTGCCGTCAAAGGCGGTGGCGTCGTCCTTGTAGGAGACGATGACGTAGTTGGGGTCATCGGTGGCGAATACCTTCTTGGCCTTGCCCTCGTAGAGCTGCTCCATTTTCTGAACCATGATGCTTGTCCATCCTTTCTGTCCGTTGGCGATCAATATGTGAATACCATTATAGATTTATAGATTTGAATGTTTGACTGGGCGTCCATCCGCCCCGTCAGGCCAGCTCCGCCTGGAGCTTTGCCTCTTTCCCGGCGATCTGGGCCGCCATATCGGCCCGGGCGGCGTCCAGCTTCCCCGCCAGGGCGGCGTCCTCCACCGCCAGGATCTGGGCCGCCAGCACCGCCGCGTTCTTGGCCCCGTTCAGGGCCACCGTGGCCACCGGCAGCCCCGAGGGCATCTGCACCGTGGCCAGCAGGGCGTCCAGCCCGTCCAGGGCCCCGCCCTTCATGGGAATGCCGATCACCGGCAGCGTGGTGTTGGCCGCCATGGCCCCCGCCAGGTGGGCCGCCATGCCCGCCGCCGCGATGATGACCCCGAAGCCCGCCTCCCGGGCCCCCTTGGCGAAGGCCGCCGCCGTCTCCGGCGTGCGGTGGGCGCTCATGATGTGGGCCTCAAAGGGGATCGAAAAGGCCTTGAGCTGCTCGCAGGCGGCCTTGACCTGGGGCCAGTCGCTGTCGCTGCCCATGATGACCGCTACCTTCTTCATACCGTTACCTCCCAAAAGCAAATAAAAGGGCAGACCCGTCCCCAATAAGAACAGGCTGCCCAGACGGTCGACATCTTTCCGGCCGGCCCGCTCCCCCGTGGTCATCCACGCTCCGTCAGTTGCGGACAGGCCCTAGCTTTTTGTTTACATTACTAAGCTAACATTTCCCCGGGGAAAACGCAAGGCGGAATCCTCCATAATTCTGTATGAATTGTCCAGGCCCTTCCCGCGCCCCCACTGGGTAAGTTCCATAAATCCGGATTATTTTCGCTTTTCTCCTTGACTTCTCCGCCGATCTGTGAGATAGTTTTCAAAGTAAATATTCATAAGTATGTTAATTTTTAGACATTTTGGCCCGGTTTCCCGCCGGAATGTTCTGAAAAATAATTAGTATGCCTGTAAATTTTTTAGGTTCCCGAAGGAGGTGTCCCCCGTGACGAAGGCTGTGCTTTGCTGGGCGGGGGCCTCCCTTTTTTCTCCCGCCGGAGGGGACGCTTCCCCCGCCGTCTCCCCCGTGCCCGGCCATACTGTTTTTCCCGTCTTTCCAGGCAACGGCCGTGTTGTCTGCGGGGGGCGGGCTTTTCTTTTCTCGGGACAGACCTTTCTGAAAGGAGCGCGCGTATGATCAGAAGCTTTGACTGCAAGCTGGTGCTGGAGGACGGCAGCGAGTACCGG
>CALXGG010000088.1 GCA_944387785.1 uncultured Oscillospiraceae bacterium | reverse complement strand
GAAGGCCTGGATGGTGCCGGCAAAGCCGCCGCCGTGGACCCGGCAGGCCCCCCGGCCCGCCAGCAGGTCCTCCGCCAGGGCCAGCAGCAGGGCCACCGGCTGGCTGCGGCTCTCCCGGTAGTTGGATACGTTCTGCAAATACATGAAGGAGGAGCGGCCGGACTGGCGGACGTGGTGCAGGAAGGCGTCGAAGTCCCCCTGTTCCAGGGCGTCGCACTCCAGGAGCACCCGCTGGTCGTCCCGGAAGAAGTGGTAGGCCCGCAGGGCCGCCCGGTCGCCGCAGGTGGCCCGGACGGTGGCCAGGCTCTCCCGGAACTGCTCGAAGCTCACATCCCCCAGCACCTCCCGGCCGAAGCAGGCGGCCACCTGGCGCATCTCCTGGGTGATGGCGGCGTAGTCGGCGGTGAGATCGGCGTGGCTGGCCCGGGTGTCGATGATGCACAGGGCGTGGCCGAAGCGGCTTAGGTCCACCTGGACCTGCCGCAGGGAGGGGTTGTCGGGGTCCTTGAAGTCGATGGCGATGACCCCGCCGGTGGCGCAGGCCATCTGGTCCATCAGGCCGCAGGGCTTGCCGAAGTAGACGTTTTCGGCGTACTGGCCCACCTTGGCCAGGTCCGTGGCGGAGAGGGCCCCGCCGCAGAAGAGCTGGTTCATGATGGTGGCGGTGAGGACCTCGAAGGCGGCGGAGGAGCTCAGGCCGCTGCCCCGGAGGACCCGGGTGGTGGTGTAGGCGTCGAAGCCGCCGATGGCATAGCCCAGCTGGGTGAGCCGGGCGGCCACCCCCCGGAGGAGGGACACGGAGTTGCCGGTCTCCTCCTTCTTGGCGGCAAGGTCGCTGAGGTCCACCTCCGCCAGGCGGTGGTGGCGGGACTTGATGCGGATGGTCCGGCTGCCGTTGGGCACCACGCAGGCGATGGTGTCCAGGTTGACGCTGGCGGCCAGGCCGTGGCCGTGCTGGTGGTCGGTGTGGTTGCCGCCCAGCTCCGTCCGGCCGGGGGTGGAAAAGAGCAGGGTCTCCGCGTCATCGCCGCAGGGGAAGGTCTCGCCGTATTCCAGCACCAGCTCCCGCAGGCGGTAGGCGGCCCCGGGCGCGTCCTTGCCGTAGACCGGCTCCAGCCGCTCCGGCAGCCCGCCCTGTTCCAGTTCGCGCAGCAGTTGACCTCGTCTCATGGTCATCGCCCTCCATCCTTTGTATCGAATTGTCAGCGGGCAGGGGGCTCCGGGCCCGCCGCCTCCTGCCGCTCCAGCAGGTACAGGCGGCTGCCCTGGTCCCCCATGACCCGGGTCTCCTCATCATAGCCGGTGCCGGAAAAGCCCTGCTTGAGCCACACGCCGCAGGCAGTCAGCAGGCTGCCGGAGGCCGCCACGGACTCCTCCTCGGAGGAGAGGGCCATGAGCCGCGACGCGGCGGCCTCGGCCAGGGAGCCCTGGCGGATCCGCACCGGGGATACCATATTGACAAGCCCTCCGAAGTCCCGGAGGTCCACCGGCGCCGGCCGTACCCACAGCCGGTAGGCGGCGTGCTCCTCCAGGCCCCGGGCCAGCAGCCGCAGGGCGGGGGCGTTGGGCCGGTTCTCCGGCTGGAACAGGAGGGTCAGGGCCTGGCCCTTGTCCGGCGCCACTGCCATCACCTGCCAGAAGCCGTCCCGGCCGTCCCGCAGGCGGTAGAGCTGGCCGTACTGGAGGGTCTGGCGGTAGGTCTTGTAAAAGGCGATCTGCCCCGCCACCCGCCGCTTTTCCTCCGGGGACAAGGCGCGCAGGTCGCACTCATAGCCCAGAAGGCCGAAGGCGGCCACCTGGAACCGGCTGTCCAGGGGCGTGCGGCGGAGGACCTGGTGGTTGGGGCTGCCGCTGACGTGGGAGCCCATCACCGACTGGGGGTAGCCGAAGCTGGCGTAGTACTGCATCCGGCAGCGGCACAAGGCGTCGGTGTTGTCGGAGAGCCACACCTGGGGCATATAGCAGAGCATGCCGGGATCCGTGCGGTTGCCGCCGGAGGCGCAGGATTCAAAGAGGATCTGGGGGAACCGCTCCGTCAGGATCCCCAGGACCCGGTAGAGCCCCAGCACATAGCGGTGGCGGACCTCCCCCCGCCGCTCCGGCGGCAGGCCGGCGGAGAAGGTGTCGGTAAAGATCCGGTTCATGTCCCACTTGATATAGGCGGGGGCGGCGGCGGTAAATACCTGGGTCATGGCGGCGATGATGTGGTCCTGGACCTCCCGGCGGGTCAGGTCCAGGACGTACTGGTGGCGGCCCACCGCCTGGCGGGGCCGGCCCAGGATCCAGTCGGGGTGGGCCCGGTAGAGGTCGCTGTCGGCGCTGACCATCTCCGGCTCCACCCACAGGCCGAACTGGAGGCCCAGGGCGCGGATCTTCTCCGCCAGGCCCTCCAGGCCGTCGGGGAGCTTTTTCCGGTTCACCGTGGTCCAGTCCCCCAGGGAGCAGGTGTCGTCGTCCCGGTGGCCGAACCAGCCGTCATCCAAAACGAACAGCTCCGCCCCCAGGTCCCGGCTCTGCCGGGCCAGGGAGAGGAGGTCCCGCTGGGTGAAGCGGAAGTAAAAGCTCTCCCAGCTGTTGATGAGTACCGGCCGGGGCCTGTCCCGCCAGACGCCCCGGACGATGTGGCGGCGGATGAAGGCGTGGAGGTTTTCGCTCATGGCGGAGAGGCCGTCGGCCCAGGTCATCATGGCCTCGGGGGCGGCAAAGGTGTCCCCGGGGGCCAGCCGCCAGGAGAAGCCCTCCGGCTGGATGCCCTGGAGGAAGCGGAGCTTGCCGTAGCCGTTGCCGCTGGCGCAGGCGAAGTGGTCGCCGCTGTACAGGAGGTTGAAGCCGTAGCAGCTGCCGTGCTCCTCGCCGCTGCCGGGGCTGCGGAGGATGACGAAAGGGTTGGCCAGGCTGGAGGACACGCCGCAGCGGCTGCCGGAGACCACGGTCCCGGGCCCGCAGGGGGTGTCCGTGGGCTCGAATTCCCGGGCCCAGGCCCCGTTGAAGGCGGTAAGCAGGTAGTCCTGGCTGCAAAGGTCTATCTGGGTGCTCATCAGGCGGCGCACCGTGACGGCCCGGCTGCCGGTGTTGGTGAGGAGGGCCTGGCGCACGATCACGTCGCAGCTGTCGAAGGCGGTGTAGCGCAGGGTCAGCAGCAGCCCGGCCCGCCGGTCCGCCAGGACCACCTCCAGGGTCTCGCCGCCCTCCGCGGCGGAGGGAAGGCCCGGCAGCGCCGGCTTCTCCGGCAGCACCGCGGAGCGGACGAAGCGCAGATCCATGGGGGAGCCGTCCGGCGTATCCACCGAAGCGAAGGGCTCCCGGAGATCCCCCAGGCCGGGGGCGGACACCTCCAGGGCCATGTCCTCCAGGACGGCGCCGTCCAGCCGGGCGCCGTTGCCGGGGGCGTGGCGGACCTGGGGGACCAGGGCCCCCCAGCCGGCGGACAGGTCCACCCAGGGCCCGTAGTGGAGGTGCTGGAGGAAACCCTGCTCCGTTGCCTGGAAACAGTAGGCGGTGCGGCGGGTGGTGAGGGCGAAAAACCGCCCCTGGCGCTGGATCATGGATGACGCCTCCCTTGTCCGCCCGGCGGCGGTGATATATGCCTATTCTACCATCCCCCGGCGGCCCTCCGCAAGGGAGGACGGCGGAAAATCTCCAGATCCGCCCGATTTTCTCCAGGCCGGCGGCGGCGCGGGGCCGGTGGCACCGTTCCCTCCGGGCAAAACCGGATAAAACCGGGGAAAAACGGGGAATATCCCGGGTTTTTCTTGACAAAACGGCGGACTGCGCTATAATGGGCCTCAGCGGACCACCCCGGTCCGTTCAAAAGGTTATGATAGAGGCGCGGCCGCCATGAGTAGCTCCCCGTACAACGCCAGACAGCGGGGGAGGGAAAGGGACTGCCGCCGAAGCGCCCGCTTTGTTGTCTGACGGTGGGGGCGCTGGGCCGACGGAGAAGATCCGGCGGACTGTCACGGAAACGTGGAGAGCTGTCATGACGGTGTATATGGGAGCTTCCTGTATCCGGTCATGATCGCGTCATGACTGGATTTTTGTTTTAGGAGGAACATCCCATGAGAACCCAACGCAGATGGATCAGCGCGCTGCTGGTCGTCGCGGTCAGCCTGCTGCTGGCCGTACCCGCCTTCGCCGCCGACGGCGAGGCCGCCGTGCCCGCCATGTACGGCACCGCCTGGGCCCTGGTCCCGCCGCTGGTGGCCATCGTCCTGGCCCTGATCACCAAGGAGGCCTACTCCTCCCTGTTCATCGGCATCCTGGTGGGGGCCCTGTTCCAGTGCGGCTTTGCCCCGGTAGCCACCCTGGACACCATCATCAACGACGGCCTCGTGGCGGCGGTGGAGGGCAACGCCGGTATTTTCCTGTTCCTGGTGATGCTGGGGACCATCGTGGCCCTGGTGAACGCCTCCGGCGGCTCCGCGGCCTTCGGCCGCTGGGCGGAGAAGAACATCAAGACCCGGACGGGGGCCATGCTGGCCACCTTTGTGCTGGGCGTGCTGATCTTCATTGACGACTACTTCAACTGCCTCACCGTGGGCTCCGTCATGAAGCCCGTCACCGACGGCCACCGGATCTCCCGGGCCAAGCTCAGCTACCTCATCGACGCCACCGCCGCGCCCGTGTGCATGATCGCCCCCATCTCCTCCTGGGCCGCCGCCGTGGCCGTGGCCACCGCGGGCCTGGATGTGGGCTATACCGGTATCGAGCTGTTCATCCGGGCCATCCCCTATAATTTCTACTCCCTGCTGACCTTTGTGTTCATCATCGGCCTGGCGGTGATGAAGTTTGACTACGGCCCCATGAAGCTCCACGAGATGAATGCCCAGCGCAATGGCGACCTGGGCGCCCTGGAGGACGCCTCCGAGAACGAGGGCAACCCCAGAGGCAAGGTGATCGACCTGGTGCTGCCGGTGGTGGTCCTCATCATCACCTGCTTCATCGGCATGATCTATGTGGGCGGCTTTTTCGGCGTGGACGCCTGGGGCGGCACCGAGTGCGCCGGCGACTTCTTCGGCGCCTTCAGCAACACCGACGCCTTCATCGGCCTGCCCTGGGGCGGGCTCATCGCCCTGGTGCTGACCATCGCCTATGTGGTGGCCCGCCGCCTGATGACCTTTAAGGAGGCCATGGCCTGCGTGCCCAAGGGCTTCGTCGCCATGGTGCCCCCCATCATCATCCTCACCCTGGCCGTGGCCCTGAAGAACATGGTGGGCAGCCTGGGCGCGGACGTCTTTTTCGAGACCATCATGACCGGCGCCGCCGCCAGCCTGTACAGCATGCTGCCGGCCATCATCTTCGTGGCGGCCTGCGTGCTGGCCTTCTCCTCCGGCACCAGCTGGGGCACCTTCAGCATCCTCATCCCCATCGTGGCGGCCATCTTCCCCGTGGGCAGCCAGCTGCTGATCATCGGCATCTCCGCCTGCCTTGCCGGCGCGGTGTGCGGCGACCACTGCTCCCCCATCAGCGACACCACCATCATGGCCTCCGCCGGCGCCCAGTGCGACCACGTCAACCATGTGTCCACCCAGCTGCCCTACGCCATCACCGTGGCGGCGGTGAGCTTTGTGAACTTCATCATCGCGGGCTTCGTCCAGAATGCGGTGATCTGCCTCATCATCGGCGCGGCGCTGACGATCGGCACCCTCTTCTTCATCCGCACCGTCACCGGCGGCAAGCAGGCCGCCTGATCCGCTGCAATAGGAAAATACAGGAGCCCGGCGCATCCGCGCCGGGCTCCTTTTTGATGCCGTTCCTTTATTTCAGCAGCTCACCGATGCGGCTCTCGCCGTAGATGGCAAGGCCGTTTTCCGCCAGCAGCTCCGCCGCCACCCCGCTGCCCGGCACCACCGTGCCGGTGAAGGTGCCGTCGTAAATGGCCCCAAAGCCGCAGGAGGGGCTGCGTTCCTTGAGGAGAGCCAGCTTTGCGCCGGTCTGCCTGGCCCGCCGGAGGGCCAGCTCCGCCCCCCTGGTAAATTCGGCGGTCACGTCCGCCCCGGTCCGGGAGAGGACCCTGTCCCCCACCCGCTCCGAGGGGTCGTGGGGAATGGGGAGGCCCCCCATGCACTCGGGGCATACCGGCACCAGCTCATAGCGCTCCCGCAGCGCCTGGGTGAGGGGGTGGTAGTTGCTGCCGCCGCTGTACTTGCAGTTGCGGCCCAGGAGGCAGGCGGAGATCAGCAGCTTTTCCTTCACAGGGCCAGCTCCTTCCCATCCAGCACCGCCCGTACCAGCTTGTCCCCCCGGTACTCCAGCTTCAGGGAGAAGAAGGGGCCCTCCGGATCCTCAATGAGGCGGAAGAACAGCTTGTCCCCCTCCCAGATGGGCAGGTCGTATACCTTCTCCTTGGGCACCCACTCCAGGTTCCCCTCGTCGCACTCCTTCAGCGTGCCGGTATAGCCGGCGGCGGTGAAGAGATGCATATACTCCGTGTCCCAGCCGTCGGCCACGAAGGTGACCACCGCCCGGAACCGGTAGTCCGTGAGGGTCAGGCCCGTCTCCTCCCAGACCTCCCGGAGGAGGCACTCGTCGGGGCTCTCGCCCTCCTCGAACTTGCCGCCTACCCCGATCCACTTGTCGTGGTTGACGTCGTTTTTCTTTTTCACCCGGTGGAGCATCAGATACTCCCCTTGGGGATTTTCAATGTAGCACAAGGTGCAGTTGAAGGACATGGCGGTCTACCCCCAGATCAGAAAACTCACGCCGTACAGGACCGGCTGGTGGAGCAGATAGATGATGAGGCTGTGGCGGCCGGGGAAGGTCAATACACCCGGCAGGGACGCGGTGAGGAGCCGGTTCTCCCGGTGGTCCAGGCACCAGCCCCCCAGGGCGGCGCCGATGAGGAACAGGAAGAACCAGGGCAGCAGGGGGAAGTAGTCGGCGCTGACGAACCGGGCGTTGGGGAACCCCAGGGGGTAGAGCCAGGGGACGGACACCGTCACCTGCCCCGTCCACCAGTCGGTGAGGACATACAGCGCGGCGCTCCCCGCCGCCAGGAGCCACCGGGGCAGCTTCTGGAGGTACTTCCCCGCAAAGTGCCACAGCACCATACTGACCCCCATGAACTGGAGGATACCGAAGCGGATGGCCTGGCCCCCCACGGCGGCGCCGATCTCTACCGCCAAACCTGCTGCCAGCACAATGATGCCGTGGCGCAGGTTGCTGCGGGAGAACCGGGCGGCGGCCCCCGCCAGAAGGATGAAGCTGCAGCAGATGAACTTCTGCATCAGGTTCAGCCCCGGGGAGAACATCTGGGCCGGGGTGATGACGCCGAAGATCATGAGGTCGTAGAGGAAGTGGTACACCAGCATCAGGAGGATGGCCGCCGTCCGCCAGGCGTCCAGGATGGCAAAGCGGGATTTTTGGAGTTTTTGTTGTTCAGCCATATGACATTCATGTGTCCCGCTGCCGTCACCGTGTGAAATGCGGGATCAGCAGCGGCTGTCAGAGCGAAAAAAGTTCTTTTTGATTACTTTTTCTTTCAAGAAATAGTGATTATACGTTGAAGCGGAAGAGGATGATATCCCCGTCCTTGGTTCCCCAGCGGGCATGCCCGCCGGGGGTCCCTGCGGCGATGGCATTGCTCGGGCGGAGTGAATCCGCCCTGCGCCAAGGTTTTTGCCTGGGGCAAAAACGCTTGTACGCGCAAGCGCGGGGCGCTGGAGCGCCCGTGGTCAAGGACGGCGGTCAGACGTTGAACCGGAAGAGGATGATATCCCCGTCCTTGACCACGTAGTCCTTGCCCTCGGAGCGGATCATCCCCTTCTCCCGGGCGGCGGCCATGGAGCCCACGCTCATCAGGTCGTCGTAGGCGATGACCTCGGCCCGGATGAAGCCCCGCTCGAAGTCGGTGTGGATCTTGCCGGCGGCCTGGGGGGCCTTGGTGCCCGCGGTGATGGTCCAGGCCCGGCACTCGTCCTCGCCGCTGGTGAGGAAGGAGATGAGACCCAGGAGGGTGTAGCTTGCCTTGATAAGCCGGTCCAGGCCGCTCTCGTGGATGCCCAGGTCCTCCAGGAACATAGAGCGCTCCTCGCCGTCCAGCTCGGCGATCTCCGCCTCCAGCTTGGCGCACACGGGGATCACCTGGGCCCCCTCGCTTTTGGCCCGCTCCTCCACCTTCTGGTAGTAGCCCACGTTCTCATAGTCGGAGAAGCCGTCCTCGTCCAGGTTGGCGGCGTAGATCACCGGCTTGAGGGTGAGAAGGTCGCTGGTCTCGATGAGGGCCCGGTCGTCGGCGTCGCAGTCGTAGCTCCGGGCGGATCTGCCGTCGTTGAGCCAGGCGAGAAGGCCGGTGAACACCTCCACCTCGTGGAGGAACTTCTTGTCCCCCTTGGCGGCCTTCTGGGCCTTGTCGATGCG
>CALXGG010000087.1 GCA_944387785.1 uncultured Oscillospiraceae bacterium | reverse complement strand
CGGCCGCGCTCCAGCATCACCACCCGCTTGTCAAAGCGGTTGACCAGGTCCTTCTCGTGGGTCACCACCAGCACCGTGGTCCCCAGGGCGTTGATCCGCTCCAGGAGCCGCATGATCTCCAGGGACCGGGCCGGGTCCAGGTTGCCGGTGGGCTCGTCGGCAATGATGGTGCTGGGGTTGTTGAGCAGGGCCCGGGCAATGGCCACCCGCTGCTGCTCGCCGCCGGAGAGCTCCGAGGGCAGCCGGCGGCCCTTGTTCTCCAGGCCCACCAGGTCCAGCACATAGGGGATCCGCTTCTTGATCTCCTTGGGGCCGGCCCCCACCGCCCGCATGGCAAACACCATGTTGTCATATACCGTCTTGTGCTCGATGAGCCGGAAATCCTGGAAAATGACCCCGATCGTCCGGCGGAGATAGGGGATCTGCCGGTCCCGAATGTTCCGCAGGGAGAAGCCGTTGACCATCACCTTCCCCTGGGTGGGCTCCACCTCCCCGGTGAGCACCTTGATCACCGTGCTCTTCCCGCTGCCGGAGGGCCCCACCATGAACACGAACTCCCCGTCCTGGATCTCCATGGTGAGCCCGTTGAGGGCATGGGTCCCGTTGGGATATTCCTTGACCACGTCTGTTAATCGAATCATACCGCTATGCTGCCTCCCGCCCCTTGGGCGAATGTTATGTCAACCCGAAGGTTCAAAAAATTACAAAATGTTACATCGTAATCATACACAAACACAACTGGCTCGTCAAGGGACTTGCGGCAAAAAAACGGCAAAATTCCACCCTTGGACAGCTGGGAAAGTTTACCGTATTATGTCAATCTATTCCCGGCCGGGATCAAGCCACGCCTCCGGGCATCCCTTGCAGCCCCCTGCCGCCAGCGCTTTGCCGGATATACCCCCGGCTATTTGCCTGTGCGGCGAGACACCGCAAAAACTTATGTCGCCCTCAGGAGCGCAGCGGCGCCCCGGGCAGTCCCGCCCGGGGCGCCGCTGTATTCTTGTCCGGAGATCAGGCGTCGATCCCCCGGCTGGTCAGGTACTTCTTGACCATGAGGGCGACCTTGAAGGTGATGGCGTCGTCGAATTCCCGGAGATCCAGGCCCGTCAGCTTCTTGATCTTCTCCAGCCGGTACACCAGGGTGTTGCGGTGGACGAAGAGCTTGCGGGCGGTCTCGGACACGTTGAGGTTGTTCTCAAAGAACTTGTGGATGGTGAAGAGGGTTTCCTGATCCAGGGAGTCGATGGGGTTCTTCTTGAACACCTCCATCAGGAACATCTCGCACAGGGTGGTGGGCAGCTGGTAGATCAGGCGGCCGATGCCCAGGTTCTCATAGTTGATGACATACTTCTCGGTGTCAAAGACCTTGCCCACCTCGATGGCGATCTGGGCCTCCTTGTAGCTCTTGGCCAGCTCCCGCAGGTGCAGGGCCACGGTGCCGATGCCGATGACCACCCGGTTCTCGCCGCCCACCCGGAGGGTCTCCTCCAGCAGGGCCGCCACCCGCTGGACCTCCTTGTCGTAGCCGGACTCCGGCAGCTGGTGGATCAGCGCCACGTCGTTGTCCCCCACGCTGAGGACGAAGTCGTTCTGCCGGTCGGGGAACAGGCCCTGGATCACGTCCATCAGGGCGGTATCCCCCGCCTCCAGCTGGCGGATCAGGAACACGCCCCGGGGCACCTCCGGCGCCACATGGAGCTCCTTGGCCCGCATATAGATGTCGCTGAGCATGATATTGTCGGAGATGATGTTCTTGATAAAGGAGCTGCGGTCATGCTTCTCCTCGTAGTAGCTCTTGGCGCCGTTGAGGGACACGCTGGCCATGGAGCAGACTGTGCGGCTGATCTCGTCGTCCCCCATGGTGAACACTGCGTAGTCAAAATGGGCCCCCCACCCGCTCAGCGCCCGGAAGGTCTTGCCGTCCATAGAGGTGATGGCGCCGTCAGCCTGGTTGATGGTCTCCACATACTCCGGCCACTTCCTGCCGATCAGCCCCAGGTCGCTGCAGGAGATCACGGCGCCCTCCGCATCGATCACGCCCACCACACGGTCCGTGGCCTCCTTGATCTGCAGGACAACATTCTGAAAAATCCTTCCCGACATAGTCTCTTCCTCCATCGAGCGTTATTGTCAAGCTTTCTTTGTGCAATATGTCAACTCTTTTTCCATTATACTGTGTCGAACCGCACAATGCAAGAGATTTTTTCTTTTTTTCACAAAAAATATTGTAACTTTTTGGCTGATTCGTGAATTTCCAGGATTTTTAGACCTTTCCTCCGATTTTGATAACTTCTTCTTCCGTTAAAGGCCGGTATTCCCCCCGTTCCAGGGCCGGGTCCAGGGACAGCGGCCCCATGGACAGCCGCTTCAGGTAGCATACTGCCGCACCCCGGCTGGCCACCATCCGCTTGATTTGGTGGAATTTACCCTCGTGCAAAGTCACCAGCACCTCCCGGCCGTCGCCCAGAATCTCCAGCCCCGCCGGCAGGCACACGAGGCCGTCCTCCAGGGTGATCCCCCGGGCGAAAGCCGCCCGGTCCTCCGGCCCCAGGGGTTTGTCCAGCCGGGCGTAATATACCTTGTCCACATGGCTTTTGGGCGCCAGCAGCCGGTGGGCCAGCTCCCCGTCGTTGGTCAGCAGCAGCAGGCCCTCCGTGTCCTTGTCCAGCCGTCCCACCGGCGAGAGCCCCCGGCGCCGCAGCTCCGGGGAGAGCAGGTCCAGCACCGTCTCCTGCCGGCGGTCCTCGGTGGCGGTGAGCACCCCCGCCGGCTTGTGGAGCATGAGATAGGTGTACCGCTGGTAGCCCAGAGGCATGCCGTCCACCAGGATCTCGCTGGCGTCGGGGTCCGCCTTCTCCTCGCCGCCGGCCGCCGGCACCCCGTCCACCAGCACCCGGCCCTCCCGGATCAGGCCTTTGGCCTCCCGCCGGGACCACCGGCCCGTAGCCGCCAGCAGCTTATCCAGCCGTTCCTTTCCCATACCGTCCCTCCTCGCCTGTACTGCTTCCATGGTACCATACCTTGCCCCAAAAGAAAAGAGAAACGGCCGGCCGGGGCTTTGTCCCCGGCCGGCCGTCAAAAGGCGGTCTTTGCCTACCGGATATCCAGCTCCGGCGGCACGTCGATCTCATCGGACACATATTTCCCGTTCTTTTTCCGCTGCCGGACACACTCGGTGAGGAGGTACTCGATCTGCCCGTTCACCGAGCGGAAATCATCCTCGGCCCACGCCGCGATGGCGGCGTACAGCTTGGGGGACAGGCGCAGCGGCACCTGTTTCTTCTCCTCCGCCATATCAGTACAGGCTGCCGGAGTTGACCACCGGCTGGGCGTCCCGGTTGCCGCAGAGGACCACCAGGAGGTTGGACACCATGGCAGCCTTCCGCTCCTCATCCAGAGTCACCACCTGGTTCTCGCTGAGCCGCTCCAGGGCCATCTCCACCATGCCCACGGCCCCGTCCACGATCATCTTCCTGGCGTCGATGATGGCGCTGGCCTGCTGGCGCTGGAGCATCACCGCGGCGATCTCCGGGGCGTAGGCCAGGTAGGTGATCCGGGCCTCGATGATCTCCAGCCCGGCCTCCTCCACCCGGCTCTGGATCTCATCCCGGATCCGGGCGGCCACCACCTCGCTGGAGCCCCGGAGGCTGCCCTCGTCCGCTACGCCGTCGCCGGTGGTGTCCACATTGGGGGCCACGTCGTAGGGGTAGATCCGCACGATGTTCCGCAGGGCGCTGTCGCACTGGAGGGACAGGTATTCCTTGTAGTTGTCCACGTTGAACACCGCCTTGGCAGTGTCCACCACCCGCCACATGACGGCAATGCCGATCTCCACCGGGTTGCCCAGGCAGTCGTTGATCTTCTGGCGATTGTTGTTGAGGGTCATGATCTTCAGGGAGATCCGCTTGCCGGAGGCGTCGGCGGCCACGGTGACGGCGCCGTTCGCCGAGATTGTCACCCCGGGGGCGCCCTGGCCGCCGTCCACGTCGCCGCTCTGCTTGAGCCGGGTCCGGGCCGCCGGGTTGAAGGCGGTGCAGAAGGGGTTGACAAAGTAGAAGCCCTCCCCCTTCAGGGTGCCGATGTACTTGCCGAACAGGGTCACCACCAGGGCCTCCTGGGGCTTGAGGACCTTCAGGCCGCACCAGAAGATCCAGCCGAAAGCCAGCCACAGGATGGAGACGACCGCCAGCGCGGTACCGGGGAGCACCAGGCCACCGGAGCCCTCTTCCGCCATGGTAAAGCCCAGGATGCACAGGGGGATCGCCGCGATATACAGCAGGACCGTCAGCAGCAGCACCGGCATGCCGCCCTTTTTGGTCGTCAAGATTTTCTCTTCCATGATTGCCTCTCTCCTTGCTATTTATTTGATATCAAAACAATATCATATTGCAGCAAGGATGTCAAGGGGCACGCAAAAAAATCCGGCGGCCAGTTTGACCGCCGGAGAACCGCTGTCCTGCTCCTTCCGCATCTGCCGCCGGCAAGCCTGTCAAAGGGAGAAGCGGAAGGGATCCGGCAGCGCGTCCTTCCCCCACAGCCTGACCGCCATCCGGTACATGGCTTTCGCGTGGATCGTGTCATGCCAGACGAACCGCCGGCACACCTTCCGGAGGCTCCACGCCTCGCCATAGCTGCCCAGGACCACGCCCTTATCCAAAAAGCCCGGCTGCGCCTCCAGCTGTGCGAACCCCGCTGCCCGGCAGGTGAGGATATCCCCCTCGTTGTCCGCCGGAACACCGATCTCCCCGAAATAGTAGGCATTGACGCTCCGGGTATGCCGGTACATCTCCTCAGCGGTCCGGGGGACTTCCCCGTAAAAGGTCTTTCGCTGGGGCAGGAAGGTCCTGTCCTTCTCGGGCACAGCGTCGTACAGCAGCAAAAAATCCGCCGCCGCCTTCAGCGCCAGCGCTTTCAGCCGCTGATACTCCGCCGGCGCCAGGGGGGATCGCTCCCCCTCAAACAGCACGTCGGAATCCGCGTCCTCGATTTGCAGGTCACTGGCCTTCTCCTGAACGATCCGGATATCCATAGCTTCTTCCCTGTCAAACGGCATCCCCAGCCAGCGGCGATAACGGGCCACCTCCCCCGGGATCTTGGCCAGCGCCTCGCTGCGGGTCCTGCCCCGGGCAAAGGCCCCGATACAGCTTCCGATATGCAGCAGGTGGCCTGCCTGGCTATACTCATCAATCACTTCAATGCGCATCGCGATACCTCCCTGTCAAAGCGTTACCGCAGGGTCCAAATCCTTCCCGCAAAAAAATCCCCGCCGCAGACGCGGTGGGGATTTTATGGGAAAGATTACTCCTTGATGTCGATAACGACGCCGGAACCCACGGTGCGGCCACCCTCACGGATAGCGAAACGCAGGCCCTTCTCGATAGCGATGGGGGTGATCAGCTCAACGTTCATATCCACGTTGTCGCCGGGCATGCACATCTCCACGCCCTCGGGCAGGGTGATGACGCCGGTCACGTCGGTGGTACGGAAGTAGAACTGAGGACGATAGTTGTTGAAGAAGGGGGTGTGACGGCCGCCCTCGTCCTTGCTCAGGACGTACACCTGGCCCACGAACTTGGTGTGGGGGTGGATGGAGCCGGGCTTAGCCAGAACCTGGCCGCGCTCGATCTCGGTCTTGGCAACGCCGCGGAGCAGAGCGCCGATGTTGTCGCCGGCCTCAGCGTAGTCCAGCAGCTTGTGGAACATCTCGATACCGGTGACGACGGTCTTGCGCTTCTCGTCGGTGAGGCCAACGATCTCGACTTCCTCGGAGAGCTTCAGGGTGCCGCGCTCCACACGGCCGGTAGCCACGGTGCCGCGGCCGGAGATGGTGAACACGTCCTCGACGGGCATCAGGAAGGGCATGTCGGCCTTACGGTCGGGAGTGGGGATATAGTCGTCAACAGCGTCCATCAGCTCCTTGATGCAGGCATACTCGGGAGCGTTGGGATCGGTGGACTCGGACACCAGGGCGTTCAGAGCGGAGCCCTTGATGATGGGGATGTCGTCGCCGGGGAACTCGTAGGTGCTCAGCAGCTCGCGGACTTCCATCTCCACCAGCTCCAGCAGCTCCTCGTCGTCCACCTGATCGCACTTGTTCAGGAACACCACGATGGCGGGCACGCCCACCTGACGGGCCAGCAGGATGTGCTCACGAGTCTGAGCCATGGGGCCGTCGGAAGCGGCGATGACCAGGATGGCGCCGTCCATCTGAGCGGCACCGGTGATCATGTTCTTGATATAGTCGGCGTGGCCCGGGCAGTCAACGTGGGCATAGTGACGGGCGTCGGTCTCGTACTCAACGTGAGCGGTGTTGATGGTGATACCACGCTCGCGCTCCTCGGGAGCCTTATCAATGCTGGAGTAATCGGTGTAGTCAGCCTTGCCCTGGAAGGCCAGGTACTTGGTGATGGCAGCGGTCAGAGTGGTCTTGCCGTGGTCAACGTGGCCGATGGTGCCGATGTTGACATGGGGCTTAGTTCTCTCAAATTTCTGCTTGGCCATTGGGAATATCCTCCTTAACAGTTAAATGGTTGATGATAGATCAGCGCCAAACGTCATAACGCTGATATTTTACAACAGATCAGCGGAAAAAGCAATCCCAAACCGGGGCTTTCCCTGGATTTTGTCCCTTACTTCATGGCCCGGGCGCCCATGCGCTGGTCGATGATCTTATCCCGGATATTCTTGGGGATCTCGACATAGTGGCTGGGCTCCATGGTGTACTGGCCGCGGCCCTGGGTGCGGGACCGCAGGTCGGTGGCATAGCCGAACATCTCGCTCAGGGGGACAAAGGCGTCGATCTGCTGCGCGCCGGAGCGGGCCTCGAAGCCCTGGATCTGGCCGCGGCGGCTGTTGAGGTCGCCGATGACGTCGCCCATATACTCCTCGGGGACGATGACGCAGACCTTCATGATGGGCTCCAGCAGCGTGGGATCCGCCTTCTGGCAGGCCTCCTTGAAGGCCATGGAGCCGGCGATCTTGAACGCCATTTCAGAGGAGTCCACCTCGTGGTAGGAGCCGTCGTACAGGGTGACCTTCACGTCCACCACGGGGTAACCTGCCAGCACGCCGGAGAGCATGGCGCCCTGGATACCGGCGTCCACGGCGGGGATATACTCCTTGGGCACCGCGCCGCCCACCACCTCGTTGATGAACTCGTAGCCCTTGCCGGACTCATTGGGCTCCAGGCGGATCTTGACGTGGCCGTACTGGCCCTTGCCGCCGGACTGGCGGGCATACTTGGTATCCTGCTGGACGGCCTTCTTGATGGTCTCCTTGTAGGCCACCTGGGGCGCGCCCACGTTGGCCTCCACCTTGAACTCCCGGAGCAGGCGGTCCACGATGATCTCCAGATGCAGCTCGCCCATGCCGGCGATGATGGTCTGGCCCGTCTCCTCGTCGGTGTAGGTCTTGAAGGTGGGGTCCTCCTCGGCCAGCTTCATCAGGGCGATGCCCATCTTCTCCTGGCCGGCCTTGGTCTTGGGCTCGATGGCCACGCGGATCACGGGCTCGGGGAACTCCATGGACTCCAGGATAATGGGGTGATCGTCGTCACACAGGGTGTCGCCGGTGGTGGAGTTCTTCAGGCCCACCACGGCGGCGATGTCGCCGGAGTAGACCTCCTCGATGTCCTCCCGGTGGTTGGCGTGCATCTGCAGGATGCGGCCGATGCGCTCCTTCTGGTTCTTGGTGGAGTTGAGCACGGAAGAACCGGTGGAGAGCTTGCCGGAATACACCCGGATGAAGGACAGACGGCCCACGTAGGGGTCGGTCATGATCTTAAAGGCCAGGGCGGAGAAGGGGGCGTTGTCGTCGGCGGGACGCTCGTCCTCCTCCTCGGTATCGGGGTCCACACCCTTGATGGCGGGAATGTCCACCGGAGAGGGCATGTAGTCCACGATGGCGTCCAGCAGCTTCTGCACGCCCTTGTTGCGGTAAGAGGTGCCGCAGGTCACGGGGACCAGCAGGTTCTCAATGGTGCCCTTGCGCAGAGCCTTGCGGATCATATCCTGGGGAACAGGCTGCTCCTCCAGGACCAGCATCATGATCTCCTCGTCGATGTCGGCGCAGGCGTCCAGCAGCTTGGTGCGGTACTCCTGGGCCAGCTCCATCATGTCCTCGGGGATGGGCTCCACACGCATGTCCTTGCCCAGCTCATCGTAATAGATGTCGGCGTCCATCTCCACCAGGTCAATGATGCCCTTGAAGGTGTCCTCAGAGCCGATGGGCAGCTGGATGGGCACGGCGTTGGCCTTCAGGCGGTCGGCGATCATGTCCAGGACATGATAGAAGTCGGCGCCCATGATGTCCATCTTGTTGACGTAGATCATGCGGGGAACCTTGTAGTGGTCGGCCTGGCGCCA
>CALXGG010000086.1 GCA_944387785.1 uncultured Oscillospiraceae bacterium | reverse complement strand
GAACATCCGCGTCACTACGGAATGACCCCTTTTCCCGGTCCGGCCCGGCGCGGATACCGCGCCGGGCCGGCTGCTCTCCGGCGGCCTTCCCCTTGACAGATCTCCTCCCTGCGGTATAATGGCAGGGCGGCCTTTTCCCATCCCCCCGGGGATGGGATATATGGCCCCCGGACACTTTACCCCTTTGATGCCCAAAAGAATGTAAGGCATCCACGTTAGGAGGGCTTCTATGGAACACAGACGGACCGCCGGGCAGTTTGCCTCCTCGGCGGGCTTCATCCTGGCCGCCGTGGGCTCCGCGGTGGGCATGGGCAACATCTGGCTCTTCCCCTACCGGGTGGGCCAGTACGGCGGCGGCGCCTTCCTGGTGCCCTACTTCCTCTTCGTGGCCCTGTTCAGCTATGTGGGCCTCTCCGGCGAGTTCGCCCTGGGCCGCCTCACCGGCACCGGCGCCGCCGGCTCCTTTGACTACGTCCTCCGGCAGCGGGGCAAGCGGGGCGGCGCCATGATCGGCATCCTGCCCCTGCTGGGGGTGCTGGGCATCGCCATCGGCTACTCGGTGGTGGTGGGCTGGGTCCTCAAATACGCCGCCGGGGCCGTTACCGGCTCTATCCTCGCCGGGGACGCCCAGGCCTACTTCGACGCCATGGCGGTGGATTTCGGCTCCGTGCCCTGGCACCTGCTGGCGGTGCTCCTCACCGCCGGGATCCTGCTGCTGGGGGTGAAGGACGGCATCGAGAAGATCAGCAAATTCATGATGCCCGCCTTCTTTCTCCTCTTTATTATTATCGCCGTCCGGGTAGCCTTCCTGCCCGGGTCCGGGGCGGGCTACCGCTACCTCCTGACCCCCGACTGGGGCGATCTCCTGCGCTTTGAGACCTGGGTCATGGCCATGGGACAGGCCTTCTTCTCCCTGTCCATCAACGGCGCGGGGATGCTCATTTACGGCAGCTACATGAAGAAGTCCGAGGACATCGTCCACCACTCCGTCATGACCGCCCTGCTGGACACCGTGGCCGCCCTGCTGGCGGGCTTCGCCATCCTCCCGGCGGTGTTCGCCTTCGGCATCGCCCCCAACTCCGGCCCGCCCCTGATGTTCGTCACCCTGCCCCAGGTGTTCCAGAGCATGCCCATGGGCCGGCTGTTCGCCGTTTTGTTTTTCGTCTCCGTGCTCTTTGCCGGCATCACCTCCCTCATCAATATGATGGAGGCCTGCGGCGAGGCCCTGTCCAGCCGCCTGCGGCTGTCCCGCCGCCTGTCGGTGGCGGCGGCGGCGGCGGTGGTGTTCGGCGTGTCGGTGTTCCTGGAGGCCCTGCCCAGCATGGGCGCCTGGCTGGACGCCGTCACCATCTACATCGCCCCCTGCGGCGCGCTGCTGTGCGCGGTGTTCATCTACCTCATCCTGGGGATGCCCGCCATCAAAAAGGAGCTGGACCTGGGCAGGAAAAGGCCCCTGGGCCGGTCCTTCGACGTCCTGGCCTATGTCTATGTGGCGGTGGCGGCGGCGGTGCTGGTGCTGGGCGTGGCCTACGGCGGCATCGGCTGACGGGCCGCCGCCAGCCCCGGTTTTCCGGCGGGAGATATCTCCGCCGGGCAGGGACCGTATTTTCTTTCATCTGCGGACAAATCCCGTATTGTTTGTTTATTGCTGAAAGAAGGCCCTTTTTCTTTGTAAAAAGTGTATGAATTTCTCGCTTTAATGGAATAAAATTTCAGAGGATTGAACCTTGCCCGCCCCATAGCCTTTCCTGTACCCTAAAGATACTCAGTATTTTCCCCGCCGGCGGCGGAAGAGGACAGGAGGGCAGCGTATGCTGAAAAGCGCGTATTTACAGGGCGTATATCGCCAGGTCCTGGACCGGGACCCCGACCAGAAGGAGTTCCACCAGGCGGTACTGGAGGTGCTGGAGAGCCTGGACCGCATCGTGGACCGGCATCCCGAGTACCAGGAGCGGGGCGTCGTCGAATCCTTCGTGGAGCCGGAGCGGATGATCGCCTTCCGGGTGCCCTGGGTGGACGACCGGGGCAAGGTCCACATCAACCGGGGCTACCGGGTCCAGTTCAACTCCGCCATCGGCCCCTTCAAGGGGGGACTGCGGTTCCACCCGTCGGTGAACCTGTCCATCCTCAAGTTTCTGGGCTTTGAGCAGATCCTGAAAAACAGCCTCACGGGCCTGCCCATGGGCGGGGCCAAGGGCGGCTCCGACTTCGACCCCAAGGGCAAGAGCGACGCCGAGGTCATGCGCTTTTGCGAGAGCTTCATGACGGAGCTGAGCCACCACATCGGCCACTTCAAGGACATCCCCGCCGGGGACATCGGCGTGGGGGCCCGGGAGATCGGCTACCTCTTCGGCCGCTTCCGGCAGATCCACGGCGACTACGACGCCGGGGCCCTCACCGGCAAGGGCCTGACCTTCAACGGCTCCCTGGTCCGCACCGAGGCCACCGGCTACGGGCTGTGCTACCTTACCGAGGAGATGCTCCGCTGCCAGGGGAACACCAGCTTCGACGGCAGGACCGTGGTGATCTCCGGCTCCGGCAACGTGGCCATCTTCGCCTGCGAGAAGGCCCAGGCCCTGGGGGCCAACGTGGTGGCCCTCAGCGACTCCGGCGGCTTCATCCACGACCCGGCGGGCATCAGGCTGGACGTGGTCAAGGACATCAAGCTCAACCGCCGGGGCCGCATCAGCGCCTACGCCCAGGAGGTGCCCGGCAGCACCTACACCGAGGGCTTCCGGGGGATCTGGAACATCCCCTGCCACATCGCCCTGCCCTGCGCCACCCAGAACGAGATCGACGGGGCCATGGCGGAGACCATCATCAAAAACGGCGCCATCGCCGTGGCGGAGGGGGCCAACATGCCCTGCCGCCCCGAGGCCATCCAGGCCTTCCAGCAGGCGGGCCTCCTCTTCGCCCCCGCCAAGGCCGCCAACGCCGGCGGCGTGGCCACCAGCGGCCTGGAGATCAGCCAGAACGTGCTGCGCTCCGCCTGGAGCTTTGACGAGGTGGACAAAAAGCTCAAGGACATCATGGTGGGCATCTTCCACAACGCCTACGACGCCTCCCGGGAGTGCGGCGCCGAGGGCGACCTGGTGGTGGGCGCCAACGTGGCAGGCTTCCGGAAGGTGGCCGACGCCATGGTGGCCCAGGGCGTGATCTGAGGGCTCACGGGCTTCCGGCCTGCCTCTTTTCCCTCCCGCTGTATCCTACGAACCCCCGGGGACGGATCCGTCGTCCCCGGGGGTTTTCTGTCCGTTTTTTCGTACTGTTGTTCTGGTATCCTGCATACAGTAAGACAAGCCGCCGGCCCCGGCGGCGGATCATCCGCAAAAAAGGAGGGATCCCCATGGCATGCCCCGCGTCTCTTCCCCGCGCCGTCCGCGTTCCCGCCCCGGTTTCCGTCTCCCGCCCCGGAATCTCCGCCGGGGCCTCCCGGGTCATCGACCTGAGCCCCTATCTCCGCCGCCGCCGCCGGGACCGCCGGCGGGCCGCCCTCCACACGGTCCTGGCGATATGGACCCAGTACCTGTCCCTGGGCTGCCTGCTGCTGTACGCCGCCCTGCGGCCCCTCCTGGGGGGCGGCGCGGCCCTGGGGACGTACAGCGGCCCCCTTTCCCTGCTGTGGCCCGCCTCCTTTTTCCTGCTGCTCACCAGCTATTGCAGCGACCTGCTGCTGTGGCGGGAGGAGTGGGCCGCCCCGGCGGAGGGCCGGCCCCCCTGCCGCTGACCATGCCCCAGCAAAAACGCCGGGGGAGGCAAATGCCTCCCCCGGCGTTCCTGTCTCGTCACATGCCCGGGATGTCCGGCCGCCCCGGCAGCAGCACCCGGCCGAAGCACACCAGGCTCCGGCCGCTGCTGGGGGGCAGGAGGATGTCCGCGTCGGAGCGCTGCCGGTTCAGGGAGAAGAGGTACACCATCCCCAGGCCGTCCCGGACGTACTGCTTGCAGACCATGGCCCCGTCCACGCAGAAGATGCCCACGTCGCCGTTTTCCAGGGGGTCGTGGTTCACATAGGCCACCGAGCCGTCCCGGATCCAGGGCTCCATGGAGTCCCCCTGGATCCGCACCGCCAGCTCCGCCCCCCGGGGCACCGCCCCGGTAACGTCGATGTAGTCGAAGTCCTCCCCGAACACCGGCGCCGCCAGCCCCGCCGCCGCCGGGCAGCGGTACAGGGGGATCTGCCGGGGCTCCTCCGCCGGGGCCGCCGCCTCCCAGTCCGCCTGGCAGTCCGCCAGGGCCTCCGCCACCGCCCGCAGGGCCCGGCGGCCGGGGGCGGACAGCCGGCGGTAGCGCTCCACCAGCCCCTTCTCCTCCACCGACACCGGAAACCCCTCTCCCCGGTATACGTCCTGGAAAAGGAAGTTGGGCTCCACGTCCAGCGCCCGGATCAGCTTCTCCAGGAGCTCCCCCCGCACCGGGTTCTGCCCCCCCTCGTAGTTGCTGACCACAGCGGGGGAGACCCCCAGCCGCCGGGCCAGCTCCGTCTGCGTCAGATGCAGCTCCAGCCGCCGCTCCCGCAGTCTCTGGTTCACGCCCATGTCCCGTCTCCTTTCACGCATGTCACCCTTGCTACCGCCAGCATACCGGGCGGCGGCGGAAAAGTCAACAGCAAATCTAAAAATCACTATTGACTTTTTAGATTTGCTGTGGTATCGTAGGGGCATGTTAGAACATATGTTCTATCAAAACCGCCCGGAACCGGGCCCCCAGAGGGCAGGCCGGGCCTGTCCCGGCCCGGACGGTCCCCGGGCCGGCGGGGGCGAGCGTTGCCCGCTCCCACCAAAAAACCCGCCGTACCTGGCGGTACGGCCCGCGCTGCCCCTGTCGGACCGCCCTCCCGGCGGCACAGCCGCCGGGCCTTCGCGGAACATGTGCCCCCGGCACATGTTCCGGCCGCTGCGGGGATTCCACCACCGCCGCCGGGCGGCGGGGGAGAGCGGGTGGATTCGCTTTTCTGCGGAAAAGCCACGCCGGTTGCGGCGCGCCCCCGGCGCCCCGCCAAGAGCCGGCTTTCGAATCCACCCGCCGCCGGGCAAGAAAAAAACGGCAACCCCTGACGGGGTCACCGTTTTTGGTGGGAGCGGGTGGATTCGAACCACCGAAGTCGTCGACAACAGATTTACAGTCTGCCCCCTTTGGCCACTCGGGAACGCTCCCATATTCGCTTGTCCCTGCTAAAAGAGGGTGGAGCTGGTAGACGGACTCGAACCCCCGACCTGCTGATTACAAATCAGCTGCTCTACCAACTGAGCTATACCAGCACGATTAGCAGCGAATTGTATCTTAGCAGAAAGAGGCCCGTTTGTCAACAGAAATTTTTATGTTTTGGGAGGAAATATTTTGCGCTACATCAGAAAACGGCACCGGGACCCCCAGCGGGCGGTCCCGGTGGAACAATGCGCCTGCTGCGGCGGGGAGCTGTACCCCGGCAACCCCTGCTGGCGCCTGGGGGGCCGCACCCTCTGCGAGGACTGCGTGGTCCCCTGGCTCCTCCGGGAGCTGGCCCCCTTCCGGGGCCGGGCGGGGGAGGTGGAGCCATGACCCTTCTCCACATGGCCGCCAGCTACCGCCGCAGCGGCGACCTGATCCGCCTGCGGATCATCGCCCTGCGGGACGCGGCCAGGACCGCCTCCCCCGAGGAGCGCAGCCGCCTGGAGCAGCGGATCCGGGAGCTCACCGTCCTCTACCGGGAGACCCGGGAGATCGCCCTGGTGCTGGAGCGGTACTACGACAGGAGGTATCACAACAATGGGCGCTATACGCTCTGACACCGGGGAGCGGGACGCCGGCCGGGGGAAGGAGTTCCTGGCGGACCTGGCGGCCTGGAACCGCTCCCACGGCGAGGACAACAGCGAGCAGCTCCAGCGGCTGCGGCGGAACCTCCGCCGGGCCCGCCAGGCCGAGCTGACGGCCCGCCAGGCGGAGATGCTCCACCTCTACTACGACCTGGGGCTCACCATGACCCAGGTGGCCCGGGAGCTGGGGGTCAACAAGTCCTCGGTGTCCCGGACCATCGCCCGGGGCCGGGAACGGCTGAGACGGTGCTTGCAATACAGCTTCTAATCTGCTACACTTTTCCCGGCGGGGCGGAAAGCCCCGGGAAAAGGAGATGCGAGGCATGCTGAAATCCACCCTGCGCTCCGGCTGGAGCCGTCTGATCCTGGCTATCCTGGGCAGCCTGATCTACGCCCTGGGCATCAACCTCTTTGTCACCCCCCTGGGCCTCTACACCGGCGGCCTTATGGGCATCTGCCAGCTGCTGCGGACCCTGATCTTGTCCGCCCTGCATGTCTCCAGCCTGCCCTTTGATCTGGCGGGCGTGGTCTTTTACGCCATCAACGTCCCCCTCCTGGCCATCGCCTGGCGGTTTATGGGGCCCATCTTTTTCCGCAACACCGTTATCTGCGCCACCACCTACACTCTCTTCGTCAGCCTTGTACCCGTCCCCGCCCGGCCCCTGGTGGACGACGTCCTCACCAGCTGTCTCCTGGGGGGCGTCATCTCCGGCGTGGGCACCGGCCTTGTCCTCACCTGCGGCTGCTCCGGCGGCGGCCTGGACGCCCTGGGCCTCATCCTGTCCCGGAGAGGCTCCCGGCTCTCTATCGGGCAGGTGAACCTGGCCTGCAACGCCACGCTGTTCCTCCTGTGCGGCCTCCTCTTCGACGTGCCCACCATGATCTACTCCATCCTCAACACCATCTTCCAGGCCATGGCCATCGACCGGGCCCACCAGCAGAGCGTCAACGTCCAGATGCTCATTTTCACCAAGGCCGAGAGCCCGGAGCTGGACCACTTCATCCTGGACAACCTCCACCGGGGCATCACCCGCTGGGAGGGCAAGGGGGTCTATACCGGCGAGGACACCCACATCCTCTGCGTGTGCCTGAACAAGTACCAGATCGAGGACCTCCAGCAGCAGCTCCTCAAGGCGGACCCCAATGCCTTCTTCATCATCCAGGAGGGGGTCCACGTCAGCCGCAACTTTGAGCGCCGGCTGAACTGAGGGCCGCACTGTACAAACCAACAAAGGTCCCCCGCCCGGTGCCGGGCGGGGGACCTTTTGGGTCTTATGGAGAGAAGCGCAGGACTCAGCAGGCCCCCTTGAGGGCCTCCACCATGTCGGTGCGCTCCCAGGGCAGGTCCAGGTCACCGCGGCCGAAGTGGCCGTAGGCGGCGGTCTGCTCGTAGATGGGGCGGCGGAGGTCCAGGTGGGTGATGATCTTGCCGGGCCGCAGGTCGAACACCCGGGTGACGATCTGGCTGAGCTTCTCGTCGGCGATCCTGCCGGTACCCTGGGTATCCACCAGGACGCTCACCGGCTCGCTGACGCCGATGGCGTAGGCCAGCTCGATGTGGCAGCGCCGGGCCAGGCCCGCGGCCACGATGTTCTTGGCGATGTACCGGGCCATGTAGGCGGCGGAGCGGTCCACCTTAGTGGGATCCTTGCCGGAGAAGCAGCCGCCGCCGTGGCTGGCGGAGCCGCCGTAGGTGTCCACGATGATCTTCCGGCCGGTGAGGCCGCTGTCCCCCACGGGGCCGCCGATGACGAAGCGGCCGGTGGGGTTGATATAGAACCTGGTGGTCTGGTCGATATACTTCTCCGGGATCACCGGCTTCACCACCGTGTCGATCACCGCCTCCCGGAGCTCCTCGATGGCGATGTCGGGGCTGTGCTGGGTGGACACCACGATGGCGGGGCAGCGCAGGACGTTGCCCTGGGCGTCATACTCCACGGTGACCTGGCTCTTGCCGTCGGGCCGCAGCCACGCCAGCTCCCCGCTCTTGCGCACCGCCGTCAGACGGCGGCACAGGGCGTGGGCCATGGCGATGGGGGCGGGCATCAGCTCCGGCGTCTCGTCGCAGGCGTAGCCGAACATCATGCCCTGGTCCCCGGCACCGATGTCCTCGTCCCGCTCCCCGTCCACGCCCATGGCGATGTCCTTGCTCTGCTCGTCGATGGTGGTCATGACGGCGCAGCTCTGGGCGTCGAAGCCGTAGGCGGGGTCGTTGTAGCCGATCTTGTCCACCGTGCGGCGGACGATGCCGGGGATGTCCACATAGCAGCTGGTGGAGATCTCCCCCATGACCATCACAAGGCCGGTGGTGGTCACCGTCTCGCAGGCCACCCGGCCGTAGGGATCCTGGGCCAGGATGGCGTCCAGCACCGCGTCGGAGATCTGGTCGCAGACCTTGTCGGGATGTCCCTCGGTAACGGATTCAGAAGTGAAAATACGATGTGCCATTTGTTTTGCGTCTCCTTTCTTTTTTTCCAGGCAAAACGAGAAAAACACGCGCCGTCTCACCGACGGCGCGTGCTGAAAACGGGTGGTTTTCCTCATCTTGCGTTTCCGCCGGAATTGGCACCTTGCCCCCG
>CALXGG010000085.1 GCA_944387785.1 uncultured Oscillospiraceae bacterium | reverse complement strand
GGCTTCTCCCGTTCCAGCAGTTTTTTCAATAGTTCCTGCGTGTCCTGTCTGTGAAAAATGAGTTTCAACAACAGCATAACATCATCATCTGTCAGGCGTTCCGGCTCTTGCAGAAAACTTTCCAGCATACCGCCACGGGTACAGAGCCGGTGCGTCCGTTTCTTTCGGGTAAGCTGCTTTAACTGGTGCTGCAATGCCTTTTCATCATTGATGGCTTTCCGCAGCTTCTTTTCGCTTTTCTCCAACTCCCGGTTGAGCTTTTCCAGCTTTGAGGTATCAGGCAAGGGCAGCGTCCTCCTTTCCCGGTATCAGCACATAAATCCTGTTTGGTTCTCCAACGCCCTGACGCACCCGCATGATAAGTCCGGCGGTTTCCAGTTCATTCAGAGAACGCTTGACCGTCATGGGACTGCGGGACAGGACTGCGGCAATGGCTGTAACAGGGAAGCAGACAAACAGGATTCCGTTCTCATCCTCCTGTCCTTTAGAGAGCATAGCGTCCAGCATCCGGCAGTACATAACCAATATGTCTTCTCCATATGAATAGTGGGCATTAAATGCGATCAACCCACCATTTTCGGCAGCTACGACAGACTCCAAAACAAATCTTTCCGGGATCCATGTGGGCGTGATCGTTTCCTCTATGCCAAAATAATCCAGCGCCTCCTGGAGGGAAGAAAACTCCAGATTGTTGGACTGCCGGTCCGCCGTGTCCCCACGTTCCCCGCTCTCCCTCGCCGCGAAGGAGAAGGTCTCGCTGGACCACTTCGCGACGGTTCCCCAGACGTCGTAGCCCAGGGCGTAGGCGGTGATCGTGGTGACAAAAAAGAGGACGGCCAGGATGGCGGCCACACCGGCGATACGGATCATCCAGCGGATGCCCCGGCTGTGCCGACGGGCCGCCGGAGACGGCTGCCCGGGGGACGGTACCGGCTCGGACCCCATGCCGTCGCCCAGCAGATCGTTGGTGCCGTCAGGGAGATACCGGGTCAGGAGCTCCCGCCAGGCAGCCGCCGCATCCGGGCAGGAAATCCGGGAGGACGACGCTTCCCGGCCGGCGATCACTTCCGTGATGTACAGGATCGTATCTTCGTTCAGCCCCTCGCCCTCCGGGAGCTGAAAGTCCAGGCGGAGAAGGTCCTCCAGCTCCGCCGTCGGCATACGGTCAAAGCGGGCGCGGCTGTTCCTGCCCGTCTCATGCGGCTTGGACATCTCTTCTCCTCCCTTCCCTCAGCATGACTGCCGTGACGGCCCGGCCGAACCGCCGTCCGGTCAATCCTTTTCCATACTCTTCTGCAGGCGCTTCCTGGCGCGCTGCACCCGCTTCTTCCCCGCGTCAAAGGAGATCCCCAGCCTGTCCGAGACCTCCTGTATCGAGCATTTGTCCAGGGCGATCCACTTCAAAAGCCGGAAGTCGTCGGTCTGGGAAATATCCGCGTACAGCAGGTCCACATCCATCTCATCCCTGGCGGACATGCCGCCCGCTTCCATGACGTCAAGGATCGAAACCGCCAGCCGGGCCCGGTCCCGCAGCATGTTCCGGATCACGTTCTTCAGGGTGTTCATCAGCCAGCCCTGGGGGTTGCTGCTGCCAAACAGCTTCTCCCGCCGCTCACAGGCGATGCAGAAGGTGTTCTGCACCGCCTCCTCCGCCAGGGAGGGCTGGGGCAGGATCCTGGAGGCATAGAGGTAAAGCTTGGGGAACATCTCCCGGTACAGCTGCTCCATCCGCTCATCCGGCGCGCCTGTACCAACCATCGGCATGTCCCCCCTTTCGCAAAGCATTCCGCACACTAAGCCGCCTGCCGCTTTCCATGCTGCATTATAAAGCATCCTGGCTTTGTCCGCAAGACGGAGCCGGCAAATCGGGCTTTCCCGCCCTCCGCCGTGAAAGGCGGCAGAGGCGGTCTCAGCGGCGGAAGGACAGCAGGATGAGGAGCAGGTACAGCAGCTCCGCGGCCAGGACCAGCCCATAGCAATAGCAGGAGAGGCCGTTTTTGACGCGCACCCTGGCCGCCAGCTTTTCCGGCGTGCGGTAGGGCCGCCCCAGGGCCGCGGCCTTCCGCATCCCGTCCAGATGGAGGGCGTCCACATGCCAGGCCAGCAGCTGCACGGCCAGGCGGATCAGCTGGAAAATGCTGATGCCCCCCAGCACCGCCAGCATCGTCCGCAGTATCCCGGTAAGCTGGGCAAAGGGCGGGGCAGCCCCCAGCAGATCCAGCAGGTAAAGGCAGGCCCCCGAAAGGATGAGGGCCGGAAAGACCTGCAGGACCTGCCCGACAAGGCGGGATCGCCGAAAAGAGGTAAAGCGGCCGTAATTGGCCAGCACCTTTTCGCACCACCCGGGGTCGTCGGACGCGGCGGGGGCCGGACGAATGACGATCCCGTTGCCCAGGCCATACAGATTGCCGCCCTCCTCCGCCTCCCCGCTGTCGAAAGACAGGGTAAAACCGGCGCTCTCCGGCGGGGCTTTCCTGAAGTAGGTGTGTGTCGGCAGCACCCGCACCGCCCGGTACCCCTTCTCCGCCTGCCGGCCCAGGAAGGCCAGGAAGGCCTCCCGGTCCTGAAGGTCCACAGGGTTCGCCCTGATCGTATATCCCATATCGCATCCCCCGATCCTCCGGGCAGCGCCCCCGGCGCCCGCCCCGCGTTCTATAATACAAATATATGTTTCAAGCGCCGGAAAAGGGACCGGCCTTTCCCCTGTTTCATAGGCCCCCGTCTGGTACCTGATCCGCCCTGTCCCGAAAGGAGGCATCTCTCATGAAAAGACTGTTTCGTCGTATGGCCTGCATCCTGCTGTGCGCCCTGCTCTGCCGGACGGCCGCCCTGGCGGCCGATGTCACCGTGAGCGGCGGCGTCTGGGCCCGCTGCGGCCTTGCCGCGGGGGATTTCATCTCCGGCATGGCGGAGACCGGGCAGGGCCTCTGGCTGCTGGTGACTGACGGGGAGACGTCCCTCAGGGACAGGATCCTCTGCCTCCCGCGGGATGGCTCCTCCCCCGCCGTGTACCGTCCCTCTGAGGCCGAGGAGGAAATGTCCTTCCTCAGCATGGCGCCTGACGGGGAGGGCCGGCTGTGGGCTGTGCTGGGGGATCCCCACGGCGCCTGCCGGGTGGCCTTGTTCCAGGATGGGGAGCGGGCCGCCTCCGTGGACTGCGGCGGAAGGCCGGTCCTGGGGGAGGGCCGGGCCCTCTGGCGGGAGGGCCGGTCCCTCCTGTGCTGGGATGGGGACGAGATCCGCCGCTACCCTCTCCCGGCGGACTGCGGGGAAACGGGAGAGCTGGCCCTGCTGGGCGGCAGCCCCTGCTTCGTGGACCGGCAGGGCGGCCGGGTGGTATGCCTCCGGGAGGACGGTCAGAGCCAGGCCCTCTTCTCCCTGCCCGCCGGAGAGGCGTTCCAGACCGCCTCCCTGGCATCCTGCGGCAATGAGGCGTACCTGTCCTACCGCGCCGCCTCCGGCGCCGGCCTGATCCGCCTGTCCGACGGCCGGAAGCTCCTGGAGACCGCGGGGACCCTCCTTTTCGCCTGGCGGCAGGCGGACGGGACGGACCAGCTGGCCCTGGCGGCGGGCGGCGGGAACCTGACGGAATATGAGCAGCTCTCCCTCCAGGACGGCGCCGCGGCCCGCCGCCATGTGGAAACCTATCTGCCTAATGCCCCCGCGGAGCAGCCGGAGACGGGAGAGGACGGCCTGCCCACAGGCTGGCGGTTCACCGACAGCGGCGGAAACCAGTGGATCTTCCACCTCCGTTTCTCCCAGGAGCGGGGAGCGGTCACCCGGGTGCTGCCGGACGGCACCGCCGTCCGCTGCCTGGCGGAGGCCGCGGAGCCCCGCTTCCCCCTGTACGTCCGGGGCGCGGCGGTGGACTTCGCGGCGCCGCCCTACCTCTCGGATACCGGCCATACCATGGCGCCCATCCGGGAGCTGGCCGGCATCCTAGGCGCCCAGGTAGACTGGGACGGCGGCAGCCGCACGGTGACGGTACGGCAGGGGGAGCATACCCTTCTCCTGACGGTCGGCGCTTCAACCGCCCTTGCGGACGGCGTGTCAGTTCCCCTGGCGGCCCCCGCCGTGATCGTGGAGGGCCATACCATGGCGCCGCTGCGGTTCCTGGCGGAGGCCCTGGGCTGGACCGTCCGCTGGGAGGCCCCCACGGTATATGTGGCGTAGGCCCGCTTCCGGCCGCCGCCCCGGGTCTCCCTGCCGGGACGCCGGCGCGGCCCCTTCTCCCCCGGCAGCGAAGCATCGGCGCCCTCCGAACGAACGGAGGGCGCCGATGCGGTTTTGACAGCGGAGCCAGCCCCCGTCAAATGCCTCTCCGCCAGACCAGGGGCCGTGCGTACAAGCTATTGCCAGCGGGCGAGCCAGTGTGGTATACTGGTTACCACAAATTTCCTTCCGCTTCGACACGGCAGGCCCCTTTACCGCATCATCCTATCAAACCCTAACTCACCGGTCAGGAGGTGGCTCCATGGCAAAGCAGCCGATCATCAACGGCAAGGTCGTTGAGCGCTCATACGAGGACTATCGAAACAATCAATATCTGGTCAACCGGCGGTATCAGCGAAAGCTCGTCTGGGAGCTGGAAGAGAAGCAGGCTTTCATCGATTCCCTTGCAAACGGCTACCCGGTGCCCCTCTTCCTCTTTGCCAAATGCATCTACAAAGGGGTCGACCGCAGCAAGATCATCGACGGCATGCAGCGGCTCAACGCGATCTTTTCCTTTATTGAAAACGACTACCCCTCCTCCAGCGGGGAGTATTTTGACCTGAGCACCACGGCGCTGACCAAGGACCTGCTGGACAGGAATAAGCTCTGTCAGCGGGAGCCCGTCATGGACCGGGAGATCTGCGTCAAAATCGTCAGCTATGAGCTGCCGTACTCGATGTATGACGAGCATAACCCGGACATCATCGACGAGGTGTTCCGGCGCATCAACTCCAACGGGAAATACCTCTCCCGGCAGGAGATCCGGCAGGCCGGCGTGGTCACCGACTTTTCCCAGCTGGTGCGGAACATCGCCACCCGCATCCGCGGCGACGTCTCTCACGATGACTTCCTCCTGCTCTCCCAGATGCAGGACATCAGCATCACCAAGGATACCTTCCATGGCGGCATCGATCCGGACGGCGTGTTCTGGGTAAAGGAAAACATCCTCTCCAAGGAGGACCTGCGCCAGTCCATGGATGAGGAACAGATCGCCGATATCCTCGGCGCAATGCTGCTCTCCCCCATTCCCCCCTCAAATGTCAGCGTATTGGACGAATACTACGGCTACAAGCAGGCGGATGCGTCCACGAGATATCAAAAGCTGGAGGAGACCCTCGCCGCCATCTCGGCGGAAAAGGTATCCGAGCAATTCTTTTATGTATACGACGAGATAAAGCGCACCTTCTCCAACCGTCCGAAAACCATTGTGGCGCAGATCGTCTCTCCCAAAACCTATCGGGGGCCCAGATACTTCCAGGTGCTGTTCCTCTCCCTGTTCGAGCTGCTGATCCGGCAGGAAAAGCGCATCGCCGATTACGACGCCCTGTACAACGCGCTGGATGGGATCGGCGGGAAAACCATCAACATCTCAGCCGGCGGCGGCTGGTGGTCCCAGCAGGAAAAGGTCGATCTGATCGCAGCGACATCCGCCGTTTTGGCCCCCCACTTTATGGATCGCGGCGAAAGCGACCCCATGCTCTACTCCTATGCCAACGAGCTGGAGACCATCTTGAAGCAGTCCTTTACCGAAAACACCCAGTACGACTTCAAGCAGGGCATCCATAACCTGGATACCGGCAAGCGGAACAACAGCCTGCTGCGCAAGATATTCTTGACCCTCACAGCCATGGCGAACGCCGGGAAAAACGCCACAGGGTACGTCCTCCTCGGCGTAGCGGATAACTTCGATGACGCGGAGGCCGTCCGCAAGGCGTACGGCACCGACAGCATCCGGGTGGGAGAGTTCTTCATCACCGGCATAAACGGCGAGGTGGAGAAATTCTATGAGAGCTACGACGCGTACATCCTGACGATCAAGAGCGCCCTCAACGCCATGCCCCTCCAGGAGCATTACCGGCGGCAGATCGGAGCCAAAATACGCCATGTCAACTATCACGGAAAATCCGTGATCATCCTCCGTATCGCCTGCAACAGCGGCCCGGCTTTCTTTAACGGGGTGTACTATACCAGAAGCGGCCCCAGCAATGAGTCCAGGCCGGTATCGGCCGAAGAAATGCCGGCCTTCTTCGCCCAGTTCGCTTAAAGGGGCTTTCCCCTCCTTACGCCCCGCACAAGCGGAAAAGCCCTCACCGCCCCAGGCCCCACAAAAAAGATCGGGATACCGTTTTGAGGCGGTATCCCGATCTTCTTCTATCGCCCTGAGGCGCTCTCCCGCCGGTCTCAGGCAGGCAGCAGGCGGCAAGCCGCTCCCGCCCGGCCCCCTCCCCGGCAGGCTTGTCCGAGCGGGCCCTCTCCCGGCCCGGGGGCGGTCACAGGCACCGCCTCTCCCAGTCCAGCAGGAAGGACTTCACCGGCAGGCCGCCGGCATAGCCGGTAAGGGCCCCGCCGCTGCCGATCACCCGGTGGCAGGGGACGATGATGGGGACGGCATTGCGGTGGTTGGCCATCCCCACCGCCCGGCAGGCCCGGGGCCGTCCGATCCGCCGGGCGATCTCCCCGTAGGTGGCCGTCTCGCCGTAAGGGATCTCCCGGAGGGCGGCCCACACCGCCTGCTGGAAGGCTGTCCCTGTCAGGCGGACAGGCACGGTAAATTCCCGGCGGGTCCCCGCAAAGTACTCCGCCAGCTCCGCCGCCGCCTGCCCCAGGACCGGGTCCCCGTCCGGCAGCCCCATGGCCGCGTCGCCGAACAAAATGGCTGTCAGGGCCCCCGCCTCCGCCCGGAGGGTCAAAAGCCCCACCGGGCTCTCCACCAGCCGCTCATACACCGCCATGCCTTAGAACACCGTGATCTTCCAGGGGTTCACATACCGCTCCCCGGGCTCCAGGGCCACCAGGTCCCCCTGCTGGGTCAGCTCCTCCACCACGTCCTGCCGGGCGGGCAGGCTCACCCAGGGCTCCAGGCACACAAAGGGCGCCTCCTTCCCCGGGGTGTGCCAGATCCCCAGGCAGTTCATCCGGGGGATCTCCATCCGGACTCCACGCTGTCCGTTGTTGGCGGACAGTGTGACTGTCTTATCCATGTGCCGCAGGATCACCGCGTCGTGGTCAAAGAGGTCGTGGCGCAGGGGCAGGGTGTCGCCATTCTCCAGGGGAAAGCGGGTCTCCCGTCCGCTGACCATGTAGCTGTCCGACAGCTCCACCCGATCGGGGGCGCAGGGGCGACCGAAGGTCAGGGCATAGTCCGTGAACGCAAGGCCCGGCTCCAGGGGCACCCGGAAGCCGGGGTGGCCCCCCAGGCCGAAGTAGATGGTCTCCCGGTCCCGATTGACCACCTCGTAGGTGATCTCCACCGTGCTCCCCTCCAGGGCGTAGGCCACGGAGAAGGCAAAGGCCCAGGGATAGTTTTCCCGGGTCTCGGGGCTGTCGGTGAGGGTGAAAACCATCCGGTCGGCGCCGCGGCTCCCCACCGTAAAGACGGAGCGGTTGGCAAAGCCGTGGCGGGTCATGGGATAGCGGACGCCCCGGACGGTGCAGCTGTCCTCCGTGGAGCGGCCCACATAGGGGAACAGGTTGGGGGCCCGGTTGCGCCAGAAAGCGGCGTCCCCGCTCCACAGGTACTCGGTCCCGCCGGCGCCGGTGAGGGCCATCATCTGGGCCCCCAGGTCGTCCACCGTCAGGGTGAGGTGCTCGTTCCGAATCGTATGCAGCATAGCCATTCCTCCCTTTCAGGCATGGGGCGGCCCGGGCCTTCGCCAGCCCCGCCGCCCGGAAATGTGGGTCATCCTGTCATCAGCATACTAGATATCCCCCGCAAAAGCAAGGGCAGGCGGGAAAAACGCCGGCCCGCCGGTGAAACGCGCCGCCCCCAAACCAGTAGACCGGGGGCCGGCCCCGGGCCGGTGGAAAGCGCCTTATGGCGCGAAGGGCCCCGGAAGCAGGAAAACGCCCCGGAGCATACGCTCCGGGGCGTTTTGGGCAACGGATGGTGAACTTACTTCAGCTCGACCTTGCCGCCGGCCTCCTCGATCTTGGCCTTCAGGGCCTCGGCGTCCTCCTTGGACACGCCCTCCTTCAGGGCCTTGGGAGCGCCCTCGACGGCAGCCTTGGCCTCGGCCAGGCCCAGGCCGGTGATCTCGCGGACCACCTTGATGACCTTGATCTTGGCAGCGGCGTCAAAGCCGGTCAGGACCACGTCGAACTCGGTCTTCTCCTCAGCGGCGGGAGCAGCGGCGCCGGCGGCGGGAGCGGCCATGGCGGCGGCGGAAACACCAAACTCCTCCTCCAGAGCGTGGACCAGCTCGCTGAGCTCCAGGACGGTCAGAGCCTTGACTTCTTCGATCATAGCAGTAACTTTCTCACTAGCCATTGTTAGGTACCTCCTAATAATTTTTCAGTAAAAAGTAGTTG
>CALXGG010000084.1 GCA_944387785.1 uncultured Oscillospiraceae bacterium | reverse complement strand
CGGCTTTTGTCAAGCTCTTTTTTCAACTTTTTTCGAAGCTGTTTCAGCGCTTGCCGCCGGCCTTCCGCCGCTCTCTCGGACAGCTCACTTATTCTACCAGAGCCGCTTGAGTTTGTCAAGCTCTTTTTCGCTTCGCTTGGAAGTTTTTTCAGCGCCTGCCCCTTGGCTTACCGCCGCTCTCAGACAGCCCGTTTATTTTACCAGAGCTTCCAGAGTTTGTCAAGCACTTTTTTCACTTTGTTGAAAACCTTTTTGCTCTCCCGCCGGCACGACCGCCGCGTTTCAGACAGCTTGCTTACTATACCAGAGCCCTCCCTGTTTGTCAACAGCTTTTTCCAAGTTTTTTCAGGATTTTTTAAGCATGCCCTTTCCTCCGCCGTCTGCCTGCGGGCGGCGGCGCTCCTGCCGCGCCTTCCTCTGGCTCCAGAGCACGAATCGCATGGTTTTCCGCATTTTTTGCGGTTCACATTGTCCATCTTTCCTATATACTTTTATTAGTATTTCGTGTATCCTATCTTTGACAGTCTCATCAAGGAGGGAGCATCGTGCTTTTCTGGAAAATGAACGGGGCGGGCAATGACTTCATTGTCCTCAACAACATGGTGGAGAAGCTGGACCACAGCGTCCTCCCCCAGCTGGCCCGGAAGCTGTGCCACCGGCACATGTCCATCGGCGCCGACGGCCTGATGGTGGTGGAGGCCCCCAGCCAGGGCGGCGACTACCGGATGCTGTTCTTCAACGCCGACGGCTCCGCGGGGGAGATGTGCGGCAACGGCGCCCGGTGCATCTGCCGCTACGGCTACGAAAACGGCCTGGCCGGCGAGGAGCAGACCGTGGAGACCGCCTCCGGCATCGTCACCGGGCGGCGGATCGACCAGCGCAACTACCGCATCCGCCTGACGGACCCCAGCATGATCCGGCTGGATTACCCGGTGGAGGCGGGGGGCAAGTTCTGGCCCTGCGCCTACATCGAGCTGGGCAACCCCGGCCTGCCCCACGCGGTGATCCCTTACCCGGGCCTCGGTGGCAAGACCATGGATGAGCTGCGGTCCCTGGGCCGCACCCTCCGGTGGAGCCCCGCCTTCCCCAAGGGGGCCAACGTGAATTTCTTCGACATCACCGGCCCCGACCAGCTGACGGAGCTGACCTTCGAGCGGGGGGTGGAGGACTTCACCTACGCCTGCGGCACCGGCACCGGCTCCACCGTGCTGGCCCTGACTCTGAAGGGCCAGGTCAGCGGCGAGGATGTGACGGTCTCCGTCCCCGGCGGCACCCTGCGGGTGACCATCGACCGGGACGGCGCCGCCGTGAAGGCCATCTGGCTCACCGGGCCCACCAACGTGGTCTGCGCCGGGGAGGTCCGGGACGAGGAGCTGGCCCTCTGATCCCTTTGTGTGTGTACCTTTCAAAAAACGGCAAAATGTAGGAGGAAATCGTATGAGCAACCAACTGAGCAAAAAATCCGTGGCCCGGAACTATGTGTTCCTGGGCGTGATGCTGGCGTCCATGATCCTGGGCTCCATCGTCGGCTGGATCTTCCCCCAGGTGAAGGAGGGGGATGAGGTGATCCAGGCGGGCGCCACCGTCCTCAAGCCCCTGGGTACCCTTTTCATCAACATGATGTTCTGCATCGTGGTCCCCATGGTGTTCGCCTCTATCTCCGGCTCCATCGCCACCATGAGGAGCCGCAGGCGGGCCGGCAAGATCATGGGCACCACCATCCTCACCTTCGTGATCACCGGCGCTATCGCCGCGGCCATCATGATCGTCCTTATGAAGCTGATCCCGCCGGTGCTGGAGCCCTGGAGCGACCTTGCCTCCGGCACGGTGGACGAACCCATCTCCATCCCCAACCTGATCGTCAACTTCTTCACCGTCAGCGACTTCTCCCTGCTCCTCAGCCGCAGCGCCATGCTGCCTCTGATCGTGTTCTCCATCCTCTTCGGCTTCGGCGTGAACCTGGGGCCCGGGCCTGACAGCAACGTGGCCAAGCTCCTCACCGGCATCGCCGACGCCATGATGGTGGTGGTGAAGATCATCACCTACTACGCCCCCATCGCCTTCTTCGGCTTCTTCGCCGACCTGGTGGCGGTGTACGGCCCCCAGATCACCGCGGACTACGGCCGGGCCCTGGCGGTATACTACCCCCTGTGCTTCATCTACATCTTTACCGCCTTCCCCCTCTTCGCCTGGTTCGGCGGCGGCAAGCACGGCGTGCGCACCATGTTCCGCCATATCGCCCGACCCGCCATCACGTCCCTGGGCACCTGCTCCTCCGTGGCCACCATCCCCACCAACATGGAGGAGGCGGAGGAGACCGGCATCTCCAAGGACGTCAGCGAGATCGTGCTGCCCCTGGGCGCCACCATGCACATGGACGGCTCCTGCTTCTCCTGCGTGCTGAAGATCGCCTTCCTCTTCGGCGTGTTCGGCAAGCCCTTCAACAGCGTCGGGGACTTCATCCTCATCATCCTGGTGGCGGTCCTCTCCTCCGTGGGCATGTCCGGCGTGCCCGGCGGCGGCTACATCGGCGAGTTCATCATGTGCTCCATCTTCTTCCCCACCCAGATGGAGGTGGCCTACCCCATCGCCATCACCATCGGCAACCTGGTGGATCCCCCGGCTACCATGATCAACTCCGCCGGCGACTATGTGGTCTCCTACATCGTCTCCCGGTTCGTGGACGGAAAGGACTGGCTGGACAAGGCCCTGGCCCGCAAGAGCGCCAACTGAGCCTATCCTGGAACATACGGCAAGGCCCCCTGGAGCACAGCTCCAGGGGGCCTTTTTCCTTTATTTCCCGCTTACAGGATCAGCAGCTCCTTGGGGGCCAGGGTGATGTCCTCGCAGCCGCCCTCCTTCACCACCAGCACGTCCTCGATCCGCACACCGAAGCGGCCAGGCAGGTAGATGCCGGGCTCCGCGGAGATCACCGCACCGGCGGGCAGGGGGCTGTCGTTGGCCGGGGAGGCGTTGGGGGACTCGTGGATCTCCACGCCCACGCCGTGGCCGAAGCCGTGGCCGAAGTAGGCGCCGTAGCCCGCCGCGGCGATCACATCGGCGGCGGCCTTATGGACGGCGGCGCCGCTGACCCCGGCCCTGGCGGCGGCGATGCCCGCCAGCTGGGCCTCCAGCACCGTGTGGTACACCTTCTCCATCTCCTCGGTGGCGTGGCCCACCGCCACGGTGCGGGTCATGTCGGAGCAGTAGCCGCCGTAGACGCAGCCAAAGTCCATGGTGATGAAATCCCCCGCCTCCACCTTCTTCTCCGTGGGCACGCCGTGGGGCATGCTGCTGTTGGCCCCGCTGACCACGATGGGGTCGAAGGACATCTTCTCCGCCCCGCCCAGGAGCATCTGGTACTGGAGGAAGGCGGCGATCTCCTGCTCCGTGCGGCCCGGGCGGATGAAATCCAGCACCTCGGCGAGGGCCTTCTCCGCGATGCGCTGGGCGGCGATGAGGGTGTCGATCTCCCCCTGGTCCTTCACGGTCCGCAGCCGGGTCAGAAGGCCCGAGGCGGGCACCAGCTCGCAGGGCAGCTTCTCCCGCCAGCCGTTGTACTCCTCCACGGTGGTGTAGGACTCCTCAAAGCCCAGCTTCTGGATATGGTGGCGGGCGATGACCTCGCAGGCCAGGGCGCTCATGGGCTTCTCCCGGGTGTTCTCCAGCACCTGGCAGCTGCCGATGCGGCGGGTGGCCGCCTCGATGTACCGGCTGTCGGTGAAGAAATAGCTGCCCTCCGCCGTCACGATGGCCATGCCCGCCGTGGAGTGGAACCCGGCGGCGTACAGCCGGTTGGGCTCGCTGGTGACCATCATGGCGTCCAGGCCGTAGTCCCCCAGACAGGCGGCGATCTTGTCGAATCTGCTCATAGTGTCATACATCTCCTTTTCGAAATTGCCTTGCAGGGGCGCTGGAGCAGGTGCAGCACATGGTTCCACACCCCCACGGGCCCGCCCAGGGGCTCCACCATCAATGCCAGGATCCCGCTGCGGCGGGCCCCCAGCACGTCGGTGAGGAGCTTGTCCCCCAGCATGGCGGTGGCCTCCGGCGGGATCCCCGCCTGGGCCATGGCCTCCCGGTAGCCCCGGCGGGAGGGCTTTCCCGCGTGACCCACATAGCGGATCCCCAGGTCCCGGCAGAAGGTCTCCACCCGCCGGCTGGAGCGGTTGTTGGACAGGATCATCACCGTGACCCCCGCCGCCCGCAGCTCCTCCAGCCAGGCGTGGAGGGCCCCGTCGGGGCGGGACACCGATTTGGGGGCCAGGGTATAGTCCAGGTCGCACAGCAGCAGCCGCACCCCCAGCTTCTTCAGCAGGGCCGGCGTCACCTGGGTGTACTGTGCCAGCACCCGGTGGGGAATCAGGGAAAATGGCATAGCGCCCTCCTCCATCGCATAATTTATCTCAGTATAGCACGACGCGGGCGCGTCCACAAGGGGGGAACGAGACTGTGCAGCTCTATTTGACCGCCGGGCCGGAGGATCTGCCTCAGGCGGCCCGGTACACCCGCCGCCTGACCCACGCCGCTTACCGGGTGGGCCCCGAGGGCCGCCTGCTGCGCCGGGACCTGCCCCACCAGGTCCGGGGGGGCCTGATGGTACTGGAGGACCGGGACTGCGGCCCCATCCGGGACAGAGACGCCCTGTGCCGGGAGGTGTGGCGCCAGTGCGTCAGCCGGGGCTTCCTGGGCGCGGCGGCAGACTTCGAGCAGCCCGTCAGCGAGGACCGCCTGGCCTTCCTCCAGGCCCTCTCCGCCGTCTTCTCCCGCAGCGGCAGGCCCCTCTATGTCCCGGAAGCCTACGGCCCCCAGGTGCCCCTGGCCCGCGTCCTCCTCTGCACCGCCCTCTCCGGCGGGTTCTTCCAGCAGCGGCTGGAGGAGGCCGTCCGCCGCTTCGGGTCCGGAAGGCTGGCCCTGGACCTCCAGCGCCTGCGGATGGACTTCCCCCTGCCCTGCCCCTCCGGAGAGGGCGTCCCCCTCTCCGGGGAGGCCCTCAACGCCCTGCTGGAGGAGCGCAGGCCGCCGGTGTTCTACTCCGCCGACCTGTGCGCCCGGTACTTCACCTGCCTCCGGGAGGGCGGGAGCCACCTGGTCCTCTTCGACGACGCCGGCACCCTCTCCCGGAAGATCCAGGCGGGGCGCCGGCTGGGGATCCCCGCCGGCTTCCTCCTCTACCAGGAGACGGAGGACCTGCTGCCCCAGCTCTTCGGCCGGCAGGAGGCCGGCCGGGATCAGAGCCGGGCCTCCATGTCGTAGCAGTCCCAGAGCTCTGTCCCGTGGCGCAGGCGGCCCTTCTCCAGCCCCGTCTCCCGGAAGCCGGCCTTTTGATAGCAGGCCCGGGCGGCGGCGTTCTGGGCGAACACCCGCAGGGTCGCCCGCTCCATGCCCAGGATGTCCCGGGCGTAGGCCAGGGCCAGCTTCAGGAACGCCGTGCCCAGCCCCTGGCCCCGGCGGGCGCTGTCCACAATGATCATCCCCAGGTGGATCCTGTTCTCCCTGTAATCCGCCCGGGTCATCATCAGGAACCCCACCGGCTGCCCGCCTTCCTCCAGAGCGGTCATCAGCCAGCGGTCGGCCTGATCCTCGAAATCCAGGCGGCATTTCTCCAGGGACGCCTCCGTCAGCGGCCAGTCCAGCAGGTCGGCGCACCAGAGGGAAAAGGCCCTGTGGTCCGGTACCCAGGCAATGATCCGCCCGGCGTCCTCCTTCTTATAGGGCCGCAGGCGCAGCCGCATCACCCATCGCTCCTTTCCCGGGCCCCGCCCGGAGGCGGCGGCCCTGACAATATGAAAAGGGGACCCCCTTCCGGGGATCCCCTTCGCGGATCAATAGTAACGCTTGTTGCGGTTCTTGCGAGCAGCCTCGGACTTCTTGCGGCGCTTGACACTGGGGCTCTCGTAATGCTCTCTGCGGCGGACCTCAGCCAGAACGCCAGCCTTGGCGCAGCTGCGCTTAAAACGCTTCAGCGCGCTGTCCAGAGACTCATTTTCCTTGACATGAACTTCAGACATCTATTTTCCCTCCCTCCAAAATATCCGGCTATCATCCAGGATACTCTTTAAGGGCCAATAACATGGCTTAACAGATAGCATTATACTGACTCAGCTTTCTCTTGTCAAGGCCAAAATATGCAAAAGCCCGCAAAATTCTCGGAAAGCCGCCCGGAGAGGGCGGCTTTTTCCCGGCCCGGCCCCTACTCCGCGGCCCAGGGCCCCGCCAGCCAGGCCTGGATCTCCCCGTCGGACCGGGCCACCGCAGCGCCCCGGAGGGCCAGGCCCGGCAGCACCTTCGCCCCGGGGCAGGCCGCCCGGATATCCTCCTCGCTGCGGCCCAGACCGCTGCCCTCGTTGGTGCAGAAGGGGCAGATGGTCTTGCCCGCCATATCGCAGCCCGCCAGGAAGGTCAGCACCGGCATGGGCATGGTGCCGCACCAGTTGGGGTAGCCCAGATAGATCCTGTCGCAGCCGCTCACGTCCGGCAGGGGGTCCGCCAGGGCGGGCCGGGAGGCCGCCTTGAGCTCCTTCACCGACTCCTGGACGCAGGAGCGGTAGTCCTCCGGGTAGGGCTCCGCCCGCCGGATCTCATAGAGGTCCGCCCCGGTGAGGGCCTGGAGCTTCTTTGCCGCCACCTCCGTGTTGCCCACAGGCAGGTACACGATCTCCCCGTTGACGTGGTTGTCCCCCTTACGGGAGAAATAGGCGATCAAGCTTTTCATCATTGCCTCGCTTTCTCAATGGCCGCTGCCGGCCCCGCCGCCCGGAGGCCGCCCCCGCCGGGGCCCGCCGGGCCATTCCCTTGTTTCCGTCCTATCATACCACGCCGGGCGGGAAATAGCAAGCCGGGGGGATGCAGGGGGCCGGGAGGAGCACAGCAGACGGGAAAGCGGCCTGCGGGCGGCAGGCGGCGCATCAGAGAAAACAGCGGGCCGGGGAGGCTGTTTCCTCCCCGGCCCGCTGTGAAGCGGCGCCTTCCGAGGTATCCTCTTACTTGGCGGGCTTTACGATCAGGTTCACCAGCTTGTTCTTCACCAGGATCACCTTCACGATCTCCATGCCCTCCAGCTGCCGGGCCACCTTTTCCAACGCCTTGGCGGCGGCCACCACCGTGGCCTCGTCGCTGTCCATGGGCACCTTCACGGAGCCCCGGAGCTTGCCCTGGATCTGCACGGCCATCTCCACCTCGCTGGCGATGGTCTTGCTCTCGTCGTAGGCGGGCCACTGGCTCTGGCAGGCCATCTTCCCGGTCTCAGCCGCAAAGCCCATATTCTCCCACATCTCCTCGCAGATATGGGGGGCGAAGGGGCAGAGCATCAGCAGCAGGGCCTTCATATCGCCCCGGCTGGCGCCGTTGGCGTAGAAATCGTTGACCAGGGCCATGAGGGCCGCGATGGCGGTGTTGAACTTCATGGCCTCGATGTCCTCGGACACCTTCTTGATGGCCTTGTGGACGGCGGCCTCGTTGGCGGGGGAGTAGCCCTCGCCGTCGTGCTCCATCTCCCCCAGGTTCCACACCCGGTCCAAAAACCGCTTGCAGCCCTTCACCGCGTTGGCGGACCAGGCGGCGGCCTTCTCAAAGTCGCCGATGAACATGATATAGGTGCGCATGGTGTCCGCGCCGTACTGGTCCACGATGTCGTTGGGGTTGACCACGTTGCCCCGGCTCTTGGACATCTTCTCGCCGCCCTCGCCCAGGATCATGCCGTGGGAGGTGCGCTTCTTATAGGGCTCCTTGGTAGGCACCACGCCGATGTCATAGAGGAACTTGTGCCAGAACCGGGAATAAAGCAGGTGCAGGGTGGTGTGCTCCATGCCGCCGTTGTACCAATCCACGGGGCTCCAGTACGCCAGGGCCTCCTTGCTTGCCAGGGCCTTGTCGTTGTGGGGGTCCATATAGCGCAGGAAATACCAGCTGGAGCCCGCCCACTGGGGCATGGTGTCCGTCTCCCGCTGGGCAGGGCCGCCGCAGCAGGGGCAGGTGGTATTCACCCAGTCAGTCATGGGGGCGAGAGGACTCTCGCCGTTGTCGGTGGGCTCGTAGCTGTCCACCTCCGGCAGCACCAGAGGCAGCTGGTCCTCCGGCAGGGGCACCCAGCCGCACTTGTCGCAGTGGACCAGGGGGATGGGCTCACCCCAGTACCGCTGGCGGGAGAACACCCAGTCACGGAGCTTGAAGTTCACCTTCTCATGGCCGATCCCCTGCTCGGAGAACCACTTGGTAATGACGGGGATGGCCTCCCTGACGGTGAGGCCGTTGAGGAAGTCGGAGTTGACCATGATGCCGGTGTCGTCCTTGAGGGTGAAGGCCTCCTTCTCCACGTCGCCGCCCTGGACCACCTCGATGATCTCGCAGCCGAATTTCTTGGCGAACTCCCAGTCGCGGGTGTCGTGGGCGGGAACCGCCATGATGGCGCCGGTGCCGTAGGACACCAGGACATAGTCGGAGATGAAAATGGGAATCTCCTTGCCGTTCACCGGGTTGATGGCCCGGACGCCCTCCAGCCGGACGCCGGTCTTGTCCTTCACCAGCTCGGTACGCTCAAAATCGGACTTGCGGCCCGCCTCGGCCACATAGGCCTCCAC
>CALXGG010000083.1 GCA_944387785.1 uncultured Oscillospiraceae bacterium | reverse complement strand
CAGCGGCTCCGGGAAGCCTATGTGTAAGGAGGGAGGAAGGGCACATGTATAAGATCGCGGTTTTGGGCGACCGGGACAGCGTCCTGGGCTTCAAGGCCCTGGGCCTGGACACCTTCTTTGTGGAGAGCGCCGACGAGGCCCGCCACACCCTCCACCAGCTGGCCCGGGACACCTACGCCATCATCTATATCACCGAGCAGCTGGCGGCGGATATTCCCGCCGACGTGGCCCGGTACAAGACCTCGGTGACCCCGGCGGTGATCCTGATCCCCGGCAAGACCGGGAGCCTGGGCCTGGGGGCCCAGGCCCTCCAGAGCGCCGTGGAGCGGGCCGTGGGCGCCGACATCGGGTAAAGGGGGCGGGAACCCTTCCGGGGACGGGCCGGGGCGATCCCGGTATCCCCGGCAGCGCGGCGCGCCCCTGCCGGCAGACCCCGCCCCGCCGTCCGGCGGGGCACAGCGGGACTTTTGCAGAATTTGTGGAAATTCCGCAAAGCCTTTAAATTTACGAGAAAGGCAGTGAAGGAATGAGCCAAGGAAAGATCATTAAAGTATCCGGGCCCCTGGTGGTGGCCGACGGCCTGAGCGACGCCAACATGGCGGACGTGGTCCGCGTGGGCGAGCAGCGGCTGATCGGCGAGATCCTGAACATGACCGGCGACCGGGCCTCCATCCAGGTCTACGAGGAGACCTCCGGCCTGGGCCCCGGGGCCGCCGTGGAGACCACCGGCGCGCCCCTGTCCGTGGAGCTGGGCCCCGGCATCATCGAGAATATCTACGACGGTATCCAGCGCCCCCTGGAGGAGATCGTCCGCATGACGGGCCCCAACCTCCAGCGCGGCGTGGAGGTGCCTGCCCTGAGCCGTGAGAAGAAGTGGGCCTACACCCCGGTGGCCAAGATGGGCGACCGGGTCATCGGCGGCGACATCCTGGGCACCGTCCCCGAGACGGAGGTGGTGCTCCACAAGATCATGGTGCCCAACGGCGTCAGCGGCGTGGTGGAGTGGGCCATTGAGGCCGGCGACTACATCGTGGACGAGGTGGTGGCCAAGGTCAAGACCGACAAGGGCGAGACCCTGCCCCTGACCATGGTCCAGAAGTGGCCTGTCCGCGTGGGCCGTCCCTACAAGAAAAAGCACAACCCGGTGGCCCCCCTCCAGTCCGGCCAGCGGATCATCGACACCATGTTCCCCATCGCCAAGGGCGGCACCGCCGCCGTCCCCGGCCCCTTCGGCTCCGGCAAGACGGTGGTGCAGCACCAGCTGGCCAAGTGGTCCGACGTGGACATCGTGGTGTACGTGGGCTGCGGCGAGCGGGGCAACGAGATGACCGACGTGCTCCGTGAGTTCCCGGAGCTGGTGGACCCCCGTACCGGCGAGTCCCTGATGAAGCGGACGGTGCTCATCGCCAACACCTCCGACATGCCCGTGGCCGCCCGTGAGGCGTCGGTGTACACCGGCATCACCATCGCCGAGTACTTCCGCGACATGGGCTACGCCGTGGCCGTCATCGCCGACTCCACCTCCCGCTGGGCCGAGGCCCTCCGTGAGATGTCCGGCCGTCTGGAGGAGATGCCCGGTGAAGAGGGCTACCCCGCCTACCTGGCCTCCCGTCTGGCCCAGTTCTATGAGCGGGCCGGCGTGGTGCAGTGCATGGGCAGCGAGGAGCGCACCGGCAGCCTTACCGCCGTGGGCGCCGTGTCGCCTCCCGGCGGCGACCTGTCCGAGCCTGTTTCCCAGGGCACCATGCGCATCGTCAAGGTGTTCTGGTCCCTGGACGCCTCCCTGGCCTACCGCCGCCACTTCCCGGCCATCAACTGGCTGAACTCCTACTCCCTGTACCTGGACACCATGAAGCCCTGGTTCGACGAGCATTTCGGCCCCGCCTTCATGCTCAACCGGAACAAGGCCATGAGCATCCTCCAGGAGGAGAACGAGCTCAACGAGATCGTGCAGCTGGTGGGCAAGGATTCCCTCAGCGCCAACGACCAGCTGACCCTGGAGACCGCCAAGATGGTCCGGGAGGACTTCCTGCAGCAGAACGCCTTCATGGACGTGGACTCCTACTCCAGCCATGACCGGCAGATGCGGCTGCTGGCGCTGATCCTGGACTACGACAAGCTGGCCCGGGAGGCCCTCGCCAAGGGCGCCGCCCTCCAGCCCATGTTCGAGATCCCCGCCAAGGAGAAGATCGGCCGCGCCAAGTTCGTGGAGGCCGACCAGTATCAGGCGGCCTACGCTGAGATCGCTTCCGAGATGGAGCAGGAGATCGCCGCCATCGTGGAGAAAGCAGGTGCAGACGTATGATGAAGGAATACCGTACCATATACGAGGTCTCCGGCCCCCTGATGGTGGTGGAGGAGGTCGAGGGCGTCACCTACGACGAGCTGGCGGAGATCGAGCTGCCTGACGGCAGCGTCCGCCGCTGCAAGGTGCTGGAGGTCAACGGCGACAAGGCCGTGGTGCAGCTCTTTGAGTCCTCCGCCGGCATCAACCTCAAGGACAGCAAGATCCGCTTTTTGGGCCACCCCCTGCAGCTGGCCGTCAGCGGCGACATGTTGGGCCGGGTGTTCAACGGCATGGGCCAGCCCATCGACGGCGGCCCCGAGATCCTGCCGGAGAAATACCTGGACATCAACGGCCTGCCCATGAACCCGGCGGCCCGGGACTACCCCAACGAGTTCATCCAGACCGGCGTGTCCACCATCGACGGCCTGAACACCCTGGTCCGGGGACAGAAGCTGCCCATCTTCTCCGGCTCCGGCCTGCCCCACGCCCAGCTGGCGGCCCAGATCGCCCGCCAGGCCAAGGTGCTGGGCGGCGAGAGCAACTTCGCCGTGGTGTTCGCCGCCATCGGCATCACCTTCGAGGAGGCGGAGTACTTCGTCAATGAGTTCAAGCGTACCGGCGCCATCGACCGCACGGTGCTGTTTACCAACCTGGCCAACGACCCCGCCGTGGAGCGCATCTCCACCCCCCGTATGGCCCTGACCGCCGCGGAGTACCTGGCCTTTGAGAAGGATATGCACGTGCTGGTCATCCTCACGGACATCACCAACTACGCCGAGGCCCTCCGCGAGGTGTCCGCGGCCCGGAAGGAAGTCCCTGGCCGCCGGGGCTACCCCGGCTACCTCTACACCGACCTTGCCACCATGTACGAGCGGGCCGGCCGGAAGCTGAATCATCCCGGCTCCATCACCATGATCCCCATCCTCACCATGCCTGAGGACGACAAGACCCACCCCATCCCCGACCTCACCGGCTATATCACCGAGGGCCAGATCATCCTCTCCCGGGACCTCTACCGCAAGGGCATCCTGCCTCCGGTGGACGTGCTGCCCTCCCTGAGCCGTCTGAAGGATAAGGGCATCGGCGTGGGCAAGACCCGTGAGGATCACGCCTCCACCATGAACCAGCTGTTCGCGGCCTACGCCTCCGGCAAGGAGGCCAAGGAGCTGATGACCATTCTGGGCGAGGCGGCCCTGAGCCCCACGGACCTGCTGTACGCCAAGTTCGCCGACGAATTTGAGAAGCGGTATGTGTCCCAGGGCCAGGAGGAGAACCGGGACATCGAGGAGACGCTGGATCTGGGCTGGGAGCTCCTCAAGATCCTACCCCGCAGCGAGCTCAAGCGCATCAAGCAGGATATGATCGACAAGTACCTGCCCCAGGAGGAGTGACCCCAGGCAATCTGAGTAGAAAGAGGTGAACCCATGGCCTCTGCGACCATAAACCCGACCAGAATGGAGCTGACCCGGCTGAAGGGGCGGCTCAAGACCGCCGTCCGGGGCCACAAGCTCCTCAAGGACAAGCGGGACGAGCTGATGAAGCAGTTCCTGGAGATCGTGCGGAAGAACCGTGAGCTCCGCGCCAAGGTGGAAAAGGGCCTGGAGCGGGCCAATGCGGCCTTCACCGTGGCCTCCGCCCTTATGTCGCCGGAGATGCTGGAGCAGTCCCTCATGTACCCCAAGCAGAGCGTGGAGCTGGACATGAAGTTCCGGAACGTCATGTCGGTGAACGTGCCGGTCTATGCGTTCCATACCCGGAACGAGGATCCCACGGAGATCTACCCCTACGGCTTCGCCCAGACCTCCGGTGAGCTGGACGCGGCCCTGGAGGCCCTCAGCCAGGTGTTCCAGGATATGCTGGAGCTGGCGGAGGTGGAAAAGACCATGCAGCTGCTGGCGGAGGATATCGAAAAGACCCGCCGCCGGGTCAACGCCCTGGAGTATGTGATGATCCCGGACTTCCAGCAGAAGATCCGGTATATCTCCATGAAGCTGGACGAAAACGAACGGGGCAACATCACCCGCCTGATGAAGGTGAAGGAGATGGTGCTCCAGGAGGCCCACGATTTCAAGCCTCCCGCATCCTGACGCAGAGAGAGGCGCCGCTCCCCCGGGAGCGGCGCCTCTGCACGGCGGGCGGGAGAAAAATTTCCCCTCCCGGCATCCCCCGCCGGGGCTTTACAAACCCCGGCGGGCATGGTATACTGACACCTGTAAACCAAATAGATGCGTCATCCGCGGCCGCGCTGCGCGGCACATGGAATAGGGTGAGAGTCCCTGCGAGTCGGTCACTGTGATGCCCCCCTGGAGAGGCTAAGTCAGATACATGGCGGATGGCGGCGTTCTGCCGGAACCGGAATCGCGTCGTTCTGTCCGGCCTCGCCATCGCGGCGGGGCTTTTGCTATGCGTCCGCCGGCAGGGCGGGCGCGTTTTTCGCGCCGGAAGGTTTCCTCCTGTGTTTCCCTGGCCCGCCTTGGGGCGGCGGGCCGGAAACAAATAGGCTCTCTTCTATGCGCAAATCTGTATGAAACGGGAAAAGGCGTCCAGGTCGCAAGACCGCCTGGACGCCTTTTCCCTGCCCTGGGGGCCGGGCCGGCGTGACCGGGGACCGGCGGTGCCGCCGGCCTGTCCGGACGGGCCGGGGCCATGATTGCCGCCGCCGGCCGTCCCGGTTTGGGAGCCGTCCGTTCGGCGCTGGTCCGGGGCGCCGCCCCGTCCCTTCAGCCCGCCGCCGCCCGCAGCCGGGCCAGCAGCTCCTCGCAGTCCAGCCCGAATTTGGCGGTGAATTCCTCCAGTGTCTCAAAGAGGTGGTTGCACATGACGCACTCCCCGACGACCTGGTCGTAGCCGCGGAACACCTCCTGGGCCTCCGGGTGGTCGCAGAGCACGTCCAGAATGCTCATTTCCTTCCGGATCACGGCAGATCCCTCCCTTTCCTTCCGGATCGGTTCCAGTATACGCCCGTTGGGCGGGGATGTAAAGCCCGGCGGGCCGTTTCCCCCTTCCGGCGGGCCGGAAAGGGACCGGAGGAGGGCGGAGAGGGTGGTATGGTCGGTTTCTCCAGAAAATGGCCGGTTGGTCCAGCAAAATTTTTTGGCTGCCAAAAATTTTGTTTGCTTTTATAGAAATTTATGATATGATACATATATATTGATGCACATTCCCCAATGCTGATAAGATGGAGGCCGCGATGAAAGCTATGAATCCCAGCCAAGAGGCGCTGTTCCGCCTCAATGGCGTGCCGCCCCTCGGCACAGCCGTATCCCTGGCCCTGCAGCATCTGGTAGCCATGATGGTGGGCTGCGTGACCCCGGCCATCATTATCGGAAATGCCATCGGCCTGTCACAGAGCGACCAGGTGTTCCTGATCCAGGCGTCCCTGGTGATGTCGGCGGTTTCCACCCTCTTGCAGCTGTACCCCATTGCCGGACGTTTTGGCTCGGGACTGCCGGTGATCATGGGCGTGAGCTTTGCCTATGTGCCCAGCATGCAGGCGGTGGCCTCCTCCGGGGAGGGGATCTCCGCCATTGCCGGGGCCATGATCGTAGGCGGCGTGGTGGCCATTTTGGTGGGGCTGTTCGTCAAGTACATCCGCCCTTTGTTCCCGCCGGTGATCACCGGTACGGTGGTGTTCACCATCGGCCTTTCCCTGTACCCCACAGCCATCAACTATATGGCCGGCGGTACCGGCAATACTTATGAATCCGTCAGCGCCAGCGGCTTGTCGTTGTCCCTGGTGTACGGCTCCTGGGAGAACTGGCTGATGGCGGCGCTGACTCTGGCGGTGGTGATGGCCCTCAACCACTATGCCAAGGGCCTGTGCAAGCTGGCCTCCATCCTCATCGGCATGGCGGTGGGCTATGTGATCTCCATGGCCTTTGGTATGGTGAGCTTCGCGGACGTGGCGGAGGCGGCCTGGTTCTCCGTACCCCGGTTCCTCCACTTCGGCGTCACCTTCGAGCCCGCCTCCTGCATCGCCATCGGCCTTTTATTCGCGATCAATTCCATCCAGGCCATCGGCGACTTTACCGCTACCACCGTGGGCGGCCTGAACCGGGAGCCCACCACCCGGGAGCTCCAGGGAGGCATCGTCTGCTACGGCGTGACCAACATCCTGGCGGCCCTGTTCGGCGGCCTGCCCACCGCCACCTACTCCCAGAACGTGGGCATCGTGGCCACCAACAAGGTGGTCAACCGGATCGTGTTCGCCATGACCGGCGGCTTCCTCCTGCTGGCGGGCATCTCCCCCAAGTTCGCCGCCATCCTCACCACCATCCCCCAGTGCGTCCTGGGCGGCGCCACGGTGACGGTGTTCTCCACCATCGCCATGACCGGCATGAAGCTCATCGCCTCCCAGCACTTCAGCGCCCGGAACACCACCATCGTGGGCCTCTCCGCGGCTCTGGGGGTGGGGGTGTCCCAGGCCTCCACCGCTCTGAGCCAGTTCCCGGAGGAAGTGACCATGATCTTCGGCAAGTCCCCGGTGGTGATCGCCACCATCCTGGCGGTGCTGCTGAACCTGATCCTTCCCCGGGAGGAAAAGCACGCCTGACGGACCCCTGGGGCCGTTTGGGCGGCGCCATGGCCTGTGAATACGGAAAAGCCCCCGGACCACAGATCCGGGGGCTTCTTTCTGTGCGGGCGGGACGGACTTACAGGCTCCCGCAGCCCTGGGGGACGGAGTAGCGGTTCTTCCCCTGGGACTTGGCCTGGTAGAGGGCCCGGTCGGCGGCGCGGAGCAGGGCGTCCCAGGCTGACTCACTGGCCACGGGGCCCACGGCGCAGCCGATGCTGATGGTCACCGGCTCGGCGGCCTGCGCGGCGGGGATGCCCAGGGCTTCCACCGCCCGGCACAGCGCCGCAGCCGCCTGGCCGCAGGGAAGGTCCCCGTCGCCGGGGAGGATCAGCAGGAACTCCTCTCCGCCGTAGCGGAAGAGGGAGCCGTGAGGCCAGGCGGCCTCCATGGCCTGGGCCACCCGGCGCAGGCACTCGTCGCCTTTGACATGGCCGTAGACGTCGTTATAGTCCTTGAAGTTGTCCACGTCGATCATGAATACCGCCGCCTGGCGGCGGGGATCCGCCTGGCAGGAGCGGATCAGCTCCTGGAGGTATATGCCCAGGTAGCGGCGGTTGCGCAGGCCGGTGAGGGAATCGTGGTCCGCCACATAGGCCAGCTGATCGCTCTTCTCCTGAAGCTGCCGGTTGGTGTCCTCGATGACCATCCGCTGGTGGAACCGCTCCCGGTCGCTGCCGTACCGGCAGACGCTGATCAGGATGGACATGAGGCAGAAGGCCAGGGAATTGATGTACTCGCCGTAGTTGTCTCCGGGATTGGCCTGAAACACCGGCAGCAGCGCCATGAGCAGCGCCTGGGCGGACAGGAACAGAGGAATGGAGACGGCGGGCCGCATCCGGGCCAGGATGGCCACGGAAATGATGGTGAGCAGATAGACATAGATCTGCTCGGACGCCCGCTGGTCGTAGGCGGTGACGGCCACGCTCCACAGCATGATCACGGCGGCGTACAGGTTTTGGGTGATGATGACGGGGCGGGGCTTGCCCCGCCGGGCCCAGCGGCGGATCAGGAACAGGGATGCAAGGGACGCGGCCAGCAGGATGACGTACAGGGAGGTATATATCCGGCTGGATAGGGTGCCCAGGGCAAAGTCGGTGTACCAAAGGGTATAACAGATGTTCCACAGTTCAAAGGCGGCTATGGCGCACAGGAAGGGGGTGCTTACCGCTGCGATGCGGTGGGCGGAATGAAGGAGGAATTGCTCCTCCCAGGTCTGGGACCAGGCCTCCGGCTTTCGGGATGATTGACACTTCATAGCGGTCTCCTGTGATAGGGGGCTTCCCCCGGCGGAGGGAGCGGGAAAGATGGGGCGTCAGTCGCCGAACCCTGTGCCAGCGTCCCGTGCGGTCTGGATCAGGGGGTGGTCCACCGGCAGGAACTTGGTGCGGCTGGCGGCCTCCTCCAGGGGGACATGGACGATCTGCCCGGCCTGGATGCCCACCATGTAGCCGTACTTCTGCTCCATGATCATCCGGGCGGCGGCGGTGCCGAAGCGGGTGGCCAGCACCCGGTCATAGGGGCAGGCAGGGCCGCCCCGCTGATAGTGGCCGGGGACGGTGACCCGGGCCTCCTGGCCGGTGAGCTTCTCCAGCTCGTCGGCGATGCGGTAGGAGATGGTGGAGTAGGGGTTGGCCTCCTTCCGGCGGCGGCGCTCCTCCTCGGAGAGGATCTTGTCCCCCTTGGAGATGGCGCCCTCCGCCACCGCCACGATGGAGAAGGTGCGGCCCTTTTTCTTCCGGCGCTCGATGGTCTCCGCCACGCTCTCGATGTCGTAGGGGATCTCGGGGATCAAAATGACGTCGGCGCCGCCGGCGATGCCCGCGGTGAGGGTCAGCCACCCGGCGTCCCGGCCCATGACCTCCACCAGGAAGATCCGGCTGTGGGCCAGGGCGGTGGTGTGGAT
>CALXGG010000082.1 GCA_944387785.1 uncultured Oscillospiraceae bacterium | reverse complement strand
CGGGGTAGTCGCTGGTGGACAGGGAGCTGAGGGTCATCTCCTGGTAGCCGGAGTCCTTGCAGGCCTCCACGCCGTACCGGAAGGCCTGCTCCCGGCTGCGGCAGCGGACGGGCCGGTAGACGTATCCCGCCTGGCAGAACCGGCAGCCCCGGATGCAGCCCCGGAACAGCTCCAGGGTCACCCGGTCATGGACCACCTCCGTGGAGGGGACAATGGTTTTCGCCGGGAAATAGGACTTGTCCATGTCGTGGACCACCCGCTTGTACACCTTTTCCGGGGCCCCGTCCAGAGCCGTGATGGAGCGGATGGTGCCGTCGTCGTGGTAGCGCACGTCGTAGAGGGAGGGCACATACACCCCCTGGATGTCCGCCGCGGCCCGGAGGAAGCGCTTCTTGCTCCAGCTCTCCTCCTTGGCCCGGCGGTACAGCTCCAGCAGCTCCGGCACCTCGTCCTCCCCCTCGCCGATGAGGGCCAGGTCGATGAAGTCCGCCAGGGGCTCGGCGTTGTACATGGCGGTACCGCCGGCGATGACCAGGGGGGCCAGGGCGTCCCGCTCCGCCGCATGGAGGGGGATGCCGGAAAGATCCAGCATGTTCAAAATGGCGGGGTAGGCCATCTCGTAGCCTACGGAGAAGGCCACCACGTCAAATCCCCCCACCGGGTCCCCGGACTCCAGGGCGTAGAGGGGGATGCCGGCGGAGCGCAGCTCCGCCTCCATGTCTCCCCAGGGGGCGAACACCCGCTCGCACCACACGCCGGGCATATCGTTCATGATCCCGTAGAGGATCCGGAAGCCCAAGTTGGACATACCGATCTCATATGTATCCGGAAAACAGAAGGCCACCCGCAGCGCCACGCTGCTTTTCTCCTTCTTCACCTCATTGTATTCGCCGCCCACATACCGGGCCGGCTTCTGCACCCGGGGCAGGATGCGCTCCAATCTCTTGTCCACGGCAATTCTCCTTGGTACTGTCGTTCCGTCTCCCGGGCCGCCCGGAGCGGGCACATACTATCCCAGGATAAACAGTACTATTTTAGCCGCTTTCCCGCCGTTTTGCAAGAGGTAATTGGGGAAGCAGCCCGCCCAGGGCCCCAAACAGCAGAAAAAGCCCCGTCCGGTGGACCGCCACCAGGGCCAGGGCCGCCGCCGTCAGTGCCCCGCCGCAGGACAGCCCCACCCACCGGCACACCCGGTCTGCCAGCAGGGGGTCCGCCGCCCAGCTCACCAGCAGGTACAACGCCCGCCCCCCGTCCAGCGAGGGCAGGGGCAGCAGGTTGAACGCTCCCAGCAGCACGTTGGCTCCCGCCAGCAGGTAGTCCCCCGCCACCCGGGAGAGCGCCACCGCCAGCGCCAGGTTCACCGCCGGGCCCGCCAGGGTGCAGAGGATCTCCCGACCGTAGGGCAGATACCGGGTGTCCGCCCGGATCTCCGCCCCGAAGGCCGTCAGCCGGATCTCCTCCACCCGGGCCCGGGCCAGGTACAGGGCGGAGAGGTGGCCCAGCTCATGGCACAGGGCCGAGAGGGCCACCAGGGGCAGCACCGTCCCCGCCCCCGCCGTCAGGGCCAGCAGCATCATGGCCGGCGCCCCCCAGGTGACGGTCAGCCTACCGCACTTCCACATAGTAGATGGGGTTGAGGTACAGGTCCCCGTCGTGGAGCTCAAAGTGGAGATGGGGCCCGGTGGCGATGCCCGTCTCCCCCACCTCCGCGATCTTTTGCCCCATGGCCACCGGCCCGCTGGTCACGGTGATCTTGCTGCAGTGGGCGTAGAGGGTCATGTAGCCGTCGGCGTGCTGGATCATGATATAGTAGCCCAGGCTGCTGCTGTCCCCGGTGGCGTAGACCTCCCCGTCGGCAAAGGCGCAGATGTCCGTCCCCGTGGCCGCCCCCAGGTCCACGCCGTAATGGAACTTGGTGCCCCCGCTGACCGGGTGCTCCCGCCAGCCGAAGGGAGAGGTCAGGGGCGCCACGATGGGGCTGGTATGGGCAAAGCCCAGGTTACGCTGCTCCAGACTGGCGTTCTCCGGCAGGGCGGGCATGGTGTAGACCTGGGAGACCGCGGCGGTGGCCGTCTCCTCTGTCTCCTGGTCAGCGGCAGCTTCCTCCTGGGGCGGCGCCTCTGCCGCCGCCGTCTCCTCCGCCGGGGCGGCCGCAGGCGGCTCCTCCGCCGGCGCCTCCTCCGGCGGGGCCTCCCCGCTCACGGCCGTCTGCCCCTCAGCCGGGGCGGGCAGCTCCAGGGTATAATACCGCGCCAGCCTGGCGGCGGGATCCAGGTAATCGCTTACCGCCGCCGTGCCGCTGGCCAGGACGGCGTCCTCCTGCCCAGGATTGAACACCGCCGTATAGGCGTCCTGGAGGGAGTCGCCCACCGGCTCCTCCCCGCTGACGGCCCGGCCCATGGCCGCAAAGGCCTCCTTGAAATCCGCGTCCCGGCCGATCAGCTCCCCCGCCGTCCGGGCCAGGCGGCTCACCGTCTGGGGAAAGAGGAGCTTTACCGCCACCAGGAGGACGAAGATCGCGCCGCACACCGCCAGGCGCACCACCGCCCGGCCCTCCCGTCCGGCGGCAGGCCGCCGGGCCGCCCCCTTCTTCTGCGTATGCCTTCCCCGATACCGTGAAACGGAGCCTCTCTCCATCGCCATCGCCCCTTCCTGTCCCGCCCGCTGGGGGCTGCGCTGCTGCGTTCCCTTTAGTCTATGCGGCGGCCGGGGCGGCCTATTCCTGCTGTTTTCCGGCGCTTCCCGCCGCCCGCAGGAAAAGCGGCGGGGCCTCCCCAAGGGAGGCCCCGCCATTTATACCCGCGATTCAGTTTTCCTGCCGGGCGTCCTCATCCGCCGCCAGGCCCAGCCGCTCCAGGCCGCCCGGGCCCAGCAGGTCCCCTATCTCCTCATAGGGGAGCGCCAGCTCCACAGTGCCCATGGCGTAGGGGCCCAGCTCGTAGGGGGAAAAGACCACGGTCATGCCCTCGCTGTCGAAAAGCACCGTTCCCTCGTACCAGCGGGAGATCACCTCCGCGTACTCCGGGTAAAAGCCCGCGCGGACATCCGCGTCCTGCTCCTGGGCCTTTTCCAGCAGCAGCTCCGCCGCTCCCGTTTGGAAGGCCACCGGATCGTCCGCCACCTGGGCCGAGTCGATGAACTGGCCCAGCCGCAGATCAAAGAGATAGCTGTCGGTATAGCTGTTCGTGTGGGCGCCGCCCGTATAGCCGCTGGAACTGATCCGTATGCTGTATATCCCGCCCTGGAGCAGGGCGGACATGCTGATCTGGTTCAAATACGCGTGGTCCAGGTGGCCGTCCTCATACACGCCCCTGGCCATGTTCCCCAGCTCCTCACCAAAGGCTGCCGCATCCTGCCGCCGCCTGTCCATCCGCTGGTTGAACGCCTCCGCCGCCGCCCGGGCCGTCTCCGCCTCCGCCTCCGGCAGCTCCTCCAGGTTGCTGATGTCCATGGCCAGCCCCTGATAGCTGATGACCGCCAGGACCGTGCCGTCCTCGGCGGTATAGGTCTGCTTCTCTTCCACCGGGCGGATCTCGTACTCCGGCTCCGTATCCGGGGGCAGCATCAGGGTATTCCTCACCGCATCCTGGGATATGGTCAGGTCCATATTTCCCGTCCCAGCGCCGGAGCACGCGGCAAACAGGCACAGCAGCGCCACCGGCAGGACGGCCTTCCATCGTTTCATAGGGATCATAGGGATTCTCCTTTCCCAGGAGGGGATCACAGCATCACCGGCCCCCGCAGGCACTCGCTGCCCGGTATGGACTGGCTCAGCTGCGGGTAAGCCAGGGTGTAGAGGTCCGTGCACCGGACCTCTAGGTCAAAGAGGGCCCGGGCCCTGTCCCCCAGCAGCCGGGCCGAGGCGGGCCGGGTCACCACCGGCAGGGAAGCCGTCTTGGCCATCCGCCGCAGCAGCTTCCGGCCCCGCTGGTCCGCCCCCAGCACCCGGAGATAGGGCGGCGCTTCCTCCGCCCGGGCCGGCCGCAGGCCCAGATAGCTGTGGAGCAGCATCCGCCGCAGCCGGGCCAGCGTGTAGCGGCGGGTCTTGGCCGCCTCCAGGATCTCCTCCAGGCCGCGGCCGCGGGCCACCGCGTTGTAAAAACGGTGGTAGAGCCCCTCCCCGCCCCCGTCGTAGGGGGCAAAATCCTCCTCCGCCATAGACCGCAGCCGGGAGAGCACCGCCCGCTCGCACAGGGAAAGGGACACCGGCGCCCGGCCGGCGGCGATCTCCCGGTCCACTACGCCGGCGGCCTCCGCCGGCATGCTGTCCCGCCAGCTCCCGTCCCCGGCCAGCAGCCGCCCGCGGATGGAGGAGGCCGAGGCGTAGGCCCCCGCCTCCGGGCTGTCGTGGGCGGCGCCCACCCGCTGGAAGGTCACCGGCTCCAGCTCCGACGCCCCCTCCACCCGGGCCAGGGCCCGCAGGTACTCCACCGCCAGGTTGTCGTTGGGCCGCTCCAGGCACTGGGCCCCGCTGCCCGCCAGGCGGCCCACCGCCTCCTGCCGGGCAGCGGCAAAGGTCATCCCCGTGGCCAGCAGCTGCCGCAGCAGGAGGGGATACGCCTCCCCGTCCAGGCACAAAGCCGCGCTCCAGAGGGCGTCCAGGTCGCCGCACTCGCTGCCGAACACCAGGTGGGTCGCCACTCCGGTGGCCGCCAGCACCGCCACGCCGCCCCGGGCGAACCGCTCCGCCGTGGCGCAGGCCCAGGGGGTCGGCAGCTCCAGCACCAGGTTCACCCCGCACCGCAGGGCCGCCTCGGCCCGGGCGTGCTTGTCCAGCACGGCCAGGTCGCCCCGCTGGACATAGTTGCCGCTCATCACCGCCACCACGTCGGTATCCGGGCCCAGCTGGCCCCGCAGGGCGGACAGCTGCCAGGCGTGTCCCCGGTGAAAGGGGTTGTATTCCGCGATGATGCCCGCCACCGCCATAGGCCCGTCCTCCTCCCGCGCAGCCAAAAAGGCCGGTCAGGCCAGGAATTTTTCCGAAAAAATTACGAAAAAACTGTTGTCTAACCGGCAAGAATGGTCTACAATATGAATCGTGACTATTTTAAACGTCTCCTGCTGTAAATGCAAGCCACAGTACGGAAACAAAATTAACAAAACAATGACAATATGGAAGGATAGGAGAATTGACTGATGAAAATTCTGATTATCAACGCCGGCAGTTCCTCCCTCAAGTACCAGTTCATGGAGTCCGAGGGCGGCGAGGTGTTCGCCAAGGGCCTGTGCGAGCGCATCGGCATCGACGGCCGCCTGACCCACAAGGTCCCCGGCCGTGAAAACGTGGTGCGGGAGATCCCCATGCCCACCCACAACGAGGCCATCCAGTCCGTGCTGGACATCATGGTGGATCCCCAGTACGGCGTCATCGCCTCCACCGATGAGATCGCCGCGGTGGGCCACCGCGTGCTCCACGGCGGCGCCGCCTTCACCGAGAGCTGCATCATCGACGACGCCTGCATCGCCGCCATCGAGAAGTGCATCCCCCTGGGCCCCCTTCACAACCCCGCCAACCTCATGGGCATCCGGGCCTGCCAGAAGATCATGCCCAACACCCCCCAGGTGGCTGTGTTCGACACCGCCTTCCATATGACCATGCCCCCCAAGGCCTACATCTACGCCATCCCCTACGAGTACTATGAGAACGACGACGTGCGCCGCTACGGCTTCCACGGCACCTCCCACCGCTATGTGTCCGCCCGGGCCATCGACATGCTGGGCAACCCCGCGCACAGCCGCGTGATCTCCTGCCACCTGGGCAACGGCTCCTCCCTGGCCGCCATCGTGGACGGCAAGGTGATGGACACCTCCATGGGCCTCGGGCCTCTGGCCGGCTTCCCCATGGGCACCCGCTCCGGCGACGTGGACGCCACCATCCTGGAGTACCTGATGGGCCGCTACGGCTATGACATCAAGGAGATGCTCAATATCCTCAACAAGAAGTCCGGCGTGCTGGGCATCTCCGGCGTCAGCTCCGACTTCCGTGACCTGGAGGCCGCCGCCGAGCAGGGCAACCAGCGCGCCCAGCTGGCTCTGGACAAGTTCATCTATGAGGTCAAGAAGTACATCGGCGCCTACGCCACCGTCATGGGCGGCGTGGATGCCATCCTCTTCACCGCCGGCATCGGCGAGAACTCCGCCGACCTGCGGGCCAAGATCTGCGAGGGCCTGGAGTACATGGGCATCAAGATGGACGTGGAGAAGAACAAGGTCCGTGGCGAGGAGGCCGTTGTCTCCGCCGACGACTCCAAGGTGAAGATCTTCATTATCCCCACCAACGAGGAGCTCATGATCGCCATGGACACCGCCGCCCTCTGCCAGAAGTAACCGCCCCTTCCCTTATCTGACCGGTCCCCGCGGCCTCCGGCCGCGGGGACCTTTTTGCGCCGGGGCCCCGCCTCTCCGGCCCCGGCGGCAGAGAGGGTTTGCCTTTTGCCGGGAAGTGTGATAGAATGCTTTATATTCTGCGCCGGACAAGGCAAAACTATTGCAAAAAAAGGATCGCTATGACATTTCAGGAATTACAATTACTGCCCCAGCTGCTGCGGGCAGTGGACGACATGGGCTATGAGGCCCCCTCCCCCATCCAGGCGGCCGCCATCCCGCCGGTGCGTGACGGCCGGGACCTGATCGGCTGCGCCCAGACCGGTACCGGCAAGACCGCCGCCTTCGCCATCCCCATCCTTCAGCGGCTCAGCGGCCGGGTAGACAAAAGCCACCGGCCCATCCGGGCCCTGGTGCTGACCCCTACCCGGGAGCTGGCCCTCCAGATCAAGGAGAATTTCGACCTGTACGGGAAATATCTCCCGGTCCGCAGCACCGTCATTTTCGGCGGCGTGGGACAGGGGCCCCAGGTGGAGGCCCTGGAAAAGGGCGTGGACGTGCTGGTGGCCACCCCGGGCCGGCTCAACGATCTGTGCGGCCAGGGCCACATCGACCTTTCCGGCATCGAGACCTTCGTCCTGGACGAGGCGGACCGGATGCTGGACATGGGCTTCATCCACGACGTGAAGAAGGTCATCGCCCGGCTGCCCAAAAAGCGGCAGACCCTCCTTTTCTCCGCCACCATGCCCCAGGAGATCGCCGAGCTCTCCAAGACCATCCTCATCGACCCCGTCCGGGTGGAGGTGACCCCCCAGTCCTCCACGGTAGAGGCCATCGACCAGCGGCTCTACAAGGTGGACAAGGCCAACAAGAAGCTCCTGCTCCAGTACCTCCTCCAGGACCCGGCCCTGGACAGCGTGCTGGTGTTCACCAACACCAAACACGGCGCGGACCGGGTGGTGAAGGAGCTGGGCCGGGGCGGCATCGCCGCCATGGCCATCCACGGCAACAAGGGGCAGAGCGCCCGGGTGAAGGCCCTGGAGAGCTTCAAGAGCGGCGAAATCCGGATCCTGGTGGCCACCGACATCGCCGCCCGGGGCATCGACGTCAATGAGCTGGGCTGCGTCATCAACTACGAGCTGCCCAACGTGCCGGAGACCTATGTCCACCGCATCGGCCGCACCGGCCGGGCGGGCCGCAGCGGCCTCGCCATCAGCTTCTGCAATTTTGACGAGCTGGCCTACCTCAAGGACATCGAAAAGCTCATCGGCAAGAAGGTGCCGGTGGTGGAGGCCCACCCCTGGCCCATGGAGATCTTCGAGGCCACCCCCAAGGCGGTCCGGCCTCCCCGCCCCCCCAGGGCGGAGCGGCAGAAGGCCGCCGGGGACGCCGTCCAAAAGGGCGGCCCGGTGAGCGCCGCCAAGGAGCGCCCCGTTCCTCTGGCGGCCCGGGTCAGCGCCGGCTGGAAAGCGCCGGCGCCCCAGGCCGCTGCCGCCGTTTCGCAGGCCCCGGCCAGGGTGCCCCAGCCCCGGAAGGCGCCGCCGCTGCCGGAGGCTCCGGTACCTGTGCCCCAGCCCCCCAAGGTCCGCCGCCTCTCCTCCGATCCCCGGCCCGTCGGCCGGCTCATGGCCTCGGCGGACGGCCGCCGCAGGCGGCGGCCCAGGGGCGGGAAGTGAGCCCCCGGGGCCCGCTTTCCCCCAGGCCAGCCACCCTAAAAAACGCAGCAAGCCCGGGCGGGGCTGTACGATGCCGTACAGCCCCGCCCGGGCTTCTCCTATGGCGGCGGCCGGGCCCTACTCCTCCAGCAGGAACCCCGCCGCCCCCAGTTCCTCCTTCACCCGCTCCCAGGCCGCCTCGTCGGGGCAAAGGAGGGTGTGGAGATGGATCCCCTCCGTCAGCACCGACAGCGGCCGGGCCTGGGCGCAGCGGGAGACGAACTGCTTCACGTCGTAGCGGCTTTTCAGGTGGAGGGCCCCGGTGAGCTGGCCATAGACCGGGTGCTCCACCACCACGTCCAGCACCGTGCAGCCGTTGTCCACCATGATATCCAGCTCCCGCTCCATGTCGGCGGCGGTGTGGCGGCAGGCCGCCTGCCGCCGCAGGCCCCCGTCCTCCCGGCGGGCCACATAGCCCCGGGGGGTGGCGTCGATGGCCGCCCCGGCGGCCCGCAGCAGCGCCACATCCCCCACGATGATCTGCCGGCTGACCCCGAACTCCCTTGCCAGGGCCCCGGCGCTCACCGGCTGGCTGGACCGGGCCAGCGCCTTCCGTACGCCCTCCCGGCGTTCCTCCGCTGTCACAGCTGCTTCCTCCTCCCCGCGGCCGTACCGCCCGCTGATCTGTCGGCTCCATTGTAGCACGGGCCGCCGCCGCTGGCAAGGCGGAAGTCCCTTACGGAATTTTAAATGGTGTTTACACAAGTTTAAGCTAAAACAGCGCACCAAATAGCAATGCAACGAATTTGCACTGCGGCGAGAA
>CALXGG010000081.1 GCA_944387785.1 uncultured Oscillospiraceae bacterium | reverse complement strand
CCGGCCCGCTGGCCGCTATGATCATACCACATTCTCCCCGGAAAAGAAAGGGGGCGCGCAAAGGGCGGGAAAACCTTTCCATGCCCTTTACACGCCTCTTACATCCCGGTCGTTTAATCCTCCTCCCGGGGACCGAAGGCCACATGGACCACGCCGCAGAGGATGAACCCCACCGGGAATACCCACCAGGCCGTTTTCCAAAGATCCATGGTCAGCCCCATGGCCACATAGGCCGCAACGGCCAGGACCATGATGACGCCGCAGGCACGCTCAATGCGGTCATCCCGCCGCTTTTCCCCCTCTGTGGGGTGGAACTCCCGCTGGTTGGTGCGGTTATACTTCTCTATTTTATATTTCTCCTCAGTCATTCCGGCCCAGACCATTACTGTCACCGCCAGCGACACCACCAGAAGGAGGCCCGCCCCCACGAAGGTCTCGTAGGGCTCCCGCTCCGGCAGGAAGTAAAAGGCCATGGCGCAAAGAGCCACCGCTAGGATGATGGCGCCGATGGAACCGGCGATGTACCACACGAACCGGTCGTGGAAGGCATGGCGTTCCTCCTCCGGGTAGAAATCCGGGATCACCGGATGGCGCTTGCGGAAGTTGTCGTACTGGATGCCGCTGGCCACCATTACTGTCACCGCCGCTGCCACGATGGTAAAAAACAGCCCTCCATAGAGCATCCACGGCACGCCCAATCCTTCCATCAGCGACATCGCAGCCGCCCCGACTAAAATGGCCCCGATGGACAGGGATATCCTCCTGGCGAAGCCCGTCATGAAGCGGTCGTACCCGGCGGTGTCCGCAAGGGCCTCCGCCCGGGCGTCCCCCCTGAGGAGGGTGTCCATAGAGACGCGGAACATATCGCACAGGCGCAGGATCGTGTCCATCTCCGGAAAGCTCTGGCCGCCCTCCCATTTGCTGACGCTCTGGCGGGAGACCTCCAGCCGCTCCGCCAGCTGCTCCTGGGTGAGGCCCTCCCGGGTCCGTAAAAATTGCAGGTTTTCAGAAAAAGCCATCTTGATTGTCCTCCATGTGGATTTTGTGGCCAGATCATAGCAGGGAACCGGCCGCAACGGAAGGGATCTGCCGTTGCGTTTGGGGAAAACCGTGTAAACTTTGGGTTGCGCGGCGGTATTTTACCATAAATCTGCCGCTTTTGGCAACGTTGCCTTGACATTTCCCCATCGGGCCGATACAATAGGAGTTCGGTATATTACGGCTTCCTTTATATAGACGCATCACAAGAAATGGAGAGTTATATTATGGCGAAGGATAAAAAGCAGGTGGAGGCCATCACCTCCCGGGACGTGGATTTCGCCCAGTGGTTCACCGACGTGTGCACCAAGGCGGAGCTCATCGACTATTCCAGCATCAAGGGCGTGTTCATCTACCGCCCCTACGGCTATGCCATCTGGGAGAACATCCAGCGGGTGCTGGACGACGAGTTCAAAAAGACCGGCCACGAGAACGTATACATGCCCATGCTGATCCCCGAGAGCCTCCTCCAGAAGGAGAAGGACCATGTGGAGGGCTTTGCCCCCGAGTGCGCCTGGGTGACCATGGGCGGCAGCGAGAAGCTGGAGGAGCGCTACTGCATCCGTCCCACCAGCGAGACGCTGTTCTGCGAGCACTACAAAAACATCATCCACTCCTGGCGGGACCTGCCCAAGCTGTACAACCAGTGGTGCAGCGTGCTGCGCTGGGAAAAGACCAGCCGCCCCTTCCTGCGCCACCGGGAGTTCCTGTGGCAGGAGGGCCACACCATGCACGCCACCGCCGAGGAGGCCGTGGAGGAGACGGTGCGGATGCTGAACATCTACGCCGACTTCTGCGAGAACGTGCTGGCCATGCCCGTGACCCGGGGCGTCAAGACCGACAAGGAGAAGTTCAACGGCGCGGAAAAGACCTACACCGTGGAGTGCATGATGCACGACAAGAAGGCCCTCCAGGCCGGTACCAGCCACTACTTCGGCGACGGCTTCGCCAGGGCCTTCGACATCACCTTTACCGACAAGAATAACACCCTCAGCTATCCCCACCAGACCAGCTGGGGCGTCAGCACCCGCCTCATCGGCGGCATTATCATGACCCACGGCGACGACAGCGGCCTGGTGCTGCCCCCCCGGATCGCCCCCGTCCAGGCCATCGTCATCCCCGTGGCCCAGCACAAGGAGGGCGTCATCGACGCCGCCCAGGGCCTTCTCGCCCGCCTCCAGGCCGCCGGCATCCGCTCCAGGATCGACGTCAGCGAGCAGAGCCCCGGCTGGAAATTTGCCGAGTACGAGATGCGGGGCGTGCCCCTCCGGGTGGAGATCGGCCCCAAGGATATGGAGAAGGGCCAGTGCTGCATCGCCCGCCGGGACACCGGCGAGAAGACCTTCGTGCCCCTGGCGGAGCTGGAGGAGACGGTGAAGAGCTTGCTGGACGCCATCCACGACAACATGTTCGCCAAGGCCAAGGCCAACCTGGAGGGCAACACCTTCACCGCCGAGACCTGGGAGGAGGTCAAGGACATCCTGGAGAAGAACAACGGCGGCTTTGTCAAAACCAAGTGGTGCGGCTCCCTGGACTGCGAGCTGGCCATGAAGGACAAGGTGGGCGTATCCTCCCGGTGCATGCCCCTCAACCAGTCCGGCACCACCGGCCGCTGCCCCGTCTGCGGCAAGGAGTGCGCCACCGATATCATCTGGGGCGTGGCCTATTGATCCCATTGCCATGACAGCATAATGAAATCCCGGAAAGCGGAAATTCCGCTTTCCGGGATTTTTGCCATGTCACAGCTGGAGCTGGACGCCGCCGCCGTCTTCCGGCTTCGTCTCCGGAGCGGCCGCGGCCGCGGAAGCCGCGGCGGATGGACCGCCGGAGGAAGTTTCCACAGGAGCCGCGGCAGTCTGCTTCCCGCTCTGCCCGGTAGTCCCGGCGGCGTCCGCCTTGGGCCGTACCTTGGACCGCTCCGTATAGCCGAAGTCCTTGGCCGCCGAGGCGGTATCCCGGTGGAGCATGGTCTCCATGACCTTGATGTCGCTGAATACGTCCATGGCGTCGGCGCTGTACAGCTCGTCCAGCTGGTGCTCGAAGCCCTCCACGATGGCGTCCATGGTCTCCTCGATGCGGTCCTTGGCCTGGCCCAGATGCTCCCCCTCCACGCCGGTCTCCTCAAACTCCGCGTAGGCGTCCAGGAGCTTCTGGGTGGTGGGCAGGTAGTAGTCGAAGAAGGTACGGATCCGATCCCGCTTTTCCGGGTGCTCCTCCACCTCCTTGAAGATCAGGGCGCTGATCTGCTCCAGACGGTCGATCTTCCGGCTCAGCTCCTCGTCGGCAATACGGTCATTGGCCCGGCGGATACTGCGCAGGATACCGGAATACCCCTCCTCTGCCTCCTTGGGGGGCGGGGCAGCGGGGGTCTCCTCCTCCACCGTGGCGCCAAAGTGCAGGAAATAGCCCCGCTGGTGGTCGATGTAGGCGTCCTCCCCCAGATAGCCCTTGTCGATGAGCCGCTGGAGCTCCCTTTCCGCCTTTTTCTCGCTGCGGTTCACCCGCTTGGCGATCTCGCTGAGGGACATGGTCTCCGCGTCCCCGATGGCCAGGATATACCGCTGGCTACGGCGGAACATATGGGCCAGGTACTGGCCCCGTCCCCACATGATGCCGCCGGCGGCCACCATGCCCATGCCCGCGAACAGGTCCTCCAGGATATAGGTGTAGCCCTGGATCAGGGTGGGGATGGCGTCGATGCCCACGATCAGGCCGCAGGCCAGAAGGCAAAGGCCGATGACACGCAGGAGCTTGCCGGGGGCTTTCGCCTCCTGCTTCCCGGCTTTCTTTCCGCTTTTGGCCTTTTTGCCGCTTTTTTCGGATTTTTCCGTTTTCCCTGCCGCCTCGGTCTTTTTCTCCGAGGCGGCAGCGCTGACCTTGGCCCTGGCCCGCTCCACTGCGTCCTCCACAGCCTGCTCCATCCGGGCCTCCGCCGAGGGCCTGCGCTGGGACGCGGGCTGCTTCTTCCGCTTTTCGTCGCCGAAAATGTTGATGAACAGCAGCACCAGGGCAATGGGCCAGATCCCCAGGGCAAAGAGCACGATGATGATGGGCCAGCTGTACCAGCCGCTGTTGTCCGGCTTCTTCTGGGGCGGCCGGCGCACCGGAGGCCGCTGCTCCCCCGCTCCCCTTTGGCTGTACTCGTCCATTTACCGTTCCTCTTTCTTCTTCAGCTTGGTCTTATGGCCCTTTTCATCCACCAGGTAGGTGTTGTCCAGGTGGCCCTTGAGGCTGCCCAGGACCGAGTCCACATACTCCCGGTGGAGGGCCTTGCGCTCGGCATGCTCCTCCTCGGTGAGCCCCACCGTCTTGTGCTTCCTCGCCAGTTCGTTGATCCGGTCGATCTTATGCTGTTCCATGCTGTTGTTCCTCACTTTACACATAGCGCTCTATGGTCAGGGCAATGCGTCCCTTTTTGGTCACTCTGCCACACTCCGTCAGGCGAGCCTTGCCCAGGCCACGGACGGAGATCACTGCCCCCTCCGCCACCGGCTTGTCCCCTTTTTCACAGGGCACATGGTCCAATGCCACCTTCCCGGCGGCGATGAGCTCCGCAGCCTTCCCCCGGCTGAGGGAAAAGGCCGACGCCACCACCGCGTCCAGCCGCAGGGAGGACACAGTGTCCCGGACCTCCTTGACCTGCACCCGGGGGGCCGTCAGCTCCTCCCGGCCGATCCGGGACACCTCCAGCCCCACCCGGCCGGCGCTGTCCCAGTTCTGAAGCAGGAACTCCGCCAGGGAGGGCGCCACCACCACGTCGGCGCTGTGGTCGGAGAGCAGGATGTCCCCCACCCGCTCCCGGGTAATGCCCTGGCCCATGAGGCTGCCCAGGATATCCCGGTGGGTAAGGGTGCTGTCCGCCCCGCGGAACTTGGCCCGGAGGAAGGCCAGGGCTTCCCCATCCTCCTGCGCCCAGTCGGGCAGGAAGGAGAGGACCTTCCGCTCCGCCCCCTCGTAGCCGCCGTCCAGGATATAGCCCTCCCGGACGCCGGCGGCATTCAGAAGGCTGACCGCCATCACCTGCTCCCGTGGGCTGAGGAAACCGGTGGAGGCGGGGATGCTCCGCCGCTCCATCTGCTCGTACTTATCCAGCACCCGGGCCAGCAGCAGACGGTCCTCCGGCTCCTGGGCCGCCCGGGCAATGAGTTCCCGCTTATCCATGGAGATTCTGGGTCCGGTAGAGCTGGGCGTAGTCGCCATTTTTCTCCAGCAGCTCCTGATGGGTGCCCTCCTCGGAAATAACGCCGTCACGGATCACCAGGATCCGGTGGGCGCTGCGGACCGTGGAGAGCCGGTGGGCGATGATGAGGGTGGTGCGGCCCTTGGCCAGCTCGTCAAAGGCCCGCTGGATCTTGGCCTCGGTGACGCTGTCCAGGGCGGAGGTGGCCTCGTCCAGGATCAGCACCGGGGGATCCTTCAAAAAGATCCGGGCAATGGAGATGCGCTGCTTCTGGCCGCCGGAGAGCAGAGCCCCCCGCTCGCCCACATAGGTGTCAAAGCCATCGGGCATGGCCATGATATCGTCATAGATCTCCGCCCGGCGGGCCGCCTCCATCACCTCGTCGGTGGTGGCGCCGGGTCGACCGTAGCGGATATTCTCCATAATGCTGGCGGCAAAGAGGAACACATCCTGCTGTACCACGCCGATGCTGCGGCGCAGACTCTGCTGCGTCACATCCCGGACATCGTGGCCGTCGATGGTGATGCGGCCCTCCCCCACGTCGTAAAACCGGGGGATCAGATTACAGAGGGTGGATTTCCCGCCGCCGGAGGGGCCCACAATAGCAATGGTCTCCCCGGGCTGGACATGGAGGCTCACATGGTGGAGCACCTCGGTGTCATCCCGCTCGTAGGAAAAGCTCACGTCCTCCACATCGATCTCTCCCCGGACGTTCTTCAGCTCCAGGGCGTCCGGCTTGTCTGCCAGCTCCGGCCGGATGCGCATGAGCTCAATAAAGCGGTTCAATCCCGCAAAGCCGTTGACCAGCATCTCGGAGAGGGTGGAGAGCTTGCGGAGGGGATTGATGAAGGTGCTGATATAGAGGCTGAAGGTGATAAGGTCGATATAGGTCATCTTCCCGTCCATGATGAGATAGCCGCCCACGGCGATCACCGTCACCGGCAGGACGCAGAGGAAGAACTCCATGGAGGACATGAAGCGGGCCATGGCCTTGTAGTAGTCGGTCTTGGAGCGCTTGAAGCGCTCGTTGGCCCCCAGGAACTTCTGGTTCTCCGCCCCCTCGTTGGAGAAGGCCTTGGCGGTGCGCATGCCGGAGATGCTGGATTCGATGTCCGCGTTGATGCCGGCGGTGGTCTGCTTGACCTTTTTGGAGGTCCGGGACATGGCCCGGCGGTTGAGGGTGACGATGGCCAGGGAGATGGGGATGATGATGAGCAGCACCAGGGCCAGCCGCCACTGCACCGTAAAGAGCACCGCGATGGCGCCGATCACCGTCACGCCGGAGATGAAGATGTCCTCCGGGCCGTGGTGGGCCAGCTCCGTGATGTCGAAGAGCTCCGCCGTCATGCGGCTCATGAGGTGGCCGGTGCGGTTTTTGTCATAGAAGCCGAAGGACAGGGTCTGGAGATGGCTGAACAGGTCCCGGCGGATGTCCGCCTCCACCAGCACGCCGAAGGTATGGCCCCAGTAGCAGACCACATACTGCAAAAGGGAGCGGAGCACATAGGCCGCCAGCAGCACAGCGATCACCGCGAAAAACGCCTGGTACCGGCTCTCCGGGATCAGGTCGTACATACACATCCGGGAGACATAGGGAAAGGCCAGGTCGATCAGGGCGATGCCCAGCGCGCAGGCCATATCCAACAGGAAAAGCCCCATATGGGGGCGGAAATAGCTGAGAAAGATCCCCAGAGGCCGTTTCCTCTGGAAGTCGCCGGTCGTCATTGCGTTCCCTCCGTTATCCATTCTGTATCGAAGTATTGTACCATATCCCCCGCGCTGTTGCAACACCGGGGCGCCCCTCTTTCCCCCGCTTTGCCGGGGAAAACCGTTCCCGGCGCATGAAAGCGGCGGCCTCCGTATCCCGGACGCCGCCGCCTATCCCTGTTTTACCGGTCCACCGGCGCGGAGCGCAGCTCCTTGAAGCACTTGGGGCAGATATTCTTCCCTTTGAAAATGAAAACATCCCGGGCACTGTCGCAGAACACGCAGGTGGGCCGGTACTTCTTCAGCACCACGGTGGAGCCCTCCACGAAGATCTCCAGCGCGTCCTTCTCCCCAATATCCAAGGTGCGGCGCAGCTCAATGGGCAGCACGATCCGCCCCAGCTCGTCCACCCTCCGCACAATGCCGGTGGATTTCATGTCTCATCCTCCTCCGCAAAATCCCCAGAAATTTGTAGAAATTCGTCGCATTCTGTATAAAGACTACCATGCCGTCCCAACCTTGTCAACCGTTTCTCCCCCCATCGGGCGGAGTTTCCGCATGTTTTTTGAGGCCCGCCGGTATATATAGGGGGAGGGCCATGGTGCCCGGAGCAAGGAGGAGGCGCGGATATGGCAATGGCGTGGATCTGGACGGGGATGGTGGCGCTGTCGGTGGGGTACGGCCTGTACGCGGGCACCATCGGGGCGGTGGGGGCCGCCGCGATGGAGGGGGCCGCCGCGGCGGTGGAGCTGTGCCTGTCCATGGCGGGGATCCTGTGCCTGTGGAACGGTGTGATGGCGGTGATGCGCAGCTGCGGCCTGACGGACAGCCTCAGCCGCCTGCTGCGGCCGGTGCTGGGGCGGCTCCTGCCCCAGGCCTGCCGGGACAGGGAGACCCTGGCCGCCCTCTCCGGCAATGTGTCCGCCAACCTCCTGGGCCTGGGCAACGCCGCCACCCCCCTGGGGATCAAGGCCGCCCAGCGGATGGCGGAGGGCTGCGGCGGCCAGGCCAGCGACGAGCTGTGCCTGCTGGTGGTGCTCAACACCGCCTCCATCCAGCTCCTGCCCACCACCGTGGCCGGCGTCCGCTCCACCCTAGGTGCGGAGAGCGCCTTCGACATCCTGCCGGCGGTGTGGCTGGCGTCGGTGATCTCCGTGGCGGCAGGGCTTCTGGCGGCAAAGCTGCTGGCCCGGCTGTGGCGGGACTGAGAGGTGGAAAAATATGGATTTTTCAGCCTATCTTGTCCCCCTGCTGCTGGCCCTTACGGCCCTGTTCGGGGCGGCGCGGCGGGTGGACGTATACAGCGCTCTGACCCAGGGGGCGGAGGAGGGCCTGCGGATCCTGCTGCGGATCCTGCCCGCCCTGGTGGGGCTGATGACGGCGGTGCACATGCTGCGGGCCTCCGGCGTCACGGAAGTACTGGAGGACCTGCTGGCCCCGGCCCTTACGGCCCTGGGCATCCCGCCGGAGACCGCGGCGCTGCTGCTGGTGCGGCCGGTCAGCGGCAGCGGCGCCCTGGCCATCGGCAGCGAACTCATGGCCGCCCACGGCCCCGACTCCTACATCGGCCGGGTGGCGGCGGTGATGCTGGGCAGCACGGAGACCACCTTCTACACCATCGCCGTCTATTTCGGCAGCGCCAGCATCCGCCGCACCCGCTACGCCATCCCCGCCGCCCTGGCGGCGGACCTGGCGGGCTTCATGGCCGCGGCCTTCGCCGTGCGGCTGTTGTTCGGCGCGTAAGGCCAGGCGGGACAACGCGCCCCGGGAAAAGGACGGCGGCGCGAGCATTTGCCCGGTCCGCCGTTGTCCTCTGCCGGCACTGCATAGGATCTTTTGGAAATAAAAGAGCTAACTGACGAATCAAAATCAGTTAGCTCTCTTTTTATGAATCATGAAAAAGTGTTGCCAAATCGTTGCCACAAAGGGCCTTAACCCCTCAAAAGCCCAGTCATATCAGGCTTTTCCGGGCCTTAAGAAATCATTCCCACTCGCCGAGTTAAATACATTTCTAAACTTTTTTGTATAGAGAATTTAATTCGTCGTGGTTTTATTTGATGCAGATTATCCTTATCCTAAGGTCTATTCGGACTTTTGCTATCAAAAATC
>CALXGG010000080.1 GCA_944387785.1 uncultured Oscillospiraceae bacterium | reverse complement strand
AGGAGTGCCCAAACCAAGACCGCAATGTGAGCAAAAGAGAACTGCTGGCTCTATTCCATTCTGTCCCGCCGGAACTTTTGCCTCCTACCTCCGGGACGATATGATCGCGGAGCTGTGTGATTTTCCCCGGGACCTCATGCTGTCCATCGACATCCTTCCCATCCCCACGGACGAGGCGGTGAAGGAGATCCAGAGCCGCATCCTGGCCGTGGAGACAGACATCACCCGCTGGCAGCAGAAGCAGATGAAGAACCGCTATCAAAGGGAACAGGGCAGACAACAGTGGGAACGAGAATCGGGCGCTGCCGCCTCTGCTGCAGAACAGGTGGAGGACTATGCCGCCGACGCTGCCTCTGCCGCTTTATCCGTCGTCGTCAAGGGCACGGGTCAGGTTTACCGGGCCATGGGGCAACACCGTCAGACAGACCGTGGGGAGGAAACAGGAACAGAGCCTGATACCGCTCCGCCGCCTCCCGGAGAGGCAATGCAACAAACAGCGGTCCAAAAAACGGGTGAATCCCTCTGTATCGGAGGCGCAGAGCCTGGAGCGGAGACCCGGCAGTCTTTTTCGGCCCGGGAGACACCCTCCTTTGTTCCCCGGAAGAAGCGGATCCCACTCCGGGAGAGGCCGGCGCGGAAGTATCGGGAGAAAATTCCCTCGTCAGATGCCCTTCTCCCCACAGAAGTTCGTGCTGAAACACAGACCTTCTCCAGCGCCCCTTCTCCCGGAGAGCGGATGAAGCAGTCAACCATCCAGGAACAGAAAAAGCGGGCGCTCAGGGGCGCTACACAGCCGGAACCCCAATCAGCATCCGCCGCAGATATGCCGACCTTTCCCTCCGAGGTCTTTCCTGACGTGCCCCACCGCGTTTCGCCGGATCCCCCCACCTCGGAACGGCTTACCGCTGAAACACAGGCACCAGCTGACCGGCCTCTCATGATCTCCCGGCAAAGGCTCTACACTCCGGCAGAGCCGGGACAGTCCGCCGCTGTACTGAAAGATAGGTCCGCTTACCCGGCCCCGGCCATCAAAACCAGTCAGGCGGCAGAGAGCGTCAGACTGCCGGGAGTTTCCGCTGCATCAAAGGCAAAAGCCGCCTCCGGCACAGGGCCAAAGGCGGCAAACCGTGCGAGAACTGTTGACAGAGCAGCAAAACCGGCGGTGAACCGAACGGCCCGGAGCAAAGCGCGGCAGTTAGCGGTCAACCGGGCCAAACAGATGACCAGAACCATGGCCGACCTGGGAAAAAGAGCGCCCCAGGCAATCGCCCACGCGGCCACCTCCCTCGTCGGCACCCTGGCGGGGCTGATCGGCGGCGGGGCGCTGCTGCTGATCCTGTGTGGGATTCTCCTGGTGGGGGCCGTTGTCGCCTCACCCTTCGGCATCTTCTTTTCCGGCAAGGACGCCGACCAGACCATCCGCACCGCCATGGAGGAGATCAACGCCGATTATCAGGAGCGGCTGGATGAGATCAAGGCAGCTCATACCTACGATGTGCTGGAGATGTCCGGCTCCCGGGCCCTGTGGAAGGAGGTGCTGGCGGTATACGCTGTCAAGGCCACCACCGACCCGGATCATGCCCGGGATGTCGCCACCATGGACAGCGAAAAACTGGATCTGCTGAAGGATATTTTCTGGCAGATGCACGAAGTCACGTTTTTCACGGAGGATCGGACCGAGCTGGTGGTGGAGGATACCGAGACCTCTGTCACCCGGACATACCTCCATATCACCGTCAGCCACAAGACCCCGGATGAAATGGCGGACATATACGTCTTTGACCAGGATCAGCGGGACATGCTGGCGGAGCTGTTGGACGATGAAAATAACAGTCTCTGGCTCCAGGCCCTTTACGGCATCACAGAAGGGGACGGTGATCTTGTGGCCATCGCCCTGTCCCAGGTAGGAAACATTGGCGGCAACCCCTACTGGTCCTGGTACGGCTTTTCCTCCCATGTGGACTGGTGCGCCTGCTTTGTATCCTGGTGCGCCAATGAATGTGGTTATATCGAGGCAGGGGTAATCCCAAGGTTTGCCGGCTGCATTCAGGGCTCCAACTGGTTCAGGAATCGTGATCTGTGGCAGGACGGCGGCTATGAGCCGCGGCCTGGGGACATCATCTTCTTCGACTGGGAGGGAGACGGCCTTACCGACCATGTGGGCATCGTGGAACGGGTGGAAAGCAGCCGTATCTACACCGTGGAGGGAAACTCCGGCGACGCCTGCCGGCAAAACAGCTATCCTATAGACAGCCCGGTGATCTACGGATTCGGATGTCCCACCTACTGAGCCGGAAATCTGTCCCAAGTTGGGACAAAAAAAGCCGATGGTCAGGTTTCCTCCTGTTCCATCGGCTTACTTACTATCTTCATCAGGCAGATATTCAACAATATCCGCCAAAGTGCAATCCAATATTTTACATAGTGATTCCAATGTATTGGTAGACACCGAATCCCCAGCCTTCATGCGGCGAATGGTGGAACTGCTGATGCCGCCCATGACCTGCAAGGTGTAGGTGGTTGCACCGCGTTTCTCCATCGTTTTCCAAAGTGGTGCATAGGAAATCACCCAGCAGTCCTCCTCTCTCTTGCGATATTTCTATTATTGCCTATAATAGGTTCATACCGTTATAGGCAATATTGCCTATGCTTAGAGAGGATGATGGATATGCAAACCAACACTTGCTTCTTCATCGGCCACCGGGAGGCCCCGGATGCGCTGTTGCCCCTGCTGCTGGACGAGGTGGAGCGGCACATCACGGAATACGGTGTAAGTTCTTTTGTTGTAGGCCATTACGGGCATTTTGACGCGCTGGCGGCCAGGGCCGTCATAGACGCAAAAAAGCGCCACCCGGAGGTGACGCTGCTTCTGCTGTTGCCCTATCATCCCTATGACCGGCCCATTGTGCCCCCAAAGGGTTATAACGGCACCTTCTACCCGCCGGGCATGGAGGATACGCCCCATCGGGCCGCCATCGTCAAGGCCAACCGCTACATGGTGGCCCACAGCTCCCATCTAATTGCCTACGTCTGGCATACTGCCAGCAATGCCAGAGATATTCTGGAATATGCCCAGCGCCGGGAGCGGCGGGGTCTGATGCGTGTCACAATCCTGCCCCATGTATAGTTGGCAGGATATTTTCTTCTTCATACCACCAGTTCTCTCTTTGAAACTGCTTGACATTCGACGGTAGTTTACGATAATTTATAATTAAAGGGCAAAAGTGAAGCCTTTAATACAATAAAAGGAGCGGATTTCATGATTTTTGCCAGACTTGATGGAGGAAAAAACTGTTGTGTATACCCCGCTGCCATTCAAAAAGCCTTAGAATACCTTAAAAATACGGATGTCATGGCGCTTTCTCTAGGCCGTCATAACATAGATGGCGACCACATTTTTATGAACGTTATGGATATGACTACACATCCTTTTGAAGGGTCTCATCCGGAGATTCACGAGAAATACGCCGATCTTTTTTACTGGCCTGAGGGAGGCGAGAAAATTGGCGTATCCGCCTATACTGGCAAGGAAGCCATCTGTGAGGCCCGCCCCCAGAACGATATTTCTTTTCTGGAATCCGCCGTGGATGAGAGCTTCCTCATCGCCCGGGAAGGGTTCTTCGCTGTATTCTTCCCTTGGGATGCCCATCGCCCCGGCCTGATGTTGGGTGACGCGCCTGCCACCAGCAGAAAATGTGTTATCAAGATCAGCATGGAGCTGTTCCGATAAACCACCCAAGCTGGATCCTTCCCGGATCTGGCACGAATGGCTTGTCAGATGATTGCGGGCCGTATTCTCGGCGTTTTCCACATTTTGGGGAGGGGGAGAGCACGGATGAACATCGAGCAAACATTCTTTACGACCTTGCGTTTCAACTTTCTGTATGTGGATTACTACGAATTCAAGAAGGCGTGGGTGTTTCCGGAATCTTACATTCCCTATTCCATGCTCCGGTATGTGGTAAAAGGCAAGGGCATCTTTATCATCGACGGTCAGAAATTTGAGGTAAAGGAAAACCAGATCTGCTATATTCCCGAAGGCTGCAGGCTGGAGTGCTATGCCGTAGGGGACGAGCTGGATTTCATTAGTATCCGCTTCACCACCACCGTCAAAATCAACGACAACGATCTGCTGACAGACTTCTACCACCTGAAAAAGCTGATTGACGACCCGGACCGCTCCATCTTCCAGCGGTTCAACGAGGTGTACAACTACGCCAAGGGGGACAGTATTGCAAGGCTTTTCCACATCCGCGGCAACCTGGAGCTGATCATCGCGTGGGTGGTGGAGCAGACAAACTTGGATCAGGACGACTCCGGTTCGCCAGTCGTCTCCGGGGATAGCATGGAACACACCGTTCTGGCCGATCCGAAGTGGGATCCCTCCATCGAGGCATCCCGGAGGCGGGCCACCAGCTCCAACCGTATCAAGCGGGACGCCAGGATCGAGATGGTGGTGGACTACCTGATCGCCAACCCGTCAAAGCCCTTCGACACCAGGCTCCTCTGCGAGATGACGGAGCTGAGCGACAGCTCCCTGCGGCGGCTTTTCAAGGAGCACACCGGCAAGACGCCCTTTGAGTTCATGAAGGAGCTGCGCATGGTGACCGCCGCCAGAAAGCTGCTGGCCACCAACAAGCGGGTGTCCACCATTGCCTACGAGCTGGGCTTCAACGACCAGAACTACTTCGCCAGGGTGTTCAAATCCGTATTCGGGATCTCCCCCGACCAGTATCGGAAGGAGGCGCGGAAATAGCGGGCCGCCCAGGCATGCGGCCGCTTTTCTCCCGGCCCCCTGTTCCCCGCCCATCTGCCGGCACATATTTTTTGAACCGCAGGGACCCGCCATGGGTCCCTGCGGTTTTTTGCTGTCCGCAGGGCAAACGCACCGGCGCCGGCGCCAGGCGGTCCTCCTCCGCCCGGCGCCGCTTTTCCTCTTTGAATGAATACGCTGCATATCGGCAAATTAAAAATTTCCAAAAAATGCTTGTTTTATGCTAATAATAATCTGATTTTTATCTGGTAATTTGCAAAAAATCCTTTATAATGTAATCAGATAAACAAAAAAGCACAAAAATAGTGCACATTATTTGTGCACTATAACGATTCATTGTCTGAATTGCATGTCCTCTTGCATTTATGCACTGTATCGCGCAAGGAACCGGCTGTGCCCCGCCCCCAGCGCGGTCCCCGGCCGGAGCAGGGCCCCCGGGAAGCCGGCCCCCAGGCCGCGCCTCCGCGTGGGGCGGAACAGGGCGATGCGTAAGACGTTTTCGTGTGGCGTCTTGCGGTCACATATTATTTAAGAAGAGGAGAAGCGACATGAAAAAGAACCGACTCTTGGCGGCCCTTCTGGCAGGGCTCCTGCTGCTGAGCCTTCTGACCGGCTGCGGCGGCAACAACACCGGCAACCAAACGAACAATCAGGCAAACAGCAGCGCAGACCAGGGAGATGCCGACGCAGCAGACAGCGGCGAGCTGGAGGGCAACATCGTTTTCTGGCACTCCTTCACCCAGGGCCCCCGCATGGAGAAAATTCAGGCGGCGGCCGATGAGTTTATGGAACTGCACCCCAAGGTCAACATCACCATTGAGACATTCTCTTGGGCGGATTTCTACACCAAGTGGACCACCGGCCTCGCCTCCGGAAATGTGCCGGACATCAGCAGCACTATTGCCTCCCAGCTGGTGGAGATGATCGACGCTGACGCGGTGATCCCTCTTGACGACCTCATCGACGAGGTGGGTCGGGACAGATTCTATGAGAACGCCCTGCGGGAGATGACCGCGGAGGATGGTCAGTGCTACGGTGCCCCCCTCTACCTGAACACCGAGGCCATGTGGTACCGCAAGGATCTGTTAGAGAAGTACAACCTGGAGGTCCCCGAAACCTGGGAGGAGATGTACGAGGCCGCCAAGATCATTACTGACGGCGAGAACGGTGCGGTGTACGGCGCGGCCATGCCTATGGGAACCAATGATATGCTGGCCACCCGCTGGCTCCACCTCTATGTCCGCAGCGCCGGTGAGACCTTGATCACCGAGGACGGCAAGGCCAACCTCACCAGTCCCACCGCCATTGAGGGCATCAAGTACTGGGTGAAGGTCTTTGAGGACTGCTCCCCCGCTGACGCCATCAACTACAACACCCTGGACGAGGCCACTCTGTACTACCAGGGCAAGCTGGCCTTTGACTTCAACACCGGCTTCCATATCAGCGGCGTGGAGACCAACCGCCCCGACCTCATGGAGTACATCGACTGCGCCCCCATCCCCCGGGTCAGCGCGGATGACCCCGCCGTGGGCTGCGAGACCAACACCACCCCCCTGGTGGTCTGGAAGAATTCCGAGCACCCCGAGATCTGCAAGGAGTTCATCAAGTTCATGTATGAAGAGGACCGCTATGTGGACTTCCTGCTGTCCGTCCCCGTGGGCATGATGTCCGGTATCAAGGGCGTCACCGACAGCGAGGTCTACCAGTCCAACCAGACCGTCCAGGACTTCAAGCACGCCGACGAGGTCCTCAACCAGATGCTGGAGGGCAGCACCTCCATCGGCATGGAGTACGGTCCCCGGGCGGAGGCAGGCCTTCTGACCTCCCAGCGGGTCATTGAGGAGATGTTCCAGGATATCGTCATGAACGGCACCGCCGTGGAGGACGCGGCCAAGGCCGCCGAGAATCAGCTCAACGACCTTTTCAGCACCGTGGGGTAACATCATCCATACATTTTGCAGTACGGCGGAACGAAAGTTCCGCCGTACGCAAGGAAAGGGGGCATAGCGGATGAAGAGCAGACACCTCAGGGCTCAGGCGGCCAGCTTCTGCTTCATTTTGCCCGCGCTGACCGTGCTGGCGCTGCTGCTGCTTTACCCGGTCGTAACAAGTATCTATTACAGCTTTACCTCCAAGCACCTGATCAAAACCGGCTACGAGTTCGTCTTCCTCCAGAACTACATCGCTGTTCTGACGGACAAAGAGTTCTGGACATCCTTCCTGACCAATATCAAGTGGACGGTGACCTCCCTGTTTTTCCAGATCCTGGTAGGCTTTTTCGCCGCGCTGGCCCTGGAACGGATCGGCAAGGGAAAATCCTTTTTCCGCACCGTCCTCATCATCCCCTGGGCATTCCCCTCCATCGTCATCGCCCTGTCCTGGAAGTGGATCCTCAACGGGGTGTCCGGCTACCTCCCCAACATCCTGGTGAAGCTGGGCATCTGCGACGCCATCCCCCAGTTCCTCAGCAGCTCTGCGCTGGCCTTCCCGGTGCTGGTGATGATCAACGTGTGGTTCGGCGCCCCTCTCATTATGGTGAACGTGCTCTCCGCTCTGCAGACGGTGCCCCGGGATCAGTACGAGGCGGCCCAGGTGGACGGAGCCTCCCCCCTGCAGTCCTTCCTCCACATCACCCTGCCCCACATCCGCATCGTCATGGGCCTGCTGATCGTGCTGCGCACCATCTGGATCTTCAACAGCTTCGACATGATCTACCTCATCACCGGCGGCGGCCCGGCGGGGCTGACCCAAACGGTGCCCATCTACGCCTACAATGTGGGCTGGGGCCTGAAAATGCTGGGCAGATCCTCAGCCGTCACCGTGCTGCTGCTGATCTTCCTGCTGCTGGTATGCGCGCTCTACTTCCGGATTCTGGACAAATGGGAAAAGGAGGCATAGGCGATGGGCAGAAAAAAATTACTGCGCCGCGGATGGTTCGGCTCCACCGTGAGCTACGTTTACCTCTCCATACTGGCCGTCATCGCGGCGTTCCCGCTGGTATGGATCCTGCTCTCCTCCGTGAAGAGCAAAAGTGAGCTGGCAGGTGACCCCACCATCTTTTTCCCCAGCCATATCACCTTTGAAAACTTCCGGATCGTCTTTGAGCAGCTCAACTTCGGTCGGAACGTGGGCAACAGCATCCTGGTGGCCGGCAGCACCACCCTGGTGGCCATTGCCATCTCCGCCCTGGGGGCCTACGGCGTGGTCCGCTTCTTCCCCCGCTTCGGCAAGAAGCTGACCCGGGTGCTGGTCACCACCTATATGTTCCCCCCTATCCTGCTGGCGGTCCCCTACTCCATCATCATGGGCAAGTTCGGTATGATGAACAGCCGGATTGGTCTGGTCGTCGTGTACATGTCCTTCTCTGTGCCCTACGCCATTTGGCTGTTGGTAGGCTTTTTCCAGACGGTGCCCATCGACATCGAGGAGGCGGCACGGATCGACGGGGCCAACAAGGTACAGGTCTTCTACAAGGTCGTCCTGCCCATCGTGGCCCCGGGCATCGTGGCCGTGGCCATCTACACCTTCATCAACGCGTGGAATGAGTTCCTCTACTCCCTGATCCTCATCAACAGCAGTGAAAAAGCCACCGTGGCGGTGGCGCTGAAATCCCTGGAGGGCCAGGAGGTGTTGGACTGGGGCGTGATGATGGCCGCCTCAGCGGTGGTGGTGATCCCCTCAGTCATCTTCTTTATGCTCATCCAAAAAAAGATTGCCGGCGGACTGGCCGCTGGTGCGGTAAAATAAGTATAATTAAGGAGAAAAAGTATGAAGACCATCGGCTACGCAATTGTGGGTACCGGCTATTTCGGCGCGGAGCTGGGCCGTATCATCAAGAAAATGGACGGGGCAAAGCTGGTCGCCATTCTGGATCCGGATAATGCGGAGACCATCGCCCAGGAGCTGGGCTGCGAGGTGGAGACTGATCTGGACACCCTCTGCAGCCGGGAGGATGTGGACGTTGTCGTGGTGGCCACTCCCAACTACCTCCACAAGGACCCCGTAATCTGTGCCGCCAAACACCATAAGAATGTTTTCTGCGAAAAGCCCATTGCCCTCTCCTATCACGACTGTGATGAGATGGTAAAGACTGCTGAGGAAAATGGCGTCACCTTCATGGCCGGCCACGTGATGAACTTCTTCAACGGCGTCCGCCTTGCCAAGAAGATGATCAACGAGGGCCGCATCGGCAAGGTGCTCTACTGCCACTCCGCCCGCAACGGCTGGGAGCAGCAGCAGGAGTCCGTCAGCTGGAAGAAGATCCGCGCCAAATCCGGCGGCCACCTCTATCACCACATCCATGAGCTGGACTGCATCCAGTTCATCATGGGCCACGCCACCGAAGCCACCATGGTGGGCGGCAACGTGGCCCACAAGGGGGAGCACTTCGGCGACGAGGACGACATGCTCTTTATCACCCTGGAGTTCGGCAACAACACCTACGCCGTGGTGGAGTACGGCTCCGCCTTCCGCTGGAG
>CALXGG010000079.1 GCA_944387785.1 uncultured Oscillospiraceae bacterium | reverse complement strand
AAGGTCCGGGAGATCCTGAAGATCGCCCAGGAGCCCGTCTCCCTGGAGACCCCCATCGGCGAGGAGGAGGACAGCCATCTGGGCGACTTCATCCCCGACGAGGGGGCCAGCGAGCCCAGCGAGGCCGCCAGCTTCACCCTCCTCAAGGAGCAGCTGGTGGACGTCCTCAGCACCCTCACCCCCCGGGAGGAGAAGGTCCTCAAGCTCCGCTTCGGCATCGAGGACGGCCGCACCCGCACCCTGGAGGAGGTGGGCAAGGAGTTCAACGTCACCCGTGAGCGGATCCGCCAGATCGAGGCCAAGGCCCTGCGGAAGCTCCGCCACCCCAGCCGGAGCAAGAAGCTGAAGGATTTCCTCAACTGAGTGCCGCCCCCCGGCGAAAGGAGTTGTTTTCGTGTCCATCCGGCTTGACAGGAGGAAAATGCTGCTCTCCAGCTTCCTCCTCTGCTGCTTCCTTCCCACCCTGCTGCCCTGGTTCCTCACCGGGGACGGGGGCCTGCGGGGGATCCGGCTGATGTGGCCGCTGCTGCTGGCAGGCGCCGGCCTCTACCTCTGGGCCCTCCACGCCGGGCGCTGCCGCCGGGTGCTGCTGCTGGGCGGCCTGGCCCACGGGGCGCTGCTGCTGGGGTATCTCCTGGCCTTTTTCACCTTCTCCCCGGCGGCCCAGGGCCTCTCCGACCGGCTGGACGCCGCCCAGGCCGGCTTCTGGGTGGGCCTGGCCCTTCTGGCCGCCCACCTGGCCCTCTTCGTCACCACGGAGACCGCCATCCGGCGGCTGCTGGAAAAGCGCCGGCCACGCCCCCAGCCCTGAACGCCATGATAAAAAACGCCCTGTACGGATTTCCGTACAGGGCGTTTTCCTTTATCCTTATGTCCCCGCTCACTCCGCGTCGCCGAAGAACTTGTCATGGACCGCCCGGACCGCCGGCACCGCGTCCTCCTCGTCGATCAGCACCGACACCCGGATCTCACTGGTGTTGATCATCTGGATGTTGATGTTGGCGTCGTACAGGGCCTCGAACATCTTGGCCGCCACGCCGGGGGTGGTCATCATGCCGGCGCCCACGATGGACACCTTGGCGATCTTGTCCTCCACGGTGAGGTGGTCGAAGCCCAGGGACGCCTTCTCGTCCTCCAGGACCCGGACCGCCTCCTCCACGTCCGCCCGGGGCAGGGTGAAGCTGATGTCCTTGCTCTCGCCCCGGCCGATGGACTGGATGATGGCGTCCACATTGATGTGGGCCTTGCCCAGCACGGAGAACACCCGGAAGGCCACGCCGGGATTGTGGGCCAGGCCCACCACGGCGATCCGCGCGATGCTGGTATCCTTCGCCACGCCGGCGATATTGGTCTTTTCCATTTTTGCTACCTCCTTGACTTTCGTGCCGGGCTTACGCTCCAAGCTGGACACGACTTCCATATTCACCTGATACTTCTTGGCCAGCTCCACGCTGCGGTTGTGGAGGACCTGGGCCCCCTGGCTGGCCAGCTCCAGCATCTCGTCGTAGGTGATCTCCTGGAGCTTCCGGGCGCCGGGCGCCAGACGGGGATCGGTAGTGTACACCCCGTCCACGTCGGTGTAGATCTGGCAGAGGTCCGCGTGGAAGGCGGCGGCCAGGGCCACGGCGCTGGTATCGGAGCCGCCCCGGCCCAGGGTGGTCACGTCGTCGAAGCGGTTGACCCCCTGGAAGCCCGCCACCAGGACGATCTTGTTCTTATCCAGCTCCTGGCGGATCCGCTCCTGGTCGATCTTCTTGATCCGGGCGTCGCTGTAGGCGCTGCTGGTGTGGATCCCCACCTGCCAGGCCGCAAGGCTCACCACCGGCAGGCCCATGCCCTCCAGGGCCATGGCGCACAGGGCGATGGAGATCTGCTCGCCGGTGGACAGCAGCATATCCATCTCCCGCTTGGAGGCCTTGGGGTTGATCTCCTTGGCCTTGTCGATCAGGTCGTCGGTGGTGTCGCCCTGGGCGGACAGGACCACCAGCACCTGGTTGCCCGCCCGGTAGGTCTCGGCAATGATCCCCGCCACGTTCATGATCCGCTGGGCGTCACGGACGGAGCTGCCGCCGAATTTCTGTACAATCAAACTCATCTGGGTACTCCCCTTCTATGGAAAAATTTTGGTACACACTATTATAGTCGCCGCCGCCGGCGGTGGTTATCGCAGCACGGGCAGCATGGTCTTGGCGCCCACCCGGGCGGCCAGGACCCGCGCCTCCCGCCGGGACACCGGGCCTACGATGACGGCCCCCTCCGCCAGAGGCTCACCGCTGGGCGGCGCGGTGAACTCGCCCCGGAGGTACCAGTACAGCGGCAGCCCGCTCTCCAGGTCCACCAGGTCCGCCTCCCGGCTCCAGCCCAGGTCCCGGCGCTTTTCCCGGTGCGCCAGGGCGTCCAGCACGTCCCCCAGCACCGCCGAGGCGGTGGGCAGGTCGCCGGCGCCCCGGCCGTAGAACATCACGTCCCCCACGGCGTTGCCCCGGATCATGATGCCGTTGAACACATCGTCCACGCTGGCCAGGGGGCTGCTCTCCGGCACCAGGTGGGGCGAGACGAAGGCCGCCTGCCGCCCGTCCTCCAGCTTCATGGCCCGGCCCAGCAGCTTGATGCGGTAGCCCGCGCCGCTGGCGATGGCCACGTCCTTCAGGTCGATGGCGCTGATGCCCTGGATGCTGATGGCCTCCGGCCGCACCTCATGGCCCCAGGCCAGGTCCGACAAAATGCAGATCTTCCGCCCGGCGTCCAGGCCCTCCACGTCGGCGGTGGGGTCCGCCTCGGCGTAGCCCTTGGCCTGGGCCTCCTTCAGGGCGTCGGCAAAATCGGCGCCGTCCTTCACCATCCGGGTGAGGATGTAGTTGGTGGTGCCGTTGAGGATGCCGGCGATCTCCTGGATCTGGTTGCCCGCCAGGCACTGGAACAGGGGCCGCAGCACCGGGATCCCGCCGCCCACGCTGGCCTCGAAGAGGTAGTTGACGTTCTTCTCCCGGGCGATCTCCAGCAGCTCCCGGCCGTGGGTGGCCACCAGCTCCTTGTTGGAGGTGACCACATGCTTGCCCGCCAGCAGGCACCGGCGGGTGAACTCCAGGGCGATCTTCGCCCCGCCGATGGACTCCACCACCACGTCCAGCTCCGGGTCGTTCTCCAGGACGGCAAAGTCCTTTACCGCCTTATCGGCGTAGGGGGTGGCGGATAAGTCCCGCACGTCCAGAATATACTTAAGGGTAAGGGGCTCCCCCAGCTTTCCGGCGATAGCGGCGCCGTTCATCCGCAGCACCTCCGCCACGCCGCCGCCCACCGTCCCGAATCCCATGATCGCAACATTCGCCATGTCTCTCGTCTCCTCTCCCCGGCGGCTCAGCCCGCCAGGATCTCAAACTTGATGACGCCCTCCACCGCCGCCGCCCGGCCGATGAGGCCCTCCAGGCTCTCCGCCATCTCCGACGTCTCCGCCGAGATGGTCACCGCCGCGCAGCCGTTGGTGGGGATACTCTGGTTGATGGTGAGTATATTCGCGCCGCTCCCGGCAAAAATAGACAGTACGTTGCTCAGTACGCCGGGGTTGTCCTTCAGCATGGCGTAGAAGGTGATGATGTGGCCCGCCTTCATGTTGTTGAAGGGCTGCACCGCGTCCTTGTATTTATAGAAGGCGCTGCGGCTGATGCCCACCTGGCGGGTGGCCTCCCCCACTGTGCCCGCCTCCCCGGTCTGCATGCGCTGCTTGGCCTCGGCCACCTTGATGAAGATCTCCGGCAGCGCCTCCGCCGCCACGATATAATACTTTGTCTTCACGCCCATCTGTATTCCTCCTGCGGCCATATGTCCTTGTGTGGTGCTATTTTACCACACCCCGCTGACAGTTACAACCAAAATCATACAGCAATTTTCCACAAACTTTCCCCTTCGACCCGCCGGAAAGAGGTGCATTTCATCCATATGTCACAAGCGAATGTCTTTTTCAAGCGGACAGTGACCGTCCTTCTGTGGCTGGGGGGACTGTATGTTTTCTTCCGCTGGCTGCTGCTGGCCCTGCTGCCCTTCCTCATCGCCCTGGCCCTGGCGGCCACCGTGGAGCCCCTGGTAGAGCGGCTGCGGCGGCGGCTCCGGGTCCGGCGGTCCTTCGCGGCGGCGGTGGTCACCACCCTGCTGCTCCTGACCCTGGGGGGCGGGGCGGCGGCGCTGCTGCTGCGGCTGGCGGCGGAGCTGGAGGCCTGGTCCAGCCGCCTACCGGAGGCCATGGCCCAGTTCCCCCGGCTGTGGAACGGCATGCTGGACCGGGTGGACTCCTGGTACGCCGCCTGCCCGGTGTTCCTCCGCTCCGCCCTGGACGGCATGGCCCTGCAGCTGATGGAGGAGGGGCCCTCCCTGGCGGGAGCGGTCAGCGGCTGGGTGATGGAGGCCGCCTCCGCCCTGCTCTCCGCCCTGCCCGGGGCGGGGCTGTTCCTGGTGACCACCGTGCTGGCGGTGTACTTCACCAGCCTCTCCTACCCCGCCATCCTGGGCTTCCTCAAACGGCAGCTGCCGGAGAGCTGGCAGGCCCGCTGCCGGGGGGCCGCCCACTGCTGCCGCTCCACCATCCTCAAGTGGATGCGGGCGGAGCTGCTGCTGATCCTCATCACCTTCCTGCTGCTGCTGGCGGGCTTCACCTGGATGGGCCTGGATTTCGCCCTGCTGGCCGCGGCCTTCACCGCCCTGGTGGACGCCCTGCCGGTGCTGGGGGTGGGGGCGGTGCTGATCCCCTGGGCCCTGCTGGCCCTGCTGCTGGGGGACACGGGCCTGGCCCTGGCCCTGCTGGCCCTGTACGGGGCCGCCACCCTCACCCACTCCCTGGTGGAGCCCCGGCTGCTGGCGGGCCAGGCGGACCTGCCCCCCATCACCGCCCTGCTGGCCATGTATGTGGGCTTCCGGTTCCTGGGGGTGGGCGGCATGATCCTGTTCCCCGTCCTCCTGCTGCTGGTCAAGCAGCTCCAGGACGCCGGGGTGGTCCATCTGTGGAAATAGGGCGCAAAACGGCGGGCCCCGGGGAGACACCCGGGGCCCGCCGCGCCGCGCCGTTATTCCTTTTCCCGATCCAGGGGCTCGTCCGCCGGGCCGTCCTGCGCCCCGTCCTCCGGGGCCGGGCCGGCGGCGTCCTCCGCCCCGGGCACGTCCTCCCCGGCGTTGGGTACAGACGCCTCCCCGGCGTCGCTCCCCGCCGCGGCGGCAGCCGCCGCCAGGGCCGCCTGCTTCGTGACGAACAGGGCCTCCCGGCCGTGGGGGTGGCGGCGCTTGCCGATGATCAGCGCGATAAAGCCCCCCACCACCAGGACCACGCTCAGGGCCTGGGACACCCGGATGGGCTGGCCGAAGAGGGTCCAGTCAAAGAGGTACAGGCTGTCGGTCCTGAGGCCCTCGATCCAGGCCCGGCCGATGCCGTACCAGATGAAATAAAAGCAGGTGTTCTCCCCGTCGAAGGTACGGGCCTTGGACACCAGGAACACGATCAGCAAAAGGCCCGCCACATTCCACAGGCTCTCGTAGAAAAAGGTGGGATGGACCTCGATGTACTCCGTGGCGGAGGTCCAAAGCCGCATCCGCCAGGGCAGGGTGGTCTCGGCGCCGAAGGCCTCCCGGTTCATGAAGTTGCCCCAGCGGCCCACCGCCTGGCCGATCAGCAGGCCCATGACCCCCAGGTCCGCGAAGGCCCCGAAGGACAGCTTCTTTTTCCGGCAGAAGATCATCAGGACGAAAAACGCCACGATCACCGCCCCGTAGATGGCAAGGCCCCCGTCCCAGACCGCCACCATCTTCCCCCAGTTGAGGCTGCCGTCCGGGTTGCGGTAGAGGTCCAGATAAAAGAGCACATAGTACAGCCGCGCGCCGATGATGCACAGGGGGATCTGCCAGATGATCATGTCGTAGACGTTGTCCTCGGTGAGGCCGTAGTCCTTGGAGCGCCAGCTGCAAAACAGCACCGCCAGGATCAGCCCCAGGGCGATGATGATACCGTACCAGTAGATGCCGTTGCCGATATTGATGGCCACCGGGGACGGGTTGAACTCCCAGTCCCCGAACAGGCCGGGAAAGCTGATGGGCATGTCGCTTCTTGCGTACATAAATACTTCCTCCTCAGGAATATTGCCGCCCCGGGCCTCAGGCGTCCTCCGCCTGCCGCCCGTCCAGGGGACGGATGATGGAAATAGCCGCGTGCTCCTCCGTGAGCTCCTCCCCCAGGAAGGCCTCCACGTCCGCCTTGGTGACGGAGTCGAACACCTCCGGGAGACGGTAGTAGTCAAAGCCCCGGAAGCAGCCCTCCCCCAGGCCCACGGCTATGTTCTCGAAGGAGTTGAGGCTGCGGATGGCCTGGCCGTAGGCGGCGCGGCGGATCTGCTGGTAAAATGTCTCGTCGATGCCCTCCTCCGCCAGGCGGCGGGCCTCCGCCGTGATGGCGGCGAACACCTTCCGGGGGTCCCGGGCGTCGCCGCCCACATAGAGGTAGGCGGCCCCGGGCATGATGTCGAAGTTGCCGCCCAGGCTGCCGTTGATCTCCCCCGCCTCATAGAGCCGGGTATAGAGGGGGCTGCTGTCCCCGAAGAGGACGTCGCAGGCCATGTCGCCGATGATGCTGCGGCGCAGCAGCGCCTCCCCGCCGCCGCAGGGGCGGCACTTGTAGCCCCCCAGGAACTGGGGCATGGACACCTCCATGGCCAGCTCCTTCTCCTTGCAGCAGGGCAGGGGGCCCTCCTCCCGGCCGTAGCAGCGGGGGATCTCCTCCCCCCGCTCCGCCGGCAGGACCTCCCCGGCGATGGCCGCCACCCGCTCCGGCTCCATGTTCCCCACGCACACCAGCACCATGTTCCCGGGAGTGTAGAAGGCGCGGTGGCAGTCGTAGAGCAGCTGGGGGGTGATGGCGCGGATGCTCTCCACCGTCCCCGCCACCGGCACCCGGACGGGGCTCTCCCGGTACAGGCACGCCATGAGTCCTTCATAGACCCGCCACTCCGGGTCGTCCTCGGTCATGCGGATCTCCTGGGCGATGATGCCCTGCTCCTTGGCCACGCTCTCCTCGGTGAACCAGGGGACGGAGACAAAGTCCAGCAGGATCCGGAGATTGTCGTAAAAGTGCTCGGTGGATTCAAAGTAGTAGGCCGTCATGGACCCGGAGGTAAAGGCGTTCTCCACCGCCCCGTTTTTGGCCAGCTCCTGGAGGGCGTTGCCCTGGGGGGTGTCGAACATCTTGTGCTCCAGATAGTGGGCGATGCCGGCGGGGGTGTCCCGCCACTGGCCGTCCCGGCAAAAGCGCATGTCCATGCCGCCGTAGCGGACGGCAAAAAAAGCGTAGGACTTGGCGTGGTAGGGCTTGTGGACCACCATGACCTCCAGGCCGTTGGCCAGGGTCTGCCGGGAGACCGTCTCCCCCAGCCGGGGGTATTCCCGCGTCTCCATGGCTACGCCTCCTTTCCCTTCAGGAAGTAAATGGTGTCGCTCTGCAGGCTGGCCGCCGCCTCCCGCACCCGCTCCGGCGTGACGGCGGACACTGCCTCCAGCAGCAGGGGGATGGACTCGTCGCCGCCCACCGCCGCCTGGCCCACCGCAAAGTCCTCCAGGCCGGCGGCGGAGTCCTCCAGGGAGAGGAGGCTGTTGCGCAGGGAGCTCCTGGCTCCCTGGAACTCCCAGTCCTCCCACCGGCCCTCCTTCAGCGCCTCCAGCTGGGCCAGGATCTCCGCCACCGCCCGCTCATAGTTGGCCGCCTCGATGCCCGAGGACACGGTGACAAGGCCCTTGGAGCGGTGGTAGGTGCTGCCGGCGTAGTAGCAGAGAGAGAGCTTCTCCCGGACGTTCAGGAAGAGCTTGGAGTTGCTGGTGCCGCCGAACATGCTGTTCATGACCATGACGGCGGGCATGTCCCGGCTGTCGGTGCGAAAGCCCATGCCCAGCTTGGCCTGGCCCACGTCCATGGTCTCCTCCACCACCCGGCACTGCTCCGGGGCGGGCCGGCGGGTGGTGGCCGCCGGCTCCACAGCCCCCTGCCGGGGCAGGGCCGCAAAGGCCCGGGTAAAGGCCCCGGCCACCCGTTTTTCCGGGGCGGCGCCGCAGTAAAACAGCTCCAGCCGGGCGGCGGGCAGGATGGCCTGGTAGTGGCTGTTGAGGCGCTGGAGGGAGATCCGCTCCACCTCCCGGGCGGTGCCCAGGCGGCTGAGGCCGTAGGGCTCCCCGGCGCACATCTCCTCCAGCAGCCGCCGGGCGGCATAGAGGCGCTTGTCATTGATGTCGCTGCGGATCAGATCCGCCAGATTGGCCCGCTCGCTGTCCACATAGTCCCCCCGGAGCCGCCCGTTGCGGGTGGCGGGGCTCAAAAACAGCTCCCCCAGCAGGTCCGCCATAGGCTCCAGGAGCCGCTCCCCCGGCAGGAACCGCTCGTCCACGCAGCTGGCCACAAAGCCGAACACCTGGTTCTCCCCCTTCTTGCGGACCGTGGGCTCCAGGCGGGCGCCGTACAGGCGGTCCAGGTGGGCGGAGAGGGCCCCCATGTCCGGGAAACGCAGGGTGCCCCGGCTGAGGACGTTCACCAGCAGGGCGTTGCGCCCCGCGGTCTCTTTCCTCAGCGGCATCACCAGCTGGGCGCTGAAGAAGGCGGTCTTGAACTTCTCCGACGGGATGTGGGTGAGATACACGTTGTCCATGAGCATCTGCCGCGCCATGTGCCGTCCTCCCCTTCTGTTGTCAAATCCTAGATAGTATATACCATTTTCTCCGGAGTTTCCATAGGTTCAGCGGAATTTAATATTTGATCCCCCTGCTCCCGCCCCCGCCGGGCGGGAAAAAACGCCGCCCCCCCGGCCGGGGGGACGGCGCGCCGCGCAGGGAAAAGGGGTCTTACTCCTTCATAACGACGGTGAGGGCCTTGCTCAGGGCGCCGCCCAGCACGCCGCACACCACCGCCTCCAGGGGGATGTTCACCGAGAAGAAGAGCAGGATGATGTCCCACACGCCGCTGCCGGCGAAGTAGGAGCTCTGGAAGAAGGCGATGACCATGCCCACGAAGAACACCGTGTTGGTCAGGGACCCCGCCACCGAGGTGACCACCGCGGACCACACGCCGGCGCGGTCCCACCGGTGGAGCAGGCGGTACAGCCAGCCCGCCACCACGCCGATGAGGATCCGGGGGAGCAGGCAGGTGATAAAGGTGGCCAGGGGATTGAGGCCCATCAGGGCCGTTCCGAAGGCGTCCATGCCGAAGCACTGGGCAAAGCTGGTGGCGCCGAACACCGCCCCCAGCA